>JAFXDY010000073.1 GCA_017521105.1 Treponema sp.
CGTGGAACAACTTTGTACATTCCAGAAGGGGCAAGTCGTATGCTTTGTGAAAATTGCCTTGAAGATTATGCCCTTGGTTTGCGAGAAAACAGCAAAGCCTTATCGTTTAAAATTAAATTAGACGAAGAAAGTCAAATTGAAGATTGTGAAGTTTTAAAAACTTGTGTAAATGTAAAATGCATTACTTATGCTCAGGCTCAAGAACAAAAAGATTCAACCGAATTAAAACCTTTGTTCGAAATTGCTAGAAAAAATAGAGAACGTCGCGAAAAAAACAATGCAGTTACAATTCAAATGCCAGAAGTTGATATTATTGTAGACAAAGAAACAAAAAAAGTTAGCATTGAACCTTCTAGCCGTTTTGAAAGTAACGAAATGATTGCCGAACTTATGATCATAACAGGGGAGGCGGCTGCTCGTTTTGCGTTTAAAAATAAATTGCCATTTCCTTATGTAAGTCAAGAAGCTCCATCTTTCCCAGAAAATGTTCCAGAAGGCTACGCGGGAAGTTTTGCAAAAATTAAATGTATGAGAAAACGTTCTGTTGGAATTACGCCAGCTCCACATGCAGGACTTGGAGTTAGTTTTTACAGTCAGGTAACTTCACCATTGCGTCGTTATTCAGATTTAATTGCTCATCAACAGTTGCGAGCGTTTATTGACGGAAAACGGGTTATGCAAAAAGATGAAATGTTAGAAAAAGTTGCCGCAGGAGATGCCGCTTCTGTTGCTGCAAAAAAAGTTAGCAGACTTAGCGAAACTCACTGGAAATTAATTTACCTTTTGCAAAATCCAGAAAAAACTTACGAAGCATATTGTATTGATATTCGTGGCTCAGAATTCCAATTTTTAATTCCAGAACTAGATATGCAAACAACACTAAAAGCGGTTTCTGCAAAATTAAATGATAAGTTAGTTCTAAAAGCTGCAAATATTGATATTCCAAATCAAACTGCAGATTTTATTCCAATTTTGTAGAAAAAGTTTTGTGCTTTTCATAGACGCCACAATTCACTATAATAAAAAAAATATAAAAAATGCATAGGAAGTGCCTATATGATAGTTATGAAATTTGGCGGCTCAAGTGTCGCAAACGCAGAAAGAATTAAACATGTTGCTTCAATTATTAAAGCATACAAAGAAAAAAAGCCAGTAGTAGTATTATCAGCAATGGGAGACACCACAGATCATCTTTTGGAAGCTGCAGACCAAGCGGTAAAAGGAATTGTTGATGTTGAAGGTGTTGCAAAACTTCATAAAGAAACCGCAGAATTATTAGATGTTAATATAGAAACTATTCAAGATTTATTGAAGGAATTGAATCAACTTTTAACAGGAATTTCTATGCTAAAAGAAATTTCAAAACGTTCAAGAGATTATCTTGTTTCTTTTGGCGAAAGAATGTCTGTTAGAATGATGGCCGCATATCTTACAAAAGAAGGCATTCCTGCAAAGTTTTACGACGCTTGGGACATTGGAATTCTTAGTGACAGCAATTACATGGCAGCTGAATTGTTAGATTCTGTTTGGGACGATATTCCAAAATATTTAACTGGTTACAAAAATGGCACAGATGTAGAAATTCCAATTGTTACAGGATTCATTGCAAAAGACGTAAAAGGAAATATTACAACTTTAGGTCGTGGTGGTTCAGACTTAACTGCAACAATGATTGGTGCTGCAATGCAAGCCGAAGAAGTTCAAACTTGGAAAGACGTTGATGGAATTTTAACAACAGACCCACGCATTGTAAAAGAAGCAAAACCTGTTCCAGAAGTAACATACGAAGAGGCTCAAGAACTTGCAATGTTTGGTGCACAAGTTTTGCATCCACGTTCAATGGTTCCTGTAAGAAAATCTGGAACTCCAGTTCGTGTAAAAAACTCATATAACATTACAAGTCCTGGTAGTATTATTGTAGAAAATCACACAGGAAAAGTTCCTCCAGTTTGTGCAATTACAACTGTAAAAAACATCACTTTAATTGATATTGTAAGTTCAAGAATGTTAGGTGCAGCAGGATTTTTGGCTCACGTATTCAACAACTTCTTAAAATGGAACATTAGTATTGATGTAATTGCAACATCAGAAGTTTCTGTTTCTTTAACTGTAAATACAAAAGCAGATTTATCTGGATTAATTGCAGATTTGGAACAAGCAAGCCAAGTTTCTGTTCGAAAAGAAAAAGCAATTGTTACAATCATTTGTGATGCAGCACATTCTTCAGCAATTTTGGCAAGTGGCTTCCAAGCTTTAGCAGAAGAAGGAATTAATGTTCAAATGATTAGCCAAGGTGCAAGCAAAGTAAACATCAGTATGATTGTTGATGCCGACGAAGCCGACAAAACAATCCAAATTTTGCACTCAGCTTATTTTAATTAAAAACTGTCATTATCGGGCTTGACCCGATAATCTAAAAAAAAGGACAAAAAAAATGAAAATAGCATTAGTAGGATACGGAAAAATGGGCCACATGCTTGAACAAGCAGCTATTAGAGATGGTCATGAAGTTGTTACAACAATTGACGTTGTTGCGGACGACGCGAAAGTAAAAGTTGCTCAGGGGGACACAGAGGCTATTGTTCGCGCTGTAAAATCAAGTGGTGCAGAAGGAATAATTGAATTTTCTCATCCATCGGCAGTTTTAGCAAACATTAAAGCATTGCTCCCATTAGGTCTTCCTTTAATTGTTGGTACAACAGGTTGGAACAAAGAATACGATAACATTAAAAAATACGCACAAGAAGTTGGCGGAACTTTACTTACAGCCGGAAACTTTTCTATTGGCGTAAATATGTTCTATAAAATTGTTGCCGAAGCTGCAAAAATTATGTCGGAATATTCAGAATACGATGTTGCCACTTGGGAAGCTCATCACAATCAAAAAGCAGACAGCCCATCTGGAACAGCGTTAGAAATTGCAAAACGTGTTATGGAAGGATATCCAGAAAAAACAGAAATGGTTTTTGACGCATTCCACGAACGCCCTGCAAAAAATCAACTTCACGTTTCTTCAACACGTTGCGGAAACATACCAGGAACTCACAAAGTTTTCTTCGATGGCATTGCCGACACAATCGAATTAACACATACAGCTCGTAGCCGCGAAGGATTTGCCACAGGTGCCGTTCAAACATTAGTAAAATTAGATAACGCCCTAAAAACAGGCAAACTTTCAAAAGGAAATCTCTATTTTATAGAAGACGTAATTTAGTTTTTTTTGTATTTGGAGATTCCCCAAAGAGTTTTGCTCACAAAGTTCACAAAACTCTTTGGGTCGGGCTATTCGCACCTCGCCGACTAACCGCGGCTCGTCCTCCTCGCAAAAGCCAAAAAAATCTTCGGCTTTTGCTGCGGTGGACTGCTACGCAGGTGCTACTATCCCTAATCTAATTTCTAATCAATTTTATATTTTAAATCACATCTTTTCCCATAACATAAGTGTTTTATTGGATTGAATAATTCCTTATTTTTAAATATAATTTTGACATTATATTAAAATCTGTAAAATGGGAGAAAAATTCCGTTTTTCTTTTGGAGGATATATGACAATTTCAGAAATGCTTAGTCAAAGTGGATTATTGACTTTGCTTGGAATGTGTGTTGTATTCGGTTTTATTATCATATTAATTGGATGTATGAAGTTATTGCAAGTAACTGTTCGTGCATTGAAACTTGATAAAGAAGAAACATCTAATGCAACAGCTAATAGTAGTCCTGCAGCTACTCAAGCCACATCAAGTCAGGACTTAAATGTAATTGCAGCAATTGCAGCCGCAGTTCACGATAAAGAATTAAATTCATAAAAAGGGGATATATAAAAATGGCAAAAGTTGGAATTTCAGAACTTGCAATCCGTGACGCTCACCAGAGTCTTCACGCTACTCGTATGACAACTGCAGATATGCTTCCTGCATGTCCTATGATCGATAAAATTGGTTACAAATTTGTAGAAGGTTGGGGTGGAGCAACTTATGACTCATGTATCCGCTTCTTAAACGAAGATCCATGGGATCGTCTTCGTAAACTTCACGCAGCAATGCCAAATTCAAAAATTATGATGTTGCTTCGTGCTCAAAACTTACTTGGATATCGTCACTATGCAGATGATGTTGTAGAAAAATTCGTAGAAACAGCTGCAAAAAACGGTATTGACTGTTTCCGTATTTTTGACGCATGTAACGACCCAAGAAACATGGAATGTGCTACAAAAGCTGCTAAAAAAACAGGAAAACATGTTCAAATGGCAATTTCTTATGCAGTAACACCATTCCACACAGTAGATAAATATGCAGAACTTGCAAAAACTTATGCAGAATTCGGTGCAGATTCAATCTGTATTAAAGATATGTCTGGTCTTTTAAAACCATTCGATGCTTATGATCTAGTAAAAGCAATCAAAGCAAAAGTAGATTTACCAGTAGAAATTCATACACACTCAACAACAGGTCTTTCTGTTGCAACATTGTTAAAAGGTGCAGAAGCTGGTGCAGACTGGCTTGATACAGCAATTTCTTCTATGTCTATGGGTACTTCTCACTCACCAACAGAAACAATCGTAGA
>JAFXDY010000074.1 GCA_017521105.1 Treponema sp.
ACGTCATAATCTGTTCGTCGTGATTTTTTCATAGACAAAACTAAAGAGTCTGACATTTGTAAACTCATTAATACACCTTTTATGTCTGAACCAGATAATTCAGATTCACCAGCAACAATAACTTTATCTGTATCAGAATCTTTTGTATTAAATATTACTAAATCAGAAATGGAATTATCTGTTACTTCACCAACAATCAAATTAGAACCATCCATTTTTTTTACACTATTTGATTCCAATTCTACAGTTGGTGTTGAATAAATAATTTCGCGTAATAATTCATTATATTTTACAGTTCCAACAGGCAACAAATAATCATTAACAAAAAAAGAAGCCAAAGAAATTGCGCCACCTAAAACTACCACAGGAATCATTATTGTAAAAAAAGAAAAACCAGATGCTCTAAAAATTAAGATTTCATTATTACTCATCATTCCACCAAGACACATTAAAAAACCTACTAAAGTAGCATAAGGTGTTGATTGAGCAATAATAAAAGGTAAACTATACAACATCATCTTCATAACATCAGAAAATGGAGCTGAATTTGCAAGTAACCGTTCAACCTCAAGCAAAATCTGATTCACAAAAAAAACCATAAAAAAGAAAACAAAAGCTACAAGAAAATACAAAAACAAATCTTTAAAAAGATATTTAATTAAAACAAAACGTTTAAGTTCACCTTTGTGAAAATATTTAACTTGAATGTAATCAATTTTTTCTATTACAAGTTTGTAGATTTTACTCTGAGAAACAAAATTAATTTTTTCTTTTATAAAAGATTTTACCTTTTTTACAATCGAATAAATCATTAAACACCTGTAGAACCAAAACCTTTTTCACCACGTTCTGTTACAGAAAGCTGTTCAACTTGCACAAAATTTCCTTGGGTAACAGGGGCAACAATAATTTGAGCAATTCTATCTCCATTTTTAATTTCAAAATCTTTATCACCCAAATTTATTAATATAATTTGAAGTTCTCCTCTATAATCACTGTCGATTGTTCCTGGAGTATTTAAAACTGTAACTCCATTTTTTGCCGCAAGCCCACTTCTTGGTCTAACTTGAATTTCGTATCCTTCAGGAATCTCATAAAAAACACCAGTTGGAATTACACAAGATTTTCCAGCTTTTAATGTAACAGATTCTTTTAGATATGCATAAACGTCGGCTCCAGCCGCACCAACAGTTTTATATTCAGGAATAATGGCGCCTTCTAATGCAACGCACTTCACATCAATTTTATTCATAAAAAGATTATAACAAAATACACCATAAAAAAAAAGACTTTCAATACAACCAATTATTCAAACCAATTTTATACAGATAATTTTTCTTTACGAAAACAACTTCCTATGATAGAATTAAATTTAATTATAAAACGTTTAATATAATAATTTTTAACGAGGGACTATGAAAAGTATTAAAACAAAATTTATTATCTTAAATCTCATTATTATTTTAGCAGGCATTATAGCAACAGGAACAATTTCTTATAAAATTGCAGAAACATCTTTAATTCAATCAACAGAAAATACAATGCTTCAAGTATCTTCAGATACAATTCACCAAATTAACGAATTAAACCAAAAGGAATTTATGATGCTTCGTTCAATTGCGCAACAACCATTTATGCGTGACGAAGAAATTACCCTTGAAGAAAAAAATAAACAACTTGTAGCTATTATTCAAACAGACCCTACAAAGTATGAAAATGTTGCATTTTACGACAAAGAAGGGTTTACAATCATTGCTGGAACTGGTCAAAAATTAAACTTAGCTTCTGGTAGAGTTTATTTTACAGAAGCAATGGCGGGAAGAGAACACGTTGCAGATCCAGCTTTTTCTAAAGTTATTAACGGAATTTTAATGTATTATTCTGTGCCAGTTTACAACAACAAAAAACAAACAATTGGTGCGGCTGTTTCTGTAATTAAAGGAAACAGACTTTCTAACATAGTTTCTTCCATTGATATTGGTAGTGGCCAACATCCAATTGTAATCAATATGCAAACTGGCGAAATTATTGGTACAAGTGAAGACATTGGAACTACAGAAGAACTTGCAACAACAAATCCTGAATTCCACAGAATTATTATGGCTGCAAAAACAGGAAAAACAGGTCTCGAAACATACATTGACTCAAAAACTAACAGAAAGATGACATCTACATATCAGCCTGTTGGAGGAAACTGTAAATGGGCTGTAATTTGTTCTGTACCTTATGATTTCTATTTTGCACCACTTGCCAAAATGAAAGTTTCCTTAGCAATTACAGTTTTTGTAGCAATTTTACTTGTTTTAGCTTGTACATTATTCTTTACTTCTCTTGTAATAAAACCATTATTAACTGTAAAAGATTCAATTCAAGAAATTTCTAGTGGTAATGCAGATTTAACAAACAGAATTGAAATTCATACAAAAGATGAAATTGGCGAAGTTGTAAGTGGCTTCAACCTCTTTACCGCAAAACTTCAAAACATCATCAAAGACATAAAAACATCAAAAGACACATTAACAACAATGGGACACAGCTTAAAAAATGCCTCCCAAACAACTAACCAAGAAATCTCATCGGTTAATAATGTAATTTCAAATATGACAACACAATTGTCTTTACAAGTTTCTAGCGTAGAACAAACAGCAACTGCAGTAAATGAAATTTCTTCTAACATTGAATCTCTAGAAAGAATGATTATTTCTCAATCTGCAGGTGTACAACAAGCTTCTGCCGCTGTAGAACAAATGATTGGAAACATTTCTTCTGTAAACACTTCTGTTGAAAAAATGGCAGATTTATTCACATCTTTACAACAACATGCAGAAGGTGGAATTCAAAAGCAAGGTATTGTAAACGAAATTATTAAACAAGTTGAAATTCAATCAACATCACTTCAAGAAGCAAACCAGGTTATTTCCGATATTGCTAACCAGACAAACTTGCTTGCTATGAACGCAGCAATCGAAGCTGCTCACGCAGGTGATCAAGGTAAGGGTTTTAGTGTTGTTGCTGATGAAATTCGTAAACTTTCAGAAACATCAACACAACAATCTAAGAAAATTAGGGATCAACTTACAGACATATCTGACTCAATTACAAAAGTTGTTCAAGCTTCCTCAGATTCAAGTGAATCATTTATTACATTATCTTCAATAATCTCTAACACAGATGAACTTGTTCACCAAATTAGAAATGCAATGCATGAACAACAAGAAGGTTCAAAACAAATTAATGAGACATTAAGTTCAATGAATAACAGTACTGTTGAGGTTCGTGGAGCAAGTCACGAAATGTCGGAAGGAAACAAAACTATCTTGTCTGAAATTTACAACCTTCAAGAAACTACAACAAAGATTCAAGAAAGTGTTCACCAAGTTTCTTCAGAAACTGCAAGGATTAACGAAACAAGTGAATCTTTAGCAGATATTTCTAACAAAGTAATTGAATCAATTGATAACATCAGTTCTCAAATTGACCAATTTAAAGTGTAAATTATAATATTCTTTTAAGTTGTAGCATTTATTCTTACACAAAAAAAGGTGAGTATGGAAAAATCCATACTCACCTTTTTTCTTTAAGGACAAATTTGTAAATATTGTAATTCACAAACAACAATTTACAAACAGTCCCTACTCCAATTTACAATCTTATTTTTCTTCAATTGCGTCAATATAAGAAAGATTCAATCTACCTTGTTTATCAACTTCAAGAAGTTTTACAGGAATTTGTTGACCTTCTGTCAAAACATCAGTTACTTTGCTAACTCTTTGTTTAGAAAGTTTAGAAATGTGACAAAGACCTTCTTTTCCAGGTAAAATTTCTACAAATGCACCAAATTCCATAATGCGTTTTACAGTTCCCTGGTAAATTGTTCCAACTTCAGGATCTTCAGTAATGCCTTTTACAGCTTTTTTAGCTTGTTCAGCAGCAATTCCAGTTTTTCCGTAAATTGTAACAGTTCCGTCGTCATCAGTATTAATTGTAACACCATATTGAGCACACAAAGCTTTTACATTTTTTCCACCAGGACCAATCAAAGCACCAATTTTGTCTACAGGAATTTTCATTGTTAAGATTTGAGGTGCACGTGGACTTAATGGAGCTGGTTTATCAATACATTCTTCCATTTTGCTAAGAATGTGCATACGACCTTCTTTAGCTTGTTGCAAAGCTTTTTCCATAATTTCTGTTGTTACACCAGGAATCTTAATATCCATTTGGAACCCAGTAATACCATCACGAGTACCAGCAACTTTAAAGTCCATATCTCCAAGGTGATCTTCTTCACCAAGAATATCAGAAAGAATTTGATAGCGTTCGTAGTGGTCGCCTTCTGTAATAAGACCCATAGCAATACCAGCTACCATTTTTTTCATTGGAACACCAGCTGCCAACATACACAAAGTTCCACCACAAGTAGAAGCTTGTGAAGAAGAACCGTTAGATTCCATAATTTCAGAAACAACACGAACAGTGTAAGGGAATTCTTCGCGGCTTGGAACCATTGGTTCAAGAGAACGACGAGCCAAGTTTCCGTGACCAATTTCGCGGCGACCAGTTGTTAAACGACCAGTTTCACCAACAGAATATGGTGGGAAGTTGTAGTGAAGAATAAAGTGTTCACTTCTGTCGCCATCAATATCATCATAAGTTTGTTCGTCCATTGCAGTACCAAGAGTACAAACTGCCAAAGACTGAGTTTCACCACGAGTAAACAAAGCCGAACCGTGTGGCATAGGCAAAACATTAATTTCACAAGAAATAGGACGAATTTCATCACATTTACGACCATCAATACGAACACCTTCGTCCAAAATAGATTTACGCAAAAGTTTATATTGAATATCATCCATCAAATTACAGAAAAGTTTAGCTTGAATTGGATCTTCCAATTGTTCAGCATATTTAGCAGCCAAATCTTTTTGAACTTGAGCAATTGCTCTACCACGATTATCTTTTCCGTTTTGGAAACAAGCTTCTTTTAAAAGTGGAGTTGCTTCTGCTTCAATTGCTTCAGCGTTATCCAAAGTAACATCAAGTGGATTCAAAGGAAGTTTTTCTTTACCACATTTTGCAACAAGTTCTTCCTGCAAAATACACATTTCTTTAATGAATTTTTCAGCTTCAGCCAAAGCACCAAGCATAACATCTTCAGAAACTTCGTTAGCTCCACCTTCAACCATTGTAAAACCGTCTTTTGTTCCGGCTACAACAATTTCCATGTCCCCTTCTTCAATTTCTTTAAAAGTTGGGTTAATAATATATTTTCCGTCTTTAAAACCAACACGACAAGCAGCAACTGGACCATGGAATGGGATGTCAGAAATACAAGTTGCAGCAGATGCAGCCAAAACAGCCAAAATATCCTGAGTATGTTCACCGTCTGCACTAACACAAGTTGGAACAATTTGAAGTTCATGACCAAAAGATGGTTCAAACAAAGGACGCATTGGACGGTCAATAAGACGGCTAACCAAAATTTCTTTATCCTTTGGACGACCTTCACGTTTTACAAATCCACCAGGGATTTTTCCAGCAGCATAAAATTTTTCGTTGTATTCAACAGTTACAGGAACAAAATCCTGACCTTCTGTAACACTAGACGACGCACAAATAGTAGCAATAACAGCAGCACCGCCCCATTGAGCATAAACACAACCGTTTGCCTGTTTACCGATTTTTCCTGTTTCCAAAATGAGATCGGCATCTCCAAGTCTGTAAGTAACTCTTTCTACAGCCATAATTTTCCTCTATTAAAGAAATATTTTGTCCCAAGAATTCACCACAGATTCACACAAATAAGCACAAAAAAATTAAGGAGGGCGCCTGCCCTACGCTCCAAAGTCCTCGCCCCGCGCGTTGCACGCGCGGACCAAGTTTTGCCTTGCAAAACTTGTGCTCCGGTCTTTTCCGCTACCCCTCTTACGGGCCTCAAACGCCGGCCCGTAACGCCCGCTTTTTATGCCAATTTGTGTGTACCCGTGATTCAATGAATTCCAAGGGCCATTAAAAGTGAAAAACTTTCACACAATAATTTTAGTTCATTATACATTTTTAATCAATTAGATTTACACCATAAAACAAACCAAATATACACTACAATTTTTCCCCTTATATCACCCTTTTACTAAAAAACACATACCAAATTGTTATTTTACAGTTTGGTATGTATTTTCCACGTACATTCATCAAAAATATCAACAACAATACATACCAAATCACATTTTTGTAATTTGGTATGTATTTTGAACTGGATTTCAAAAAAATCAGTGCATAAATACATACTTTTTTTCTGGTTCAAACATTGGTATGTATTTACAGAAAATTCTTCCCCAAAATCACGACTCTTTTACATACCAAACTGCACATTTTTAATTTGGTATGTATTTGCAACGTTTTGCAAGCAAAAAACTTCCCTTATATACATACCAACTCTCACTTTTTCAGATTGGTATGTATTTCTAGCAATTTTCCTTTCAGAACCACCACAAAAATACATACCATTTTGTCATTTTACAGTTTGGTATGTACTTGCAACATTTTTCTAACCAAAATTTCCTCTCACATACATACCAAATTGCACATTTTTAATTTGGTATGTATTACAATCCAATTTCCCCACAAAATCTCTATCAAAATACATACCATTTTGTTATTTTACAATTTGGTATGTACTTACAACGTTTTTCTAACCAAAATTTCCTCTCACATACATACCAACTTCCATATTCTATTTTTGGTATGTATTTCAGGCAATTTTCCTTTCAAAACCTCCACAAAAATACATACCATTTTGTTATTTTACAATTTGGTATGTATTTACAGAAGATTCATTCCCCAAAATACAACTCTCTTACATACCAAATTGCATTTTTACATTTTAGTATGTGTTTTTCATATTATTCCAATAAAAATTGTAAATTTTGGAAAAAAAAATCAAAAAAAGTTCTGGGAATATTCCTAAATTTTCACTTTTTTTTCTATTGTATATATGGAGGTATTTATGATTTATGAAGAATTAAAACCAGAACAAATATCGGAGACATTAAGAGAAAGACTTTGTGAACTTGAAAATGTACTCAAAAAGAAAAAAGAAGGTTATAAAAAAAATTCGGCAGAAAGATTACGTATAATCAAAAAAGGTAAATCATTTCAATTTTACAAAATAGAAAAAGGTAAAAAATCAATTTATTTACCTAAAAAAAATTGGAATGAAATAAAAAGATTGGCACAAAAATCTTACGAAAAAAAAGTAGTTTCAAAATTGGAACGGCAAATTAAATTATTAAAAGGAACTATTAAAAAATTAGAAATTCACAACATTGAAAAAGTTTATGAACGTGCTTCTAATGAACGTAAAAAATTAATTTTGCCAGTAACTTTCCCAGAGGAATTAATCAAAGAAAAATGGGAGCAAATAAAATACACAAAAAAAGAATTTTGGAACAACTCAACAGAATTTATTACGTCTAAAAATGAAAGGGTTCGGTCAAAAAGTGAATTGATTATTGCAGAGTGTTTGATAAAAAATAATATTCTTTTTCACTATGAATATCCTATTAAAATTAATAACGCTGTTTTTTATCCAGATTTTTGCTGCTATAACATAAACAAAAGAAAAACCATTTTTTGGGAACATTTTGGAATGATGGATAATTTAGAATATTTGAATAAAGCAATAGAAAAAATTAAATTCTATCAGGAAAATAATTTTCAAATTGGAACAGATGTAGTTTTTACAATGGAATCTTCATCTGTTCCAATAAGTTCAAAACAAATTGAAAAGGTGATAAACCTGTATTTTGCTTAGAAATATTACTTAGCTTTTTGAGAATAACCAGAAGTAATTGGCTTACCAGATTCGTCAAAACCAGTTATAACATCTTTTACAGCTTTAAAATCTTCAAATTTTAATATTTGTACAGCAGAAAAATTATTTATCCCCCAAAATACATTCATAGGAAACAAGCCTTTATAATCTGATTTTTTATATTTAAATTCTACAGATTTACCCGCTGGAAGTTTTACCCAACTTGTATTATATACAATTTTGTCATCTTTATTTACAAACATATTCATTACGTAAGTATCTTGGTCTGTTTGATTTTCAACTACATATCTAAAATCACCATTTGGATTTTTTGGTACATAGTCTGAATAATTTACAAAATCTGCAACTTCAACAGAACTTTCTCTAGCTTTAGTATCCTTTGAATCTAAAAATGTCATAGTAGTTTTAATTCCAGGAATACAGGTAACTTCCCAACCATGAATAACTATATATTGGGCAAATGGACAAAAATTCAACCCCGCCCAATATTGTTTTATAAAACAATCAGAATAAAGTGGATGCTTAAATGTATAACTTTGACCAGGTTCTATAAAAACTACATCTGTTTCAAAAACAATATTTTCCTCATTTTCATAAAACCGATTATGCTCAGTATCTAAAGTTACATAACTGTGTACAGTATGAGTTTTATCCGTTTTGTTTTGCACTTCATAATAATAGTAGCCAACTTCATTTTTGTTTGTATTTTCAACTTTTGATGAAGCACACCCTACAAAAACAAATAATAGACAATTTACAATAAGTAATTTGCAAATAAATTTTTTCATAAAAATCTCCAAAATATAAAAATCTAATTACAGTTTATTAGGATATTTTTTCATAGTAAACAGAGTAAATTAACTAAATTTTGATGATTTTTTTCACAATTTTTTAATAAAATTTGGTTAATTATTTTTTTGAAAAAAGTTTGAAATAAAAAAATCCCACTGGGCTAACCAGCGGGATTTGTAAGATTTAGGGTTTAATACAAACCCTAAAAACGGCCGAGTCAAGGCCTTGAGCAAAGCGTGCCTTGACCGGACGTATTTACTTACGTAAATCACAGGAATAAAAATGAATGAAATTATTCTACAATTGGAATGCCATTTTCATAAAAACCAGTAATAGTAGTTGTTAAACTATCTTGAATATTTTCTACCCTAACAATTTCTTGACCTACCCAACTGTTAATTCCAAATAAGACACCTCCATACCAACCAGTATGTTTATCTTTATTAAACTTTAATTCAATTGATTTTCCAGCAGGTATTTTTATCCATTCTGTGCTATAATCAAAATCATAAGTCCATTTATCATCTTCAGGTTGATTGAAGAATGCATATCCATAAACATCTTTATCTGTTGTATTTTTAATTGTGTGAGTAAAATTTGAATCTTTGTCACAAATAAATTGTGAAATATCAATATATTTTTCAACAGTCCCCTTTGAACTCCAAGAATCCGGATCATTAATATCATTTAATGTTAAAGTTGTTTTCACATTTTTCAAACATTCACGACCCCATCCGCCATAATACTTACCATCTCCCCATGGACCACAATCAATTCCTACAAAAGAATCTTCATTTCCAACTAAATCAAATTTAAAAACATAACTTTTTCCAGCAGAAATTTTTACATAATCAGTTTCTTTTATATATTCAAGCTCATAAAAGTTCTTCATAATATTTTCTGAAGAAGCCATACAACTTTTTACATTTAAATCACTGCCAGTATTATTTACTACTTCATAATAAAAATAAGAATAAGAATTAGAATTAGAATCTTTAGACTCCTCAGGATTATTTGCACACCCTATTACTCCAAAAAGACCAACCAACAAAACACTTAATAAAACATTTTTTTTCATAGAAAAAACTCCATAAAATGATATTTTCTTCTATATTACCCCCCCCGAAGTAATTTGTCAATAGATGGAAAGTGTTGTGCAAATTGTTTTGTACAGAGTTAAAAAAAGATTGTCGGGTCTCGCCCGACAATTACAATAGTGAAAAAAAATCCCACTGGGCTAACCAGCGGGATTTGTAAAATTTACTTACGTAAACCAAGTTCTTTGATAAATGCACGGTATCCTTCGAGGTCTGTGCGTTCAAAGTATTTTAACATCTTACGACGTTGACCTACAACTTTCAAAAGTGAACGTTTTGCAGTTCCGTCTTTTGGGAATTGTTTTACGTGTGCTGTAAGTTGTTGAACACGTTGTGTCATCAAAGCGATTTGAACTTTAACGCTACCTGTGTCTGTGTCTTTTGCACCGTATTTTTTGATTGTTGCGGCTGTTGTTTCTTTTGTAAGTGCCATTTTGGAACCCCTTAAAATTAATTTATTATCTGCATAAGCGAAAATCTTGCAGGTCTGCTTCCGGGTTTGGGGAAACAAATCACAAAATGAATCGTATAAACAGAATTAATTTATATTATATAAATTATTAAAAAAAATCAATAGAAGTAAGTATTCAGACACTGGGACAGCCACGCTCCACTGGCAGTAAAAAAATTTAATGTGGCGGCGCCGAGAATTGAGCAGGCCCAAAACGAAAGTTTTCTTTCGTTTTGGGAGCCACGCCATTTTTTTCAAAAATGGCGGGCTGACCGTTAGGGAACTGCGAAATGCGACTATCCCGATGCATTTGCGCCCAATTAATAAAAAACAATTTTTTTACTTTCAGGAGCTTTTGCAATTTTTCCGTTTTGAATTTTTAGTCGGCAAATGTCTCCTTTTTCATCTTTTACAGAATAAACGCCGTCGGCAGGCAAAACTTGATTACATTTGCCAATTTTTTTTATTGTTTCAAGGTCAATTTCGTAGGGGCGTTCAAGGAGCTGACAAACAGTGGTAAAAAAACTTTTTTGAACCATCTGGCGAATAAATGATGAACTAATTCTTTCTTCTTGGTCGGTTCCTTCCATATAAAACACAGGATTTACAAATTTACACTGAACTTTGTTTTGACTTGCCCAATATTTTATGGCCGATGTATCTGTAGCACCTTTGTAACCGCATCTAAAATCAACACCTTCTGCAATAAAAGTCATATTACATTGTTTTACAAGCAAAGATAAAAAATCTACACCTTTTAAGCTGGCAAAATCTTCGGTAAAATCTGCAATAACAACAAAGTCAATTCCAAGAGATTCAAAAAGAGAAAGTCGCTGGGAAAGTGTGCTAATGTCCCCCGAATAATCTGAAGAATGTTTTATACTTGGCAAAGGGCGTTCAAAAGTTACAACACCACTTTTCCACTTATTTTTGGAACAATTTTCAACTAAAGTTTTTAGCAAAACCCGATGCCCCTTGTGAAGTCCGTCAAAACTTCCAATAGAAATGCCAGATTTTGTTGCAGAGAAAAAATCATCTTTTTGATTTTGTAAATCGTTCCAGTAGAAAATCTTCATATAACAAGTTTAACCTTTAGAATAAATATTGTCTAGAAGATGTTGAATAGATGATGTTGAATAGATTCCCATGCCAAGCACAAGAAAGACAGACCACGTCAATTGCGAGCACTGCGAAGCAATCCAGAAAACGTTCGTACAATCACTGGACTGCCACAACTTCTGACGAAGTCTCGCAGTGACAAATTTTACAACATTGCAATGATGGAATGTATCTAATTATTTGACATCTACAGAAATAACAAAAAATATTTTAGTTTTACAGAATTTTATATTCAAAATCTTTGAACATTACTTTTCCGCCAACTTCACTTTGGATTGTAGAATAATAAAATAATGCAAACCGAACACCCACAAACTGGTCTAAAGTAAAAAACAAAGATTTACAAAAATCAACTTGAACAAAATCGTTTTTGGCTTCATCAAAATAAGAAAAATATGCAAAATCTCCATTAGGAGAAAACTTAAATTCCAATTGCAAAGTAACAAAATTATTTTTTACAAAACTGCAAACTGGCTTTTTCCAAACAATTTCTGGCTTGTCATTATCAACGCTACCAATTTTCCATTTTTCAACTTCAGTTTTTCGCTGAGCCACTACCAAATAAAAATCATCATTCTCTTTTGTAATTCCAATAAAGGCATAACCACCTTGCAAAGCACAAAGTCCTGCAAAATCACC
>JAFXDY010000075.1 GCA_017521105.1 Treponema sp.
AGATTGCACTATAATTTGATCTGAAACATTTGATTGCAAGGCGTCATCTATAAAAAAATCAATTTGATCAAATTTAATATCTTCATTGGTAATATTTAGAACAATTTCAACTGGAATAGCATTTGATAAAACTGGAATTATGCTACGAGCAATGTTTGTACAAATCATTTCAAAATCATTAGCCGAACCAACATCTGTAACCGTAATTATTTTTTTTGCTCCAGGGTATAAATAGGCATCAACAGTTATAGAATAGAAATCTCCAACTTTATTTATTTTACCTGTTAGCAAAGTATTAATTTTTGCATTAACCATTTCAAGTTCAAATTCTTTACTTTCATAAGGTTTTCCAATTAATTTTGCAGGACGAACATAAAGATTTGAAAAACTGTTATTGTAAAAAGCAACATCTTCCGTTGTATACAAATCATCTTTGCTAGAAAAAAAATGCTTAAACAAATCAACAAATTTTTGAAAATCATTTTTTGAATGATTTTGCTTTGAATTATAATTTTTTACATCTTCTTCAAATTGAGCTTCAGATTCTTTTAATTTTTCAAGGTTTTCATTTATTTTTTTCTTTACATCGTTAATCTTTTTATCTTGCTCTCGTTGTTTTAGTTTTAATTCGTTTTCTGTGTAATTATACAAAACAAAAGAATCTCTAGTTTTTGTTAAACTAGATAATTGCAAAAATAAAGACATTCTTTCTTTTTTTAGTTCATATTGCTTTCGTTCAAATTTTTCATCTGGATAAATATTTCTAACAATATTGGCGTCTAATTTTTCCAAGATTAATTGTGGAATTGTTTTAGAAATGCCTTCCAAAAATTTATCATTTTGATTAATCTGATTTACTTCAAATTGTTCTGCAGCAATTACCCATTTATTAGATAATGTTTCTGAAAATGCAAATGAGGAAATAAATAGAAAAAATAAAAAAAGAATTTTATTCTTCATCATCGTCTGCACTGCCATCCATTGGAAGACCTTTCCATTTTGCAACTAAATATGAATTCATAAATTCGTCTAAGTCACCATCCATAACGCCTTGAATGTTTCCAACGTTATATTTAGTTCTATGATCTTTTACCATTGTGTAAGGACAGAAAACATAAGAACGGATTTGGCTTCCAAAAGAAATATCTTTTTTTTCTGCCACGAATTTTGAATTTTCTTTTTCTTTTTGTTCACGATAATATTCGTACAAACGAGCTTTTAACATATTCATACAAATCTGTCGATTCATCAACTGGCTTCGTTCAGTTTGACAAGCAACAACAATTCCTGTAGGAATATGGGTAAAGCGAACTGCAGAGTCTGTTTTGTTAACATGCTGACCACCTTTTCCACCAGCACGATATGTATCTACACGCAAATCTTCAGGTTTAATTTCAACTTCAATACTGTCGTCCAACACGGGGTAAACGTAAACAGAGGCAAATGAAGTGTGGCGGCGGGCGTTAGAATCAAAAGGACTAATTCTAACAAGACGGTGAATTCCACCTTCACCTTTTAAATAACCGTACACAAAATCACCAGAAACTTGAATTGTAATATTTTTAATTCCACCTTCCGCTTCCAACTCATCAACAATTTCTGTTTTATAACCGTGGCGTTCTGCCCAACGCAAATACATTCTAGAAAGCATTAACGCCCAATCACAAGCTTCTGTTCCACCAGCTCCGGCATGAACAGTTAAAAATGCATCATTTTGATCAACTTCACCAGAAAGGAGATTTAAAATATTTAATTTTTCAAAAGTTTCTTTTGCATTTGAAAGCATTGTAGAAACTTCATCTTCGTCAGACTGTTCCCCAGATTCTGTGGCAAGTTCAAACATTGCTTCCAAATCATCAATATCTGCAAGAAGCTTACGCCATGGTTCAACGCGGCTTTTGAGTTTTCTAATTTGAGACATCACTTTTTCTGCACTTTCGTGATTATCCCAAAAACCAGGTGCTTCAGTTAGTTTTTCTTTTTCTTGAATTGATTTATCTATTGAGGCAGAGTCAAAGACGCCCCCAAACGTTCATAATTTCTTCTTTTAATTGTTCAATTGGTACTTTTAATTCTTCTAACATAAAAATAAATTAACATAAATAGAAGAAATTTACAATTGTAAAACACTTTTCAAATGAACATCTGCAAAACAGTTGCAAAAAGAAAATAATCAGACTATATTGTTTAATATGCGAAAGATTTTGTTGATTATTTCTTTTCTATTTGTCCCTTTTTTTATTTTTGCCGAAAAACCTATTGTAAAAAATATTCAAACTATTAGTGGCAAAAATCAGAACATCATTTTATTATGGACAAATCCACAAGACACAGAAGAAGAAATTTCACATTTTTTAATTTTCAGAAGTAATCAATTAATTTCAGATTATAAACAAATTGAATCATTACAACCAATTGCAAAACTTCCTGCTACTTCAACTGGATACACAGATACAGTTCCTGATTTTTCGGAATATTTTTATGCTGTAATTGCCTACACAACAAAACCTTTTGATTTAATTATTCCGTCTGTAAATTCAACAACAAAAAGTGTAAGTTTACAAAACAATTTTAACAAAAAAATTCAAAAAGCAAAAAAAGCAGAAAAAACTTATCCAGATGGAACTTCTAGAGACACTCCTCTGCCATATCTAAATATTTTAGAAGAAAAACAAACAAATTTAATTTCATCAGAGACATTAAAAGAAATAAAACCATTACGAAAATCTGTAAAAAAACAAATTCAAGATTTACAACCATATTTTTTTGAAGAAGATTTAGTTTCACCAGATGGCGGAGACGATTTTTTACTATTCCAAATATTAAAAACAACATTTGCACCTAAAAAATACGAACAAGCAATTACAGAACTTAATATTTTTCTTGGTACAAATATTTCATCAGAAACTTCAAACAGAGCCCTTTTTTACTTAGGACAATCACAATACATGTTAGGGCAATTTGAAGATGCTGTACGCTCATTTGTAAAACTTCAATCAATTTATCCAGATTTAACACAAAAATGGATTGATGCCTCATTAGATAATCTATAATAAATATTCCAAATAAACCTTTATTTTTATATCTTTTCTCTTTTTAAATTAAATATTATAATAAAATTATGTTTACTCAAAATAAATGCCTTGTTCAATATTGTAAACACAATGCATTATCTACTTTTGATGAAAACGGAATGATGACAAATGAAAAGGGTTATTGTCTAGACCACATTCCAAACCCAGGAAAATCAAAAGAAGAAATTTACAACTATATCAACTCTACTCAAACAATTATTGGGCTAAATGCAGCTGGAATTATTTTTGATAACATTAATTTTTCTAATAAAGTATTTATTGGTTGTAATTTTTCACACTGCACTTTTACAAACATTCAATCAGAAGAATTAAGACTTAGAATGTGCATTTTCGACTTTGCAAACTTTACCGACTGCAATTTTATTAAAAGTAACACAATGTTTTCTTCTTTTTCAGGATGCACTTTTTCTCACACTTTATTTACAACAAGTGATTTAATTCATACAAATTATAACGGAATAAAAACATACCAGTCATCTTTTGACAATTCTGATTTATTTAATTCAAGATTCATAAAAGCTACACTTGTAGATACATCATTTAGGAACTGCAACGTAAAAAAAACAATGTTCATAGATATTAATCAAACAAACGTTTCTTTTAAAATGTCAAATACAAGGGAAGCAATTTTTGATAAAGAAGGAAGCGAACTTTTTCAGGGAATTTAGCATAGAATGAAAGTATATTTTCACTTAAACATAGAAGGATTCTCAAACTGTTACGTTGTTGTTAATGAAAAATCAAAAGAAGCAATAATTATTGATCCTGGAAAAATTACAAAAGAACTTATTTCTCAAATAGAAGAACAACACCTAAAACTCGTTGCAGTTTTAATAACACACAACCATTCTAGTCACATACACGGGTTAAAAACATTAAAAAAAATATATAACCCAAAGATTTTTGCAGCAGATTGGGAAGTTGCAGGAAACGATACAACGGTAATCACTGGTGATGGAAAAGTCAAAATTGCAAAAATGAATGTTTACTACACAGCAATTCCAGGACATACACCAGACTCAATGATGTTTCAAATTGGAAACATTTTGTTCACTGGAGATGCTTTATCGGCCGGTTTAGTTGGTTCTACAAACTCAAAATACTCAGATTTCATTTTAAGATCAAACATAGAACAAAAGATATATTCACAACAAGATGGAATAATCTTAATGCCTGGACATGGACCACCAACTACAATTGAAGCAGCAAAAGCATTTAACGTAGAAAAAGATTAATACTTATTTACAATTGCAATATTTCCACACACAATTCCGTATTTGTCAAAAACAAATTCGTTTAAGGCAATTGCGGCATCTTCAAAACCACGACCTTTATTATTACGAACATAAGCTGCTAAATCTGGAGTATATTCAAAAACAGATTTCCAATTTGACCAATTTACAAAGTTTTTGCCAACTTCATTCAAAGGCTGCTGCATTGTGTATGCCATAAATTCATTTTGCATAAGATATTCGTCATTTTGGTCATAACCAAGGTTTTTCTGAGAAGCAAAATAATCTTTTAAAAATTGCAATGAATATTGATCCATTGTGTGGTAAACAGCAGAAACATAATTTCTAAATTCCACATCTCTAAAATAAAGAGTATGCCAACCTTCATGAGCAAGCAATCTACGACGTGACCAACCTGGTGTTTCTTGAGAAATTGAAACAATGCCACCTTCGTTTGGTTTTACAACACCACCGTCCAAATAAATTAAATTGTTTTCCAATAAGATTCTATACAACAATTCTTCTTCATAATTTAATTGAACTTTTAATTCTTTTGCTTTATTAAAGAATTTTGCCATGGAATCTGCACTATAATCATGAGCATTAAAACCATGTTTTCCTTCAAGCTGTTCATTAGTTAATATTTTGCCTTTGTACCCTTCTTTTTCTACAAAAAAAGCCAATCTTCTAAAAAATCTATTTTGAATATCATAATCTTTTGTATCAAAAAATAAAATTTTATCAAATCTGTCCCATTCAAAAATTTCATAATCCACAGTTCGCCAATTTTCCACAGGATAATTTAAAATTAATCCAGGGTCAGTTTTTATTGGAACTAAAATTTCTTTTTCATTTTGATTATGAATTGCTTCTTTTAACAAAATAGAAACAATATCTTTATTTTCTTTAATAGTTACATCAGTAAAAGAAGATTTTAAACTTGAAGAAGGAATTTGTATTTTTTTAACCCCTTTCATATTTTTTAAATAAAATTTTTCGCCACCAAATAAAATGTCAGTTGAAGAAGATTTTTCCAATGTTGATTTATTTTCTTCATTTTCAGAAAAAACTACTTCGTAAATTGGCATTGTTTTTTTATTATCATTAATTGTAGTAAAAACAAGACTCCCACCTGTAAAATCAAAAGAAGAATTAGAAAAATCTACTTGCCCCCCATTTGAAGCATAACCATAAAAAGGAATTTCCAAAGAACAATCAAACCCCAAATTAGCAGGAGCCACACAACATCCCAAAATATTAGTTTTTAGGGAAGAATAAATAAAAAAGCCTTCAGGAATTTCAATTTTACCGTTTTTTACCTTTGGAATTGCAATAGAATAATCAACAAACCGTGGACTTTTACTCTGATTTGAAATTATAGCATTCAATTTATTCAATTCAAACTCATCTTGAACTAATTTTCCTTTTGAATTAAAAAAACTTTTTGGCAAAAAACCAAATTTAAACAATAATGAATCAGTTAGATTAATAATTTCATTTTGTTTTTTGGTTGGCTCAAGGGCAATTCTTACAATAATAGAACAAGAATCAAATTCTTTGTAAACTTCTTCAATTATATTTTTTTGAGATTCTGAAAATTTAAAAAATGCGTAATCGTTATTTTTAATAACACCTTTTCTTGCATTTGAATTTATGGCAATAAGACTTTCTTTTTGGTTATTTACAACATTTTCAACCAAAACAGAAGAAATATGCCGTTTAGAAAAAATTACAATTCCTAAAACAATATTGGCACAAACCAAAATAGAAATAATTACAATAATAATCTTTTTTTGTAAATCAAAAGATTTAAAACTATCCCACAATTTTTTTATTTTTTCAAATACTTTCATATCACTTAACACTGTATCATTATTTCAAAAAAGTTTATACTATCAAAATGGTGGTTATTCTATTAAATCCAAATCAACAATTACTTCTCAATAATTTTCAAAGTGATTTTATAAGATTAAATTTTGACTATTGCACAAAAATTTTAAAAAACTACCAAACAATGATTCCATTAAACTTTTTTAATGACATTCCAGATTTTCCTGAATTAAAATCAATTTCTAATTCTATAAAAAATATAATAATTTATGAACCAGAAATTAAACCATTTTCTTCTGATTTTTCAATTCCATTTTATAATCAAAAATCAAAGTTTGAATTTTCTCTTTCATCAAAAATTGAATTAACTTTTGATGATAAAATTCATTTTTTTGATTTTCCTTTAGTTTTCTTTAATCTTAAAGACGGCTCAAAAGGGGAATTTCTTGAATTAAACAAAAAAATTGGCACAAACATTTTTCCATTAAACATTAAAGTTTTTAGAATTGGAAAATGTTTATGCCAAAATAATTCTTTTATTTTAGAAGATTTCCTTTGGAAAAAACTAAAATAATTATTAAAATTACATAACTTTTGAACCTCGTTCCAAAGCTGTAATTCCTGTTTTTACGTATTCAAGAATTCCGTATGGTTCAAGCAATCTAAGCAAACTTTCAATTTTTTCTTCGCTACCAGTAATTTCAATAATTACAGATTCCAAAGAAACATCAACAATTCTTGCTTTATAAATATCACAAGTTTCAATAATTGTACCACGATTACTTGCTTCGGCTTTTACTTTTATTAAAGCCATTTCACGCTGAACAGATTCTTTTACTTCGCATTTCATAATAGAAATAACTTCTACAAGTTTTGCAAGTTGTTTTTGAATCTGTTCAAGAATGTATTCATCGCCTTTTACAACAATTGTCATTCTTGATTGCATAGGATTTGATGTTTCACAAACTGTCAAAGAGTCAATGTTGTACCCACGTCTACTAAAAAGCCCCGAAACTCTAGACAAAACACCAGCCTTATTTTCAACCAAAACAGACAAAACAAATTTATCCATAAAAATAAATCCTCAATAGTTAATAAAAATAATTTTAATTCCTAGTTGCTATCTGGATTAAAACTAACAGTTCTTAAAATATCACCAAATACACCAGCGGCAGTAACACCAGCTCCAGCACCATAACCTCTTACAGTTAATGGAATTGGTTGGTAGCGTTCTGTGTAGAATACAAATGCATTTTCACCACCACGAACACTAAATAAAGGATCATCTTGGGTAACTTCCATCATTCCAACAGAAACATCTCCGTCTTTAATTGTTGCTCCCATTCTAAGAACTTTGCCTTCTTTTTTAAGATTTGCAATTTTTTCTTCAAAATATTTATCAACTTCTGGAAGTTTAGCCAAAAATTCTTCTACAGTTCCACTTGAATCAAATGAATCTGGGAATACTTTGAGCATTTTAATGTCATCAAGTTCAATGTCGTACCCACTTTCGCGAGCAATAATCAAAGCTTTGCGAGCAACGTCCATTCCGCTTAAGTCATCACGTGGATCTGGTTCTGTATAACGAAGTTCTTTTGCTTCCAAAACAGCTTTACTAAAAGAAACACCTTCGTCAAGTTTTCCAAAAATGTAAGAAAGTGAACCACTCATAATTCCGTTAAAACTTGTAAGTTTATCGCCAGATTTATAAAGGTTTTGCAAAGTATCAATAATTGGAAGCCCAGCACCAACGTTTGTTTCATACAAGAATCTTCTGTGCATTTTGTTAGCTACACGTCTTAACTCATGATAAAATTCAATATTTTTTGAGTTTGCACGTTTATTTGGTGTTGCAATGCTCATTCCTGCGTTCAAAATATCCAAATATCTGTCTGGCAAATCATAACTTGCTGTACAATCAACAAAAACAGGATTTAAAGGTTTCTTTTCTTTTACAAATTTAATGATATCGTCTACGTTTTCTGGACCAAATTTGAACATTGGAGTTTTTAAATCTTCACGCCAATTTGTTAAATCAAGTCCGTCTTCGCTAAGATTCATACCGTCAATTGTTGTAATGGCAAGAACTTTAATATCAACATTTTCTTTTAATAATTTTTCTCTTTGATCACGAATCTGGTCAATCATTGTTCCACCAATTGTTCCAGCACCAAAAGCAAAAACTTCAATTGTTTGAGCTGTATGGAAGAAGAACTGATGAGTAGCTTTTACAGCTGTATCGCCATATTCTCCGTTAATTACACAAGAAATACATCTTTCACTACTTCCCTGAGCAATTGCAAGAATATTAATATCTTGACTTGAAAGAGCATTAAAGAATTTAGAAGCAACACCTCTGTTAGCAATCATTCCATCACCAACAACAGAAACAATTGCACAATTTGGACGAACATCAATTTCATCAATTAATTTTTCTCTAATTTCAAGTTCAAATTTTTGAGCCAAAGCATCTTTTACTCTACTTGCTTCATCATCTCTAACACAGAAACTAATTGTATATTCACTAGAACTTTGTGTAATCAAAAGGATTGAAGACCCAACCGAAGAAACAGCACTAAAGATTTTGCTTGCCATTCCTGTTCTACCACGCATTAATGCACCACTTACGCTTACCATTGAAACACGTTTTAAACAACTAATTCCACAAATGCTAGATTTTTTTCTGCTTTCAAAAGGACCTTGACCAATTCTTGTTCCTCTTGCTTCTGGATTATGAGAATTCAAACTCCAAGCTTCAATTCCTTTTGCTTGTAATGGAGCAATTGTTTTTGGATGTAAAACTTTTGAACCAAAGAACGAAAGTTCCATTGCTTCTTCATAAGACATATCATCAACAAGAATTGCGTCTTTTACAACACGAGGATCTGCTGTATAAACACCGTCTACGTCTGTCCAGAATTCAACACGTTTTACACGCAAACTTGCACCAATAATTGCAGCACTAAAATCTGAACCATTGCGTCCCAAAAGTCCCATTACAGGTTTTGAATCTGAACCAGCTTTCCATGTACAAATGAATCCTGGGAATAATAAAATTCTTGTTTGAGCAGGACTTGCACCATCACGGAAAGGAGCACAAGCTTC
>JAFXDY010000076.1 GCA_017521105.1 Treponema sp.
CATATAACACAACCTTTTTTTGAATTGATTCTTCGCAGGCTTCTTTACTAATGTAAATTTGTGTTCCCCAACTTGGAATTGGAGGGTCATTTTTTGGATTCCATTGTTCTGGTGTTGTTTCTACTGCTAATTCCAAAGCGTTTAATAAAGAACGAGCGTCGCCGTTTGCAGTTTCTATTAAATGTTCTAGGGCTCCTTCTTCAAAAACAATTTTCCAGTGTCCGTAGCCACGTTCTGTATCTGAAATTGCTTGCTCTGCGGCTTTTTTTAAGTCTTCTTGTGTTAATGGTTTTAATTGAAAAACTCTGGAACGACTTACTAACGCTTTGTTAACTTCAAAAAAAGGATTTTCTGTTGTGGCACCAATTAAAATGATTGTTCCATTTTCTACCCAAGGCAATAGGGCGTCTTGTTGGCTTTTATTCCATCTGTGAACTTCGTCTACAAATAAAATTGTGCGGCGCGAGTACAAAGAATAGTAGTCTTCGGCTTGTTTTATTGCACCACGAATGTCTGCAACGCCAGTTAAAACAGCATTTAATGTAATGAAGTTTGATTTTGTATGATTTGCAATTACCCTTGCAAGAGTTGTTTTTCCTGTTCCAGGAGGTCCGTAAAAAATTACAGATGTAAGTTGATCTGCTGCAATTGCTCTGCGCAGCAAGCGTCCTTTTCCAACAATGTGGTCTTGACCAATATATTCGTCAAGATTTCTAGGACGCATTCTTGCTGCTAGAGGCTCTGTAGAATGTTTTACCTGTTCAAATAAACTTTCCATCTACAAATTTTATTCTCTGTTCCAGTTTCCTCTAGAAGGGTAGTATGACCACAACCCAATGTTATCGTAGTTTACACCAGCTGTAGCGTTTGAACCAGAACCAACAAAAGCAATTGAAGCATATAAAGTGCTTTGTAATTCTGATTTAGAAGGATCTGTATTAATTAATGTAAGAATATAATAGGATTCTGAAAGTTGAATATGAGCATTTGTAGAAAATTTTGCTAATTGATTACCAGGAATGCCATTTGTTAAAGTAGTTTTTGTTAGACCACCAGTTGTGTAATCAATGTCATTTGAAAAATCTCCTCTTCCAATTAATAAAGCATCTTTACAAGGTGCTAAACAAGAAATTGGAGCACCACAATTTTCAATTGCAGTTTTTACGCCATCATCTTTGCTGTAGTATTTTAAAGTTTTTCCTTTTCCAAAATAAATATATTCTGCAGAAGTGTCCTTAGTTTCGTTAGTTACAGCTGCAACAGAATTAAAGAAATAAGTTTTTCCATCAAAATATACAGCCGAATTTAAGTGACTGTCTTTACTTTCACCTGCCAATAATTGGTCATCTTGGATAGTTAAAGGGGTTGGTGGTATTACATCTAATTTATAATATTTGTTGTTACATCTTAAATACGCTTCTCTGTGATTGGTTTTGACAGAATTTGTACAAAATGCATTAAAATTTGAATAAACATAATCATCTTCAACTGTAAACTTAAAATAGTCATTACCAGAACAAACTGTTTGCCAAGTTGTGTTTGAATCCCATGATGTAATTTGTGTTGAATATAACGTTACAACATCTGGTACAGATAATTGTAAATCATCGTCAATTTTATATGTGGTAGAAAGAATGTATAAATTATCTTTGTCTGCAATTACTTTTATTATGCTTTGACCTTCGTGTTTAGAAGAAGTATGATCAAAACCACTTAGATTAAACGGTAAATTGTTATAAGTGCGCCATTCTGTTCGTGTAGTTGAATCTGCTTCTTTGTATCTAATTCCTTTGTCAGCAGCTAATACAAGGTATTGTTTTCCATTAACTTCATATCTAACAATAGAATTAATAACACCTGATACTGTTGCTTTTTCTGGTGGAACATCTTGTGTAATGTTATAAAAAACAGGATTAAAACAACTTGAGGCTAAAATAGTTAGTAAAGTAATGATTATTAATGATTTTTTCATTTTTATTTCCTTTGTTTTTAGAAGTGATATCTCATTGAAATTCCTGCAGCAGCAAATAATCCGTGGTATGATTCCGAAGAGTCTTTCATCCATTGAGCGATCCAAATGAAAGAAGAATTTATACCTGCAGACCATGAGTCATTTATTCTGTAAAATGCTCCGGCGTAGGCTTTTGCTGTAAAAGATGGAAAATATGTAAATGTGTTTTCAAAAGTTGAACTTGTAATTCCTAAAGAAACTCCCATAGGAAATTCAAACTTATTAATAGTTGGCTGAAAAAGAACCCCAAAAGTAATAGGAACTGTGATTAAAGATTTTTTTCCAATAGAAACATTATAAGTTGGCGAAACTTCACCACCTACCGCTAAAAGATTGTTCAAAAATCTATAATATCCGATGGAAAAACCTCCACCTACATATAATTTTTTCTTAAAATTTAAAGGAAAATTGGCACTTAAATCAACTTTTATAAATTGATCTCCAGCTCCGTTTTGTTCATAAATGTAGCCGTCATCGTAAAAGTCGCCTTCTTCCTGGGCAAAAGCAATTCCCGAAAATACAAAAAGTACTGTTAAAAGTGTAAGTAAACGTTTCATAAATCCTCTATAGAAATTTTTTTAATATTTAATGTATAATACTATTTTTAGTGGTATTTATCAATAAAAGTAATAAATATCCTAAAAAGTTACAAAAAAAATATTTGGGGCAGGGATTGTAGCACCTTTAGTCCCGACGCGTAGCGGAGGGATGAGCCGCGGTTAGTCGGCGAAGTGCGAAAAGCCCGATTTTTGTGTAAACAAAAAGCCCTCCTGAAAATAAAAAAAAAGAGGCATTGTAAGTTATGGAAACAAAAATTATTGACGGAAAACAGATTGCTAGTGATGTTAGAGCGGATGTTGCAAAAAAAGTTGCAGAATTAAAAGAAAAAGGCGTTTTTCCTTGTTTGGCTGTAATTTTGGTTGGTGAAAATCCTGCGTCGGTTAGTTATGTAACTGGAAAACGTAAAGCTTTGGCAGAAGTTGGAATGGTTGATAAGTCTATTACTTTGCCTGAATCTACTAGTGAAGATGAACTTTTAAAATTGATTGATGAATTAAACAAAGACGATTCTGTTCATGGAATTTTGGTTCAATTGCCTTTGCCAAAACATATTAACGAAGATAAAGTTATTATGGCAATTTGTCCAGAAAAAGATGTTGATGGTTTTCATCCTGTGAGTGTGGGAAATATGATGATTGGTCGTCCTGGATTTTTGCCTTGTACTCCTCACGGAATTATTGTTTTGCTTGAAAAAATGGGAATTGAAACTAGCGGAAAACATGCTGTTGTAATTGGGCGTTCTAATATTGTTGGAAAACCTGTTTCTATTTTGCTTGCAAGAAAAGAAACAAACTGTACTGTTACTATGTGTCATACTGGTACAAAAAATATGGCAGAAATTACAAAGCAGGCGGACATTGTAGTTGTGGCAAGTGGTCGTCCTCACACTTTAACTTGCGATATGGTAAAGGAAGGAGCTGTTGTAATTGATGTTGGTGTAAATAGAATTCCTGATGATTCTAAAAAAAGTGGTTTCCGCCTTGTGGGAGACAGCGATTTTGATGATTTGGTTGGAAAAGTTTCTTATATTACTCCTGTCCCTGGTGGTGTTGGACCAATGACAATTGCAATGCTTATGCAAAATACTTTGGAAAGTGCGCAAAAACTGGTTTCGTAATGACGTAATAGGAAATATAGAAAAAAAATGGTTGATATTCAAAACGACGTTGATACAAGAGAAGTTCCCCTTAAAAAAGTTGGTGTTAGAAATGTAAAATATCCTGTTACAGTTTTGGACAAAAATAACAAAGTTCAGTCTACAACTGCAACTGTTGATTTGTTTGTAAATCTTCCGCACCATTTTAAGGGAACTCACATGTCCCGATTTATTGAAGTTTTTCATAAGTATCACACAGATATTTCTATGCAGCATTTTCTTGATATGTTGGAAGAAATTAGGGTAAAACTTGATGCGGAAAAAGCCTATGGTTCAATTGAGTTTCCTTATTATATTGAAAAGGAAGCTCCTGTTTCTAAATCTAAGGGAATTATGGAATATAATTGTTCTTATGAAGGAAAAGTTGAAGCTGCGGCACGTAAGTTTTATGTTTCTGTAAAAGTTCCAATTGCAACACTTTGTCCTTGCAGTAAAGCAATTAGCGAATACGGGGCACATAATCAGCGTGGTTTTGTAAATGTAAAACTTCTTTACAGCGATTTTTTCTGGATTGAAGATGTAATTGCTATGATTGAAAATTGTGCTTCTACTTCGTTGTATTCTGTTTTAAAGCGCAAAGATGAAAAGTTTGTTACAGAGCAAGCTTACGATAATCCTAGATTTGTGGAAGATGTGGTGCGGGAAGTTTACATTGGATTAAAAAAGATGAACTTTAAGTGGTTTTCTGTGGAAGCCGAAACAGAAGAAAGCATTCACAACCACAATGCATACGCGTACACAGAATATAATTAAGAATTATGAATTAAGAAGTTACGTCATTGCGAGCAGAGCGAAGCAATCTAGTGAATATGCATGTATATGGTTAAATGGATTGCCACGTCGTCCTAAGTGGACTCCTCGCAATGACAAAAGATTTTTGTAAAAGGTTTTTTTATGACATATTTTTTTGAAACTTATGGATGTGAAATGAATATTGCAGAGTCGGCTGCGGTGGAACAACTTTTGATTTCTCGCGGTTGGACAAAATCTGAATCTGCACAAACAGCCGATATGGCAATTATTAATACTTGTACAATTCGTGGGTCTGCAGAAGAACGAATTGAAGGTCGTTTAGGTTGGTTCAACGGATTAAAAGCTGTTCGTTCAAAAAAACTTGGTGCCAAAACAAAAATGCTTGAACTTGCGGTTGAATACGTAAAAGACGGACCAAAACCACTTACAATTGTAGTTATGGGTTGTATGGCAGAACGACTTTTGAATTCTCTAAAAGAAAAATATCCATTCATTGATTATGTTGTAGGAACTTTTGCAAAACATCACTTTGGAAAAATTATTGACGAAGTGGAAAATGCTTCAAAAAAATCAATTATTGATAATTCCCAAAGCTATCATTTTGCGCCACTTTCTGCAGAACCAGGTGCTTTTTCTACATTTGTTCCAATTATGCACGGTTGTAACAATTTTTGTACATATTGTATTGTTCCTTATGTTCGGGGCAGGGAATGTAGTCGTTCTGTAAATGATATTCTTGCAGAAATTGATGCATTGAGCAAAATGAAAGTTCGTGAAATTACTTTAATTGGTCAAAACGTAAATTCTTATAACGGACGGTATGATGAAGTTGTTTTTGACAATGATGATTCAAGAAAAGTGACTTTTGAAGAAGCTGCCAGCGGAAAATATTGGAATGAAGATTCTCCAAAAACTGAAGCTAAAAAATCTGATGAAAAAAATATAAACTTTGCGGGGCTTTTGCAAATTATTGCAAATCATCTTAAAGAAACAAAATCTAGCATTGAATGGGTTAGATTTATGTCTTCTCATCCAAAAGATTTTACAGACGATGTAATTGACGTAATTGCAAAAGAAGAAGTGATTTGTCGCCACATTCATTTGCCAGTTCAAAATGGTTCTACAAATGTGCTAAAAGCAATGAACAGACGTTACACAAAAGAGCAATATTTGGCTCTTGTAGAAAAAATCAAAGAAAAAATTCCAGAAGTTTCTTTAACTTCAGATATTATGATGGGATTCCCTGGCGAAACTGAAGATGATGTAAATGAAACTTTAGATTTAATGGAAAAAGTAAAATATGAATCTGCAATGATGTATTTTTATAATCCTAGGGAAGGAACTCCTGCGGCAGAAGTTGAACAGATTCCAGAAAAAATAAGAAAGGAACGTTTGCAAAAAGTAATAGATTTGCAATTGCAGCACACTCAAATTCAAATGAAAGCTCGGGTGGGAAAAAGCGTAAAGGTTTTGGTTGAAGGGGTGAGTCGCGACAGTAATGAAGAACTTTTGGGGCAAACTGAACAACACGAAAAAGTTGCCTTTAAAGCCGATAAAAAATTAATTGGCAGTTTTGTTATGGTGGAACTTGTTGGACTTAGCGGAAACACTTATAAAGGAGAAATTAAGAATTAAGAGAAATTCAGAATTCGGAATTCAGAATTCAGAAACAGTTTTGCTTTGCAAAACTGAAGATGTCGGAAAAAAAGTGAACATTTTTAAATATAACCTTTACCGACATCCAAAGACAGAAACAAATCTATGCACAGAAACAGTTTTGCTTTTGCAAAACTGAAGATGTCGGAAAAAAAAGTGAAGATTTTTAAAATTGACCTTTACCGACATCCAAAGACAGAAACAAATCTATGCACAGAAACAGTTTTGCTTTTGCAAAACTGAAGATGTCGGGAAAAACGTGTTCATTTTTAAATTTGACCTTTACCGACATCATTTTACCTTTAAATTATCTTTAGTTTTGTGTTATAATTTTTATATGATTTTCTTATTGATTTTATTTTTGGCTTTTATTGTTTTTCTTGCATTTTTTATTGGATACAACATTTCTAATACATGTGCCTTCTGGCTTTTTAAAACTTATGAATCTCTTTCTGTTTTATCTTTAGTATTTATTTCTTTTGCTTGTGGAATTGTTTTTTCTATTTTTGTGATTATTTTGTGTCGATATTTTAAGAGTAGATCAAAATCAAAAGATTTAGTGGAAATTAAGAATGAAAAAAAGAAAAATTAGTTTATGTCTTTTTATGTTTGTTTCTTTGGGACTTTTTGCTGCTGAACTAAAAGCAAAAGATGTTGTAAAAGAAGCAGAAAAAAAAGAAAGCATAGAAGAATCTTTATCTTATGTAAAAAATCAAATTGCAAAAACTACAGTTTTATCTGAAAAACGCTCGTTATATATTTTTTTAGGAAATATGCAAGAACAACTAGCTTATTATGATGATGCAAAAAAATCTTACGCCAGTGCAGCAGGAATTGCAGCGGCAAATGCAGAAGGCATGCAAAAAAAATCAAATGAGCAGTTAGTTTTGGACGCTGTAAGATGTGCTTTGAGTCAAGGTGATTACGAAACTGCTCACGCATATTTAAATTCTTCAATTCGTAATTCAAAAGATAATTTAATTCAGGCTTATACAAAACTTTATACTCAATGGGCGGCTTTGTGTAGTGTTGAATCAAAAGAAGATTTGGCAGAACCTGTTGAAATTTTAAAAGCTTATTCAAAAGTTGATTCAATGAAAGAATTGCGTCCTGCAATTTTGCTAACTTTGTGGTACGTTACCGGAGAAAGTCAATATTCTAAAGAAATTACAAAATCTTTTCCAAAATCTACAGAAGCGGCAATTGTAAATGGTGATGCTCAACTTTTGCCAACACCTTTTTGGTTTTTTGTTCCAAAATTAGGTGAAGTTGAACAGGGAATTGGTTCAATTGTAATTCAAAATGCAGAAAAAGAAGAAAAAACTTCATCACAAAGCGTTTCAAAGGCAAATGCAAATCAGAATGCAAAAGATGAAGTTGTCAAATTGCAGTTGGGTCTTTTTAGAACAGAAAATAATGCAAAACTTTTGGTTGAAGAATTAAAATCAAAAGGATTTGACTGCTATATTACAACAGAAAAACGTTCAAGTGGCACAACTTACTACATTGTTTTGATTCACGAAAACAAAGAACGCACATTGGCAGACAAACTTAGAAGTTCTGGCTACGAATGTTACATAGTTGATTAATCATTTATAAACAATCAAATCTTACTCAATGGGTTTTACAAGAATTAAAAAATTCGGTAAAATGTCATTATAAATTTTATTTAAAGGTAGATTGTAAAATAAAAACTGTCTATTTGCGCCAGTTTTTATTTTTTAAAGTTTGCTTTGCAAACTTTGTATATACTGTCGTTTCTCACTTTGTTGCGAAACGACGAAAAAAAATAATTCGAAAACTGATGTTTTCTTCATCATTTTTTTTAAGAGGTAGCAAATGAGTAAATATCCTTTTGAAAGTATTGAACCAAAATGGCAAAAATACTGGGATGAAAACAAAACTTTCCGCGTAACAGAAGACGCAAACTTTCCAAAAGAAAAAAGAATGTATGTTCTTGACATGTTCCCTTATCCATCTGCAGCAGGACTTCACGTTGGTCACCCAGAAGGATACACAGCAACAGACATTTACTGCCGCTACCTACGCATGAATGGCTACAATGTACTCCATCCAATGGGCTACGACGCTTTTGGACTTCCAGCAGAAAACTACGCAATTAAAACTGGAACTCATCCAAAAACAACAACTAACGCAAATATTGAACATTTTACAAAGCAAATTAAATCTCTTGGTTTTTCTTATGATTGGGACCGTTGTGTTTCTACATGTGAACCAGAATATTATAAATGGACTCAATGGATTTTCCTCCAACTTTACAAAAAAGGTTTGGCTTACGAAGCAGAAACTCCAATCAACTGGTGTCCATCTTGTATGACAGGACTTGCCAACGAAGAAGTAAAAGACGGAACATGTGAACGCTGTCATTCTGAAGTTACTCACAAAACAATTCGTCAGTGGATTTTAAAAATTACAGAATACGCAGATAGATTAGATTCAGATTTGGAAGGTCTTGATTGGCCAGAAAGTGTAAAAGCAATGCAACACAACTGGATTGGAAAATCTACAGGTGCTGAAGTTACTTTTACAGTGGCAGACAAAGACGGAAACCCAACAGAAGATAATCTTACAGTTTATACAACTCGTTGTGATACATTGTTTGGTGCAACTTACATGGTTGTTTCTCCTGAACACAAAATCATTTCAAAAATCACAACAGCAGAACAAGCAGAAGCAGTAAAAGCTTACCAAGAAGCTGCTGCAAAAAAATCTGACCTTGAAAGAACAGACTTAAACAAAGATAAAACTGGTGTTTTCTCTGGAAGTTATGCAATTAACCCAGTAAACGGAAAATTAATTCCAATTTGGATTGCAGATTACGTTTTAATTTCTTACGGAACTGGTGCAATTATGGCTGTTCCTGCTCACGACACACGCGACTGGGAATTTGCAAAAAAATTCAATCTTCCAATTATTGAAGTTTTAAAATCTGAAGTTGATGTTCAAGAACAAGCTTGGACAGAAGATGGAATTCACGTTAATTCAGAATTCTTAGACGGATTAAATAAACAAGATGCAATCAACAAAATGCTTGAATTCTTGGAAGAAAAGAAAATTGGTAAAAAAGCAATCAATTATAAACTTCGTGACTGGGTTTACAGCCGCCAACGCTACTGGGGTGAACCAATTCCTTTAGTTCACTGTCCAGATTGTGGCACTGTTCCTGTTCCAGAAGAAGAATTGCCACTTACATTGCCAGAAGTAAAATCATATCAACCAACAGGAACTGGAGAATCTCCTTTGGCTGCAATTGATTCTTGGGTAAATTGTAAATGTCCAAAATGTGGAAAGGACGCAAAACGCGAAACTAACACAATGCCTCAGTGGGGGGGAAGTTGTTGGTATTACTTACGCTATCTTGATCCAAAAAATAACGATAAATTTGTTTCAAAAGAAGCAGAAAATTACTGGATGCCAGTTGATTTATACATTGGTGGTGCTGAACACGCAGTTTTACACTTGTTGTACGCTCGTTTCTGGCACAAAGTTTTGTATGATTTGGGACTTGTTTCTACAAAAGAACCATTCCAACGCCTTGTAAACCAAGGTATGATTACTTCTTTTGCATATCAACGCAAAAACAAAACTTTAGTTCCTGTAGATGAAGTTGAACAAAAAGACGATGGCAACTGGTATGAAAAAGCAACTGGTGAAAAACTTGAACAAGTTGTTGCAAAAATGTCTAAGTCTTTGAAAAACGTTGTAAATCCTGATGATGAAATTCGCTCTTACGGGGCAGACTCAGTTCGTATGTACGAAATGTTCATGGGACCTTTAACAATGAGCAAACCTTGGGCAACTCAGGGAATTGTTGGAATTCACCGCTTCTTAGAAAAAGTTTGGGCACTTTCAGAAAAACCATTAGCAGACATTGACATTAATGGCAAATTGGAAGACAAAAAACTTGTTTCTTTAAGAAAAACATTTACACAAACTGTAAAAAAAGTTGGTGATGACACTTCATCTTTGAACTTTAACACAGCAATTAGTCAAATGATGATTTTTGTAAACGAACTTTCTAAGTTTGACGCAATTCCTACAGCAATTTGGACAGATTTTGTAAAAATCCTTTCTCCTTACGCTCCACACCTTGGTGAAGAACTTTGGGAAAAATTAGGAAACAAAAAATCAATTGCTTACGAAGCTTGGCCAACATACAACGAAGATTTCTTAAAAGATGATACAAAAGAAATTGTTGTTATGGTAAACGGAAAACTTAGAGATAAGTTTGAAGCAGCACCAGGCAGCGATGACGAAACATTAAAAACAATGGCATTTGACCGCGAAGGTGTAAAAAAACACACAGACGGCAAAGAAATTGTAAAAGTGATTGTTGTAAAAGATAAGTTAGTAAATATAGTTGTGAAATAGAAAAGTAGATTTGTTTTAAACACTTTCTACATTCATTGGGAAAGTTGAAAAGCTTACGGTCACGTTGCTTTTGTCAAAACCGCAGGTATCCTGCTACACGCCGTTTTGCGGTGGAACTATATACGTTGCTGCTCACGCAGCAGCAAAACAGAATGTTTTTGCAAAAGCCAACGTTCCCTCGCGCTTTTCAACCATGCCTACTGTCAAAGTGTTTAAACAAACCATTGTGGACGAGGCTGACGGAAGGTGTACGATGTTTTACATCTCCTTTCACTTTCTATGAGGTGTATAATTTAGTAGAATTTAGAGTGCAGAGAAAAAGTGCTTCGAA
>JAFXDY010000077.1 GCA_017521105.1 Treponema sp.
ATAATGGAAAATCAAAAAACAACAATCGTAGAAAAAACTGTAAAAACGGGAATCTCATTTGGTTCTTGTCTTGCAATGATTATTAGCTACACTGCTTGGAAATCAATTGGTTGGGCAATTGTTCACGGACTTTTTAGCTGGATTTACGTTCTTTACTATATTATCAGATACTAAAAATAATCACAGAGAGAGTTTAAAAACTATTATTTTTATCTTCGAATAACAACATCCTCAACATTGCATCCTCAAAATTGAAACCTTTTCAAATCAAAATTATTGCATTATGTTCCATTAATACACTTTCAAAAATCCTCACAAGAAAAAAATAACAAAAAATAATATTTTTTTATTGCCGAAATCATATATTCAGAATTAATTTTTCTGTAGAGATTCCTCTTTTGGAATCATAATTAAAAATAAAAATTTAAAAAAGTGGAGGCATTTATGGCTTTGCATGAAACAAAAAAAAGTTCTGAATTTGACGATTTATTCGATAAAAGTGGTGCACAAAAACCTTTGAGTAAATTTGAAATTCCAGAAAAAGAATCAGATCCAAAAACAATGTATCAACTAATCAAAGACGAGTTGATGCTAGACGGAAATTCCAGACAAAATCTTGCAACATTTTGTCAAACTTTTGCCGAAGAAGAAGTTCACAAACTTATGGATGATTGTCTTGATAAAAATATGATAGACAAAGACGAATATCCTCAAACTGCCGAAATTGAAAATCGTTGTGTAAATATGATTGCTTCGTTGTGGCACGCAAAGGAAAGCGAAGCAACAGGAACTTCAACAACAGGTTCTTCAGAAGCATGTATGCTTGGTGGAATGGCAATGAAATGGAGATGGCGAAACGCACGAAAAGCAGCTGGAAAACCTTACGACAAGCCAAACTTAGTTTGTGGTCCAGTTCAAGTTTGTTGGCACAAATTTGCTCGCTACTGGGATGTTGAACTAAGAGAAATTCCAATGGCAACAGGGGAAAAACAAAATCGTTACGTAAGCAATGCAGAAGAAGTTCTTAAACTTTGCGACGAAAATACAATCGGAGTTGTACAAACTTTGGGAATTACTTTTACAGGTCAATACGAACCAATTTTGGAAGTTGCTGAAGCATTAGACAAACTAGAAAAATCAAAAGGAATTGACATTCCCCTTCACATCGACGCTGCATCTGGTGGATTTTTAGCTCCATTCTGCGCGCCAGAACTTCTTTGGGACTTTAGAATTCCCCGTGTAAAATCAATTAGTTCATCTGGTCATAAATTCGGACTTGCACCTTTGGGTTGTGGTTGGGTAATTTGGGGAAACAAAAAAGATTTACCAGAAGATTTGATTTTTAACGTAAACTACCTTGGTGGAAACATGCCAACATTCGCAATCAACTTTTCTCGCCCAGGAGGACAAATTGTTTGCCAATACTACAATTTACTTCGTCTTGGAAAAGAAGGCTACACAAAAGTTCAACAAGGCTGCTACGATGTTGGAAAATTCTTTGCAAAAGCAATTAAAGACTTTGGCATTTTTGAACTAGTTTACGATTCAAATCCACACGAAGGAATTCCAGCTGTAACTTGGAAGCTAAAAAAAGACGCAACTTACGAAGGCAAAAAAGTAGAATTCGACTTGTATCAACTTTCTGATGTTTTGCGTGAACGTGGTTGGCTTCTTCCAGCATACAGTTTGCCAGCAAATTGCCAAGAAATCATTGTTCAACGAGTTTTAATTCGCCATGGTTGCTCTTACGATTTAATGGAACTTTTACTAAAAGACATAAAACGTTCTATTCACAAGCTTCAACATATCAAAATTACAAAAATTGATGATGGTTGCACTTGTAACTCCTGTTGTAGCAAAGGGAGCTTCAATCATTCTTAAACCTAAACAATAAAATAATATAGAGGTAAAAAAGTATGGTAAATACAAAAGAACAACCAAAATCAACAAGGCCGGTTTTTACATCTGCCACAAAATCAGCTTATGGAAAATCTTCCAATGGAACTTCAGATAACACAACAGGAAACGGACCAACAGCTGGGACAAATGTAAAATCTAAAAAAATAACAACAATGGCAATGGCATTTATGACAGCAGCCGCAATCATAAGCCTTAGAGGTTTACCAATGATGGCCGCCGAAGAAATGACAATGTTTTTTTACATTGGATTTGCCACAATCTTTTTCTTAATTCCAGCAGCACTTGTTTCTGCCGAATTAGGAAGTGCTTTTTCGGGACAAGAAGGAGGCGTATACAAATGGGTAGGAGCCGCATTCGGAAAAAAATGGGGATTCACAGCAATTTGGCTACAATGGATTCAAAATGTTGTTTGGTACCCAACAGTTTTAGCCTTTGCCGCAGCCGCAATAGCATACGGAATTGGAAAACCAGAACTAGCAAGCAATGGAATGTTCACAGGAATCTTCATCATAGCATTTTATTGGATTGCTACATTTATTGCTTTTGGAGGAACAAAAATTCTTTCTAAAGTAACAAGCTGGGGATTCATAGTAGGAACAGTTTTACCAGGAATTATTGTAATTATCTTGGGAATTGTTTGGTTTGCTTCTAAGAAGCCACTTGGATTTGAAGAACTAACAGCTGCCGAAACAACAGTTGCCACAGTTGTAAACGGAAAAGTTTCTCCACGCTGGTTCCCAAATCTTGCAAACTTACAAAATCTTTCCTTCCTTTCTGGAATAGTTTTGCTTTTTGCAGGTGTAGAAGTTCAAGCAGTTCACGCTTCAGATATGGAAAGTCCTAAAAAACAATATCCATTAGCAATTTTCATTTCTGCAATAATTGTTTTCCTTTTGTTTACATTCGGTTCATTAGCAATTGCAGCAGTTGTTCCAAACTCACAACTAAAACTTGAATCAGGATTAATGCAAGCCTTAACAACAATGCTAGCTTCTGTAAAAATGAGCTGGGCACTTCCAATTTTGGCATTCTGTGTTGCATTCGGTTCATTAGGTGGAGTTTTGTCTTGGATTTCAGGACCAAGCAAAGGTTTACTCACAACAGCAAAAGACGGACTTTTACCAGAAAAATTAACAGAAACAACAAAAGCAGGCGCTCCAAAAAATATGATGTTAATTCAAGGTGTAATTGTTACAGTTCTTGCAAGCCTTTACTTTATAATGAAAAACGTAAGCGTAGCATTCTTCCTACTTTCGGCACTAACAGTTGCAGTTTACATCATCATGTACATTTTGATGTACGCCGCAGCAATTGTTTTAAGAAAAAAACAACCAAATATGGAACGCCCTTACAAAGCACCAGCACTTTATTTGCTAGCAATCGTTGGAATTTTAGCCGCAGTTTTTGCATTAGTTTTATCATTCATTCCACCAGCACAACTTCCAGTAGGAAACCCAGTTTCTTACGTAGCAATTGTTGCAATAGGAACAGTCGGATTCTTCATAATCCCACTGATAATCGCTAACCGCAAAAAAGCCAAAGCAAAATAAAAAGTAAAAATTTAAAAAAGTAATTATTTAAAAAAGTTTTAATTTAAAAAAGTAAAAACGCTGTCCAAAAAATAAATTTTTTGGACAGTTTTTTTTACACATCATCCCTTTCTTTTGTTAGATTTCTGTTAAATATTTTTAATAATTATTTACCATTCCCCCACAATTATTATATTTTTTGAAAAAGAGGACAACGATGATACTTTCTATTATATCTATCATTTTTAATTTTGTTGGTGCCCTTGCCCTTTTACTTTGGGGAATGGATTTATTAAGTAGTGGAATACAAAAAGGAGCTGGAAACAAATTACAAAAACTTTTAAGCGTTGTTTCTGGCAACAGAGTCACAGCAGTTTTCACAGGTCTTTTAGTTACCGGCATCATTCAGTCATCAAGTGCCACAACTGTAATGGTTGTTAGTTTTGTAAACGCACAAATTCTTTCTTTAACACAAGCAATTGGAATCATTTTTGGAGCAAACATCGGTACAACTGTTACTGCATGGATTGTTTCATTCTTAGGTTTTTCTTTTAAAGTATCTGCAATAGCAATACCATTAATTGGAATTGGCTTCTTTCTAAAATCATTAAAAAAAGCAAAAATCAAAAACTTTTCAGACCTTTTCCTAGGTTTTGGAATGTTATTTTTAGGTTTAGACTTACTTGGAGACACTCTTTCATTAAATCCAGAATCTGTAAGTTTTATAAACAGCATTACAGATTGGGGATTCTCAGGAATCATTGTGGGAGTTTTGATTGGAGCTGTTTTAACTGGTCTCATCCATTCTTCAAGTGCTTTCACAGCAATTATCTTAACAATGGCCGCTGCAGGTTCAATTAATTGGAAACTTTCTGCAGCCTTAGTTTTAGGAAGTAACATCGGAACAACAATCGATGCAGTTTTATCTTCAATTGGGGCAAGCACAAACGCAAAACGAGCAGCAGCCGTTCACGTAGGATTCAACATTTGTGGAACAATAATTGCAATAATTTGTTTTAATCCTTTCCTTTCACTTGTAGATTTAATTGTTCCAGGAACACCAGAATCAAACATAACAAATCACATTGCTATGCTTCACACAGTTTTTAATACTTGCTCAACACTCATCTTTTTACCATTTGTAAATCAAATTGCAATGTTAGTTTCAAAATTAATAAAAGAACCAAAATCACAAGTAGAAAAAAAATACAAACTACCATTAATCATTACACAAAATCGCTACACAATAGACAGTTACATTTTACAAATAGAAAAAGAAATTGCGTTAATGTCTGCAAAAACAATGACAATGTTAGACGAAATTTACACAGCATTAAAAGGTTTTGATTTAGGGTTTATTACAAATCCTAAAAACGGCCGAGTCAAGGGCTTGAACGAAGTGTCCCTTGACCGGACGTATTTGAACTCAATAGAAAATATTTCTTCTCAAGTTTTAGAACAAGAAGATTATATTGACCAAATGAACGAAGCAATTTCTGACTTTTTGATGAATTGTTACCAAATGAATGATGTAAGTGAACATAATAAAGCAAAAATTAGCAAACTAATTCAAATTACAGCGGAAATTGAAGATTTAAGTGACGAATGTGCTTCAATTATTCATGTTTTACAAAAATACATTCTAACAAGCGACCAGAAAAAATCATCTTCTTATGAAAAACTTTTACCGTTTGTAGACCAAGTAAAAGAATTTTTTGATTACATCAGTCAGCATTTAAGTTTTGGACTTTCTTACACACTTTCTTCAGAAGAAAAACGACTTTCTGTAAAAATGGAAGAAAGCATTGATACAACAAAAAAACAACTTAAAAAACTCGCTCGCCAAAGAATTGAAAATGGAAAAGATGTAAAATCTGAACTTCATTATATCGATTTAGTACGACACATTGAACGTGCCGGCGACAATGTTTACAAAATTGCACAAACATTATAAGTCATAAATATGCCATAGATAATTGAATTCTATTTAAAAAATTAGTATATTTAAGTTGGTATACTAGGGTCTCTTTTTGAGGCTAAAAGATATATTTATTCGCTACGGCGAAAGTAATTTATAGGAGTTTTTATGACTTTAAATGACATTAAACATGCAAAAATTAAAGCATGGGTAGAAGAAGTTGTTGCAATGTGTCAACCAGATGACGTTTACGTTTGTGATGGATCAAAAGCTGAATATGACAGATTGATGAAAAAATGTGTAGATGCTGGTCTTGCAACACCATTAGCTAAAAAACCAAACAGTTTCTTATTCCGTTCACTTCCTAGCGACGTTGCTCGTGTAGAAGGACGTACATTTATTTCTTCAGTAAAAGAAGAAGATGCTGGTCCAACAAATAACTGGATTGATCCAAAAGAATTAAAAGCTACAATGACAGGTCTTTATACAGGTTGTATGAAAGGTCGTACAATGTATGTAATTCCATTCTGTATGGGTCCAGTTGGTTCTCCAATTTCTAAAAACGGTATTGAAATTACAGACTCTGAATACGTTGTTTTGAACATGGATATCATGACACGTGTTGGAACAAAAGTTCTTGATGTACTTGGAACAGACGGTGAATTCGTTCCATGTTTACACTCTGTTGGTAAACCTCTTAAAGAAGGTGAAACAGACGGTGGAATTTGGCCATGTGCTGACGTAGATCACAAATACATTTCACACTTCCCAGAAGAAAGATTAATTTGGTCTTTCGGTTCAGGATACGGTGGAAACGCTCTCTTGGGTAAAAAATGTTTTGCTCTTCGTATTGCAACTGTTATTGCTCGTGACGAAGGTTGGCTTGCAGAACACATGCTCATCTTAAAACTTACAAACCCACAAGGTGAAGTAAAATATGTAACAGGTGCTTTCCCAAGTGCTTGTGGTAAAACAAACCTTGCTATGCTTATCCCAACAATTCCAGGATGGAAAGTTGAAACAATTGGTGATGACATTGCTTGGATGAAATTTGGTGAAGATGGTCGTCTTTACGCTATCAACCCAGAAGCAGGATTCTTCGGAGTTGCTCCAGGAACATCTGCTGACTCAAACAAAAACGCTCTTATTTCTGCAGAAAAGAACACAATCTTTACAAACTGTGCTCTTACAGAAGATGGCGATGTTTGGTGGGAAGGAATTGGATACCCAGCTAAAGGTGAACTTATTGACTGGAAAGGAAACAAACGCCCAGCATTCGAAAAAGACAAGGCTCCTAAAGGTGAAGAAATGGCTCATCCAAATGCTCGCTTCACAGCTCCAGCTAACCAATGTCCATGTATTGCTCCAGAATGGGAAGATCCAAAAGGTGTACCTATTTCTGCTATCTTATTTGGTGGTCGTCGTCCATCTACAGTTCCTCTTGTACATCAGTCAAGAAACTGGAACCACGGTGTATTCTTAGGATCTATCGTAGGTTCAGAAATTACAGCTGCTTCTACAATCGATGCAAGCCAAGTTGGTAAAATCCGTCGTGACCCATTTGCTAACCTTCCATTCTGTGGATACAACATGGGTGACTACTTTGCTCACTGGGTAAAACTTGGTAAAAACGCTGATCAAGACAAATTACCAAAAATCTTCTATGTAAACTGGTTCCGCAAAGATGACAACAATGACAAACTTCCAGGTGGATTCATGTGGCCAGGTTACGGTGACAACTCACGCGTTCTTGCTTGGATTTTTGATCGTTGTGATGGAAAAGACAACGCAGTTGAAACACCAATCGGATTCATGCCAAAAGAAGGTGCTATCAACACAGACGGACTTGCTGATTACTACAAAGAAACTCTTCCAGAAATCTTAAAAGTAGATACAGAAGGTTGGCTCAAAGAAATTAAAGACGTTCGTGAAAACCACTACTCTAAATTCGGTTCACACCTTCCACAAGAACTTATGGATTGTTTGAACGATTTGGAAGCTCGTCTTTCTAAATAATTAATTTTTAGATTCTTCTAAAAAAAACACAAGGCATTTAGATTTGAATAATTCATTTCTAAATGCCTTTTTTTATACATTAAACTATAAATTTATTTACTAATTAAAAACAAAAAAATATAATTTATGCAAAAATTAGAAAAAAGGGGTTGCGGTTATGGATTTACACGATTTTGATGATGTTGCACAAAACTATGATTTGTATTTGGGCGAAATGTACAAAGAAAAAGACATGTACGAAGGTTTTCAGGATTTTTATCTTGAATTAGCAAAAAAATATGGCAAAGATGGCGTTATTGATATTGCGTGTGGAACCGGCGCAGTTCTTTTAAATTTAGCAAAAAACGGAATTGATGTAGATGGAAGTGATTTATCTGAAGCTATGGTAAATGTTTGTTCAAAAAAAGCTGCTACAAAAAATTTAAAGACAAGAGTTTTTGCTGGCAATATGACAAATTTTAAAAGCGATCGAAAATATTCTTTAGCAATTATTGCACGTTCTGGCTTTATGCATCTTTTAAGTGGCGAAGACCAACGAAAAACGTTGTTAAATATTCGTGAACATTTAACTGATGGCGGCATCTTAACTTTAAATACATTCCAGCCTTTTCCAATAATTCAAGCAGCTCAAATGCAATCATCCCTAGAAGATTATAGATTTAGATTGGAATACACAAATAAAGACGGCTTAAAAGAAAAAATTTATTGTTCAGAAACTTATGATTATATTAGTCAAGTTATGACAGGCAACTGGAAATTTGAAACTTATGATAACAACGGAAAAATTATTTCAGAAAGAATACGACCTCTAAAAATGCGCCATACATATATTTCTGAATTAACTTATCTTGCCGAACTTTGTGGGTTTGAAGTTATGGCACGTTATGGTGATTATTACAAATCTACAGAAGAAACAGGACGTTATACTTGGATATTAAAGAAAATTTAGAATAGCGAAGGACGTTAGCACTAAGCAAATCGGTGTGGAAAAATAGGAGAAACAAAATGAATATTTCAATTCAACAAATACAAGAAAATCAATTAGAAGAATGTTTAGAATTAATACATAAAAGTTTTGCTACAGTTGCTACAAAATTAAACTTAACTCAAGAAAATTGTCCTGGGCACACAAGTTTTATGCCAATGGAAAAACTTCGCACTTTTTGGAGCTGGGGATTTTTGATGTTTGGTCTTTTTGATAATTCACAAAAACTTTGTGGCTATTTTTCTTTAAGCAAAGTTCCAGACAGAGAAGACGTCTTTTCAATTCATAATTTGTGCGTTTTACCAGAATTGCGTAAAAATGGCTACGGGACAATGTTATTAGATTTTGCAAAACAAAAATCAAAAGAACTTGGTGCAAAAATTTTATTTGTAGATTTTATAGAAGAACATACACAACTAAAAAATTGGTACATAAAAAACGGGTTTTCCCACAAAGGCACTGAAAAATATGAACATTTGCCATTTACAGTTGGAAAAGCAGAATATAAAGGGGATTGCTAATTTGATATTATCAACATTTTTTTATATAAGTAAAAGTGATTAAAATAAACCTAGGTTTATTTTAATCACTATTTGATACAAAAAACTACAATGACGTTGAGACGCTCCCAGTCAAGCGAACTGTAAAAGATGCTATCGAACTTTTAAGGAATTGTGATTTAGGTCAAATGGTTCGCTACGCTGCCACCATTTGACAAACAAAG
>JAFXDY010000078.1 GCA_017521105.1 Treponema sp.
GTAACAGACATTATGCCAAATGCAGTAAAAACTGGGATGGTTGCTTCATCAAAACTTATAGAAGTGATTGCAAAGTCTATTAAAAAATATAAGTTGCAAAATGTAGTTGTTGATCCTGTGATGGTTGCAACAAGTGGTGCAAAATTAATTACCGATGAAGCAATTCAAACATTAAAAGAAAATCTTTTACCACTTGCCACATTAATTACACCAAATATTCCAGAAGCCGAAATTCTTTGTGGGTTTTCAATTAATTCAAAAGAAGATATGGAAAAGGCTGCAAAAGATATTTTTAAAAAATATGGGTGTGCTGTTTTGCTAAAAGGTGGTCACAACTTAAATGACGCCAACGATTTTTTATTAACAAAAGATGAACAAGTTTGGTTTGCGGGAAAAAGAATTAATAACCCAAATACTCACGGAACAGGATGTACGCTTTCTAGTGCAATTGCTTCAAATCTTGCAAAAGGAAAATCTTTAAAAGATGCTGTTCAAAATGCAAAAGATTACATTAGCAACGCTTTAAGTGCAATGTTAGATTTGGGAAAAGGAAGCGGACCTTTGAATCACGGTTATATGATTGCAGAATAAATTGGGAGAAAGAAAAAAATTGAAGAAAATATTTAATAATGGTTTAATTTGGTTTGGAGCGGCACTTTCAATTGCCGAAATAAAGACGGGAACATCGTTTGCTTCTTTGGGATTTTCTAAAGGATTGTTGGCAATTGTAATTGGTCATATTATTGGTGGAATTCTGTTGTTTTTAAGCGGTTACATTGGTGGATTATGCAGAAAAAGTTCAATGGAAACAACAAAAATCAGTTTTGGAGCAATTGGAAGTAAATTTTTTGCTTTAATTAATATTGTTCAGTTGATTGGTTGGACAGGAATTATGATTTATGATGGTTCTAATGCAATTAATCATATTTTTGGAATTGGCAACTGGGTTTGGTGTTTAATAATTGGTGCTTTAATAATTTTATGGATTTTTATAGGAATTTCTAATATTGGAAAAATCAATTCTTTTGCAATGGGCGCTTTATTCATTCTTACAATAATTTTAAGCATTAAGATTTTTTCTTCATCAACAGTTTTTGAAAAACCTTTAGAACAAGGATTGTCTTTTGGTGGTGCTTTGGAACTTGCCATTGCAATGCCTTTGTCTTGGCTTCCTTTGATTAGTGATTATACAAAAGACTGTGAAAAACCTTTTGCAACAACTTTTGTGAGTGCTGTAACTTATACTTTGGTAAGTATTTGGATGTATTTAATTGGAATGGGATTAGCAATTTTTACACAAGAAACAAATCTTTCGGTAATAATTTTGCAAATGGGAATGGGCGTTGTTGGTTTGTTTGTAATTATTTTTTCAACGGTTACTACAACTTTTATGGACGCTTTTTCAGCAGGTGTTTCTTCAAAAACGGTTTCAAATAAAATGAATGAAAAACTTAATGCCGTTTTTGTTACTGTAGTTGGTGTTTTGGGAACAATTTTTCTTCCGCTACAAAATATAGAAGGCTTCTTATATTTTATAGGTTCGGTTTTTGCCCCAATGATTGCAATTTTACTAACTGATTATTTTGTGTTAAAAACTGATAATTCTCAAAAAAATTTTTGTACATCCAGAATGATTATATGGTTTGTAGGTTTTTTGGCATACAGATTTTTTATGCATTTTGATTTAGCTATTGGCAGCACTTTGATGTGCATTTTATTTACATTTTTATGCACATGTTTGGCTTTTCGAGTTAAAGCTTAGTGGTTTTTCTAAATCTTGCCTTGGTCTCTTTGGATAGTGCCACACCACTGAAAAATAATGCGACAAATTAAAATTGCCAAAATGACAGAAAAATCTACGATTTTTCTTTGTTTTAGGTCTTTGCGAGGAGCGAAGCGACGTGGCAATCCATTTATCTAGTGTTCACTTTCTGGATTGCTTCGGCTTCGCCTCGCAATGACGAGTTTTTTTTGCAACGCAAAAAAATACGCCCACATATTTATTATTTTCTTTTGTTTTATTATACTGAATATAAATCGTTATTTTTGTGAGGTAAAAGTATGCGTATAGAAACAAAAGTGCTTCATTCTGGATACAAGCCAGAAAATGGTGGACCAAGTCAGGTTCCAATTGTTCAAAGTACAACATATCGTTTTGATTCTTGTGATCATGTTGCTGAACTTTTTGATAAGCCTACAGAATTTATGTATTCTAGGTTTGCAAATCCAACTTGTGATGTTGTTGAAAAGAAAATTGCAGATTTGGAAGGTGGTGTAGGTTGTATGCTTACCTCAAGTGGACAGGCTGCGTCGTTGCTTTCTATTTTAAATCTTTGTTCTGCAGGCGACAGTTTTATTGCTTCTTCTTCAATTTATGGTGGAACTATTAATCTTTTTGGTTTTACTTTGAAAAAACTTGGAATTGAATGTATTTGGGTTGATGTTAATGCTTCTGATGATGAAATTAAGGCTGCATTTAAGCCAAATACTAAAGCGGTTTTTGGTGAAACTATTGCTAACCCTGCTTTAACTGTTTTTGATATTGAACGTTGGGCAAATGTTGCACACCAAATGAATTGTCCTTTGATTGTTGATAATACTTTTGCAACTCCTTATTTGTGTCGTCCTTTTGAATGGGGTGCTGATATTGTAGTTCACTCTACAACTAAATATATGGATGGTCATGCTGTTCAAGGTGGCGGTTGTATTGTTGATAGCGGAAACTTTGATTGGGAAAAAGTTTACAAAGCAACTGGAAAATATGCCGATATGGTTGAACCTGATGAAAGTTATCACGGTTTGCGTTATGTTGGCGATTTTGGAAAAGCTGCTTACATTGTAAAAGCTCGCACTCAGTTGATGAGAGATTTTGGATGTTATCCTGCGGCTCAAAGTGCTTTTTATTTGAATATGGGGCTTGAAACTCTTCCTTTAAGAATGGAACGTTATTGCCAAAACGCAAAAAAAGTTGCTGAATTCTTTAAAACTAGCGATAAAATTGAACGTGTTAGTTATCCTGGCCTTGAAGGCGACCCATATTACGATTTGGCTAAAAAATATTTACCTTTGGGAACTTGTGGTGTAATTTCAATTTCTATTAAGGGTGGTCGTAAAGCTGCTGTTAGATTTATGGATGCTCTTAAACTTGCTAGCGATGAAGTTCACGTTGCTGATATTAGAACTTGTGTTTTGCATCCTGCAAGTGCAACTCACCGCCAATTAACAGACGAACAACTTGTTGCTGCCGGAATTGATGGGGGATTAGTTCGCTTTAGTTGTGGTTTGGAAAATGTAGAAGATATAATAGAAGATATTAAACTTGGGCTTGCTGCCATTTAAGCAAACCGTTTTCATAGATTGAATCTTCAATCTTCTTTTTGCCACAAGTGTAGCCAATTTTTCTGTCGGCTCTGATTTTTTCTCCGTGAAAATCGCTGCCGGCAGTAATAAAAAATCCAATCTTTTTGGCAAGTTCGTCCAGGCGTAAGCATTCTGTAACTCTTGCTCCTGGATGAAATGCTTCTAATCCTATAACCCCGCGTTCATAAATATTTTGTAAAAAATCTGGCAATTTTCCCCAAGACATAAAAAGCGACATTGGATGTGCAATAACTGGCGCTCCTCCAGATTCTTGAATTGCAATAATTGCTTGGTCAAGATTTGCTCCAACTCGTTCTACGTAGCAAGGTCGTCCTTTTGCAAGAAAACGGTCAAAGGCTTGTTGTCTTGTTTTTACTACGCCTTTTTTTTGTAAATATGCTGCAAAATGTGGGCGGCCCAAAATGGTGTTTGGATTATCGGCCATTAATTCTTCTAAAGAAGCTTCTATTCCCAAAGATTTTATTTTTTCTACCATTATAACGTTTCTGTTTTCTCTGTTTTTTTGTAAATCTGTAAGAACTTCTTTTAATGAATCTGAAATTGAAGTGAAGCCTAATCCCAAAAGGTGAAACTCTCCACCAAAGTGTTGAATATTCAATTCTACTCCAGGAACAAAATTTATGCCTTCTTGTTTTGCCGCAAGTTTTCCTTCTTCAAGTCCTGCAATTGTGTCGTGGTCTGTAATTGCCAAAGTTGTTATTTTTTTTGATGCGGCTTTTTGAATTAATTCTGTTGGTGAATATTGGCCGTCAGAAGCGGTAGTATGAATATGTAAATCTATCATAAATTTAGAATAGCATATTTTAAAGGTTTGTGATATAATTACTTAGTTTAAATCGGCGAAAGAGAAGAGATAAATACTTTTTAAGTTGATTTGTCTTTTAGAAATAGGGAGTCTACTATGCCAAAAGCGGTGAATTATTCAAAAGGTTCTATAATTTATTTTGAAGGTGATTTAGATGATAGAATCTTTATTTTGCAAAAAGGAACAGTTTTATTAACTAGTACAGATATTGAATCTGGAAAACCTGTTGCGGAATCTGTAAAAAACGGTGAATTTTTTGGTGTAAAATCAGCATTTGGGCATTTTGCAAGGGAAGAAACTGCTACAGTTCTTGTTCAAACAACAGTTGTTTCTTTGTCTGTTCAAGAATTTGAAATTTTATTTAGTAATAATAAACAATTGATCATGAAAATGCTTAGAGTTTTTTCTAATCAATTGCGCCAAATTCATAAAAAAACTGAATCTGTTTTGAATAATATTGCAGAAGATCAACAAACAGGAATGTTAGCTGTTGCAAAAAGTTTTGTTGATGATGAACAGTATCGTTCGGCATGTGATATTTATTTAAAATTTTTGCAGCGATATCCAAATAGTTCAAGAAAAGAAGAAATTGCAAAATTGTATGCAGAATCAAAAAAGAAGAATGAACATTTTTCTTCAAGAAGAAGATTTATTGAACCAGAGGAAACTTCAGAATCATCAACTTCTTTAAAGATTTTTGAACTACCTGCATTTGAACGTTTTGCAAAACAGTATGAACCAAATCAAATTATTATTTCTGAATATGAACCGGGAGATTCTTTTTATTTTATTCAGAGTGGATCTGTTCAGCTTGTAAAATGTGTTAATGGAACAAAAAAGAATCTTGATATTTTAAAAGCTGGTGAATTTTTTGGAGAAATGGCAATTTTGGATAATTCTCCTCGTTCTGCAACTTGTATGGCAATTGGAAATGTTAAGTGTTTGGAATTTAACAAAGAAAATTTTGAGTTGCTAATTACGGGAAATCCTCAAATGGCATTGTTACTTTTAAAATTGTTCTGTAAACGCATTTACGATCAAAAACGTAGATTCAGAATTCTTTGCATTAAAGATACTCAAGCAAGAATTGCAGATGTTTTCTATATGCTTGCCGAAATGAATTCTCAAAAGAAAGAACTTGATAAGCAACAAAGAATTACAGCAACTTTTTCTGACATTTCCCATTGGGCTGGACTTTCTCCAGAAATTACAAGAGATGAAATTAACAGACTTGTTGAACAAAGAAAACTTGAAGCATACGATGGGTATTTTATTGTTAATAACATTCTTGATTTAAAACGAATTTTTGAAACTCGCGAAAACGGAACTAACAGATAAAAATTTGCCGTTTTAGCTCAGTTGGTAGAGCACTTCACTCGTAATGAAGGGGTCAACAGTTCGATTCTGTTAAACGGCTCTAATTTTGCTTATGGCTTTTTCTATAAATTGGACAGATTTTCCTGAATTTTGGGATTCTGAAAGTGAACTTTCTAAAGTAAAAATTATTCCTCAATTACCAAATTATTCAGATTTTGTAAAAAAAGATTCTAGCCACATTTTTATTCAAGGTGATAATTATCCTTGTCTTTCTATATTGGCAAAAGATTTTTCTTCAAAAGTTGATTTTATTTATATTGATCCGCCTTATAACACAGGAAAATCTTTTACTTACAATGATAATTTTGCTGGTGCAGAAGATTCCCATAGCGTTTGGCTAAGTTTTATGGAACGTCGTTTAAAATTGGCAAAAGAATTGCTAAAGGAATCTGGCTGCATTTTTATTGCAATTGGAACAGAAGAACTTTACGTTTTAAAACTTTTGTGCGATAAGATTTTTGGTGAAGAAAATTTTGTGAACGATTTTATGTGGCTTGTGGGAAAAGGGAAAAAAGACACTTGGTCTAGAACTTTGGAACAACACACCCTTTGTTTTGCCAAAAATAAAAAATGTTTAAAACCATTTTGTCAAATTGAATATTCAAATTGGGCAAAATCTAATGCGGACGGTGATCCTCGCGGAAATTGGTTTAGTGGGAGCATTTCTTTTTCAGAAAATAGATCAAATAAAAAGCATAAAAACTTTTACAAGATTACGTCGCCCGGTGGTGTTGTTTGGGAACGTCAGTGGCTTGTGAGTAAAGAAGAAATGGATAAACTTTTGCAAGAAGACAAAATTTATTTTGGAAAAGCTCCAAAATATGATGGTGTTCCAAGAGCAAAGATTTTTAATGATTCAGAAAACTATATTATTCCAAAAAATATTATTGATTTTGTAGAAACAACAAAGCAGGCTCAAAATTATGTTGATTCATTGCTTGGACAAAAAAACGCTTTTGATAATCCAAAGCCAGTTTCTTTGATTAAGCATTTTATTCAGATTTCTCAAATGCCAAAAGACGCTGTAATTTTGGACTTTTTTGCAGGAAGCGGAACAACTTTTGAAGCAGTTTGCCAACTTAACAACGAAGATTCTGGCGGCCGCCGCTGCATTCTAATTCAAAAAGATGAAAAAACAAGCAAAACAACCAACTTTGACACAATTTCAAAACTGAGCTTTGCCCGCTGCCAAAAAGTCCAAGAAATATATAACGAACCAATAGAGTTTTTTGAACAATGTTGATAAAAACTAGGTTTGTTTTAAACACTTTTTACATCTATTTTAAAAATTGTTGATATGCTCCCAGTCGTGCTGCTTTGGGTCAAAACCGCGGGCTAGCCCGCTACACGCTGTTTTGCGGTGTTTAATATACGTTGCTGCTCACGCAGCAGCAAAACA
>JAFXDY010000079.1 GCA_017521105.1 Treponema sp.
CATCTTGATATGATTTAAGGGCGGATAAAAATTGGTTTGAGGCAGTATAATAAGCTTCTATGGAAGATTCATCTTGCACCAGCTCCTGCGTAAAATCAGAGCTAGACATGGAAAAGAATTTATCTGCTGCATTAGAAAAAAGATACCATTCCTGATAAAACAGCTCATCATTATAAATATCAAGATTATCAATATGATCGAGGGAAATTTCGTCTTGGGCAGGAAGGGGGAAACTGCAACAAAAAAGCACACAACAGAAAAATAATTTCATGGTACTATTTTATTGCAAAAATAAGAAAAAGAGTAGCCTATCCCAGAAGATCCTAGTGGTGACGATGCCTACACACTGCTAAGGATGGTAACTATTGGCTTTTCATCAACTCCTGCACCACCTCCAGCGGGAGATTGGTACCCTGTGCCACCTGTTCTGGGGATAATCCCATAGCGAGGAAGGATTTTGCTGTTTCCAGCTTGGTTTCGTAGGCTCCTTGCTCACGCCCTTGCTCCAAGCCCGTGGTAAGTCCTTCCTCAAAGCCGTCTCGGCGCATGTCAGCCATTGTAATAGACCAAGTCATGTAGAACCTCCTAACTATGGAATCGTTTTTCAAAGTGGTGATTTTGTGGGAAATGTTTTGAGCCAACTCCGATTCAACCACGCCCTTCTGGATATAATGATAAAAGGCTTTAAGTTTCTGGTCAAGGTTATTCAGCTCTTCTGTGGCGGTGTTTAAGAAGATGCGGAAGGAACCGTCCTCCAACTTGAGCTGGTGGTCTGCTTCTTGGCAGGTGTACTGAAAGGTGTACCTGGGGAAATTCCTGTCAAATGGATCAAAAGTACAAATAAAAATAAGGATGTTGTCTGGTAAATCTGGGTACAGGCTGCTGGTTGGTGTGGTACTTACATCAGCAACACTTTGGTAGTAGCGACTTCTACGTGGTAATTCCTTCTTGTGGCCCGTTTGCATTTCCACGGTAATGATGCGGTTTTCATCCCGAAGAAAAACATCCATGATGATTCTCATGGAGTCTGGATCGGTTTTGTGTTCATCTTGGGCAGAAAGGTAGTGGATTTTCCCAATCCGCACATCGAGAATCAATTCCACCACCTGACGGCAAATGTTTTCATCGTGCATCACATGGGAAAAGATAAAGTTGTCGGTAAAGGTCAAACTTTCCCACTTTTTCTGCAATTCTTCTTCACTCAGCATTTGTGCCTCCAGTAAAAAGCTTTACATATATATTATTCGCTTTAAACTTGGAGAATTTGTCTTTTTTTGCGGGAAAAGTTCAAAAAAATAAGAAAAAAAGGGATTGAAAAAGACGCCTTTAGCCTAGCAACTTGTAATTGGTACTTCTTCCTCCAGAAGTGGGCTCTTTTTGGAGCAAACCTTTCTGAAGCAAATCCTGAATATCCCGCAATGCAGTATCGGAGGAACATTTTGCTATTTTCGCCCACTTTGAGGAGGTCAGGGTGCCGAACCAGGTGTCACTGGTTTTGCATGTTTTAAGGAGCAAATCAATACCCAATTGGCAATAAAGGATATACTTTTTTTTGATTATAAGGCAATCCTTTTTGGTCTACTAGGCTTCAAAATTGCGGGTGGAACTTCTGAGCAATTTATTTTCAAACTTTTGTCGAATTATATTTTCTAGATAAGGCTCCGGAATATTCTATGCTCAAGGCGTAAAAACAAACGTGCTTTTCTTTACTCGGGGCAAAACTGACGAAGATAACACAAAAGAAGTCTGGTTCTATGACCTCCGCACAAATATGCAAAGTTTTGGAAAAACAAATCAACTAAAAAAAGAACATTTTGCAGATTTTGTAAAAGCCTACAAATCAGAAGACCGAAGTTCAATCAAAGATGAACGCTGGAATTGTTTTACTCGTGAACAAATATCACAAAAAGGAAACAGCCTAGACTTAGGTCTTATTCGTGACGAAAGTATTTTAGATTACGAAGATTTACCAGACCCAATAGAAAGTGCAGAAGATGCAATCACACAATTAGAAATGGCGGTAGATTTGATAAAAGACGTGGTAAAAGAGCTGAAGAAAACGGGAGAAAATATAGGTTATAATCGCTAAAAATATATTTCTTCTTGATTTTGGCGACTATAACTGATAAAATGTTGGTATGATAAAACGCAAAATATACATGCAAAGAATCAGACCCTTTATGAATACGGATTTGATAAAAGTTTTTACAGGTATAAGACGTGCAGGAAAATCTGTAATGCTGGAACTTGTAAAGAACGAACTTAAAGAATCTGGCATAAGCGAAGAAAATTTTCTTTGTATAAATTTTGAACAATTTTCAAATTATCAGTTTTTAGATGTAGAAAGCCTTTATAAGAAAATTACGGATTTTCAAAAAAACACAAAAGGAAAAATCTATCTTTTTTTTGATGAAATTCAAGAAGTTGATGGCTGGGAAAAATGTATAAATTCTTGTCGTATAGATTTTGATTGTGATATTTACATAACCGGTTCCAACGCAAAACTTCTATCTGGAGAATTGACAACATATTTGGCTGGTCGTTATGTTGAATTTGTAATTTATCCTTTTTCATTTGCAGAATTTTTTGAAATGAATCTTATTAAAAATCCGAATGTAGATAAATCCACTTGCTTTATGCAGTTTTTAAAAACAGGGGGAATGCCTTTTCTTTCAAATTTTCCTGATGATGATTCAGCAAAAAGTCAATATTTGATTGATATATACAATTCTGTAGTTTTAAAAGATGTAGTAAAAAGAAATAATATTCGTGATGTTGATACTTTAGAGCGAATTGTTGCTTATGCTTTTTCAAACATTGGACATATTTTTAGCGCAACATCACTTTCAAAATATTTTAAAAGTGAAAATCGAAAAATATCCCACGACACAATTTTGAATTATCTAAAATTCTGTTCAGATGCTTTTCTTTTTTACAAAATTAATCGTTATGATTTAGAAGGAAAAAAAATTGTTACCGTTAATGAAAAATATTATTGTGCAGACCACGGATTACGAGAAGCGCTTTTTGGTAAAAATATTCAAAATATAGACCAAGTTCTAGAAAATATTATTTGCCTAGAACTTCTACGAAGAAACTATAAGGTTTATGTTGGAAAAAAAGGCGATTTAGAAATAGACTTTATTGCAGAAAAACAAGGGAAAAAAATCTACATACAAGTTGCATATCTTTTGGCAAATGAAGAAACCATAAAGCGAGAATTTTCTGTCTACAATTTTGTAAAAGATAGTTATCCAAAATATGTTGTTTCAATGGATGAACTTGATTTTTCACAAAATGGAATAATTCACAAAAATATAAAAGACTTTTTGCTTATGGAGTTTTAGAAAGGTGAAAACGGTGCTTCGACAGGCTCAGCAACCGAAATGAACTGGTCGGTGAGCTACGGTGAATGTAATACAAAAGAATCAACGGAGAATTGAAAGGGTGAAAGGTGAAAATATGAACAATAAAAGTCTGATTCAAAATGAAACTGTTTTTTTGAATGAAGTAACTGAACTTGTTCAAAAAGCAAGAGATACAGCTAATTCTGCAGTAAGTTCAATAATTGTTGTGACTTATTGGAATATTGGAAAAAAATTGTAGAGCAAGAACAAGCAGGAAACGATAGAGCAGAATATGGAAAACAAGTTATAGAAGTTCTTGCAAACAATTTAACTAGAAAATTTGGTACATCTTACAATAAAAGAAACTTGCAATATTTTAGAAAATTTTATTTGTCATTTAAAAATTTTGAAATTGTGAACACATGTGTTCACAATCTGAATTGGTCTCATTTTAGAAGACTTCTTTCTGTTGCAAGTGAAGCTGCACGTTTATGGTATTTAAAAGAAGCAAATAATCAAATGTGGTCTGTAAGAACTTTAGATAGAAATATTTCTACTCAATATTATGAAAGACTTTTGATATCTCCTAAAAAAGAAAAAGTCATAGAAGAAATGAAAAGTAAAACCGCTGAATACAAAGATTCACAGTTTGAATTAATAAAAAGTCCTGTTATTGCAGAATTTTTAGGTTTTAAGGCGAATGATTATACCGAGACAGAATTGGAAAGTGCAATTCTTACTCATATCCGAGATTTTTTAATGGAAATGAGAAAGGGATTTGCTTTTGTTGCTCGTCAACAACATATTGTTACGGAAACAGATGATTATTTTATAGACTTAGTTTTCTATAATATTGAATTGAAGTGTTACGTTTTAATTGATTTAAAAATCGGAAAAATTACTCATCAAGATGTTGGTCAAATGGATATGTATATCCGAATGTATGACGATTTAAAAAAGAAAAGCGATGACAATCCAACAATCGGGATAGTACTTTGTTCAAAAACAGATGAAGATATTGCAAGATATTCTGTTCTTCACGATTCAAAACAAATTTTTATGGCAAAATATATGCCTTATATGCCTACAAAAGAAGAATTAAAACTAGAAATTGAAAAAGAAAAAGCAAACTTTTATTTGCAACATCCAGAACTAGCAGA
>JAFXDY010000080.1 GCA_017521105.1 Treponema sp.
TAATTTATCGTAATCAGGTTCTTCGCGTGTTGTACGACGCAATTCTGGAATTCCAACAGCATCTGCAAATGCAATCCAAATTTCTGGAACCAAAACACCTTCTAAATCTAAACAAGTAATAATCATAAGTTTCTCCAAAAAAAATACTAATTATTATTTTCGATAATTAGAATATAGCATTTCTTGAAAACTATCAAGAAAAAGAATAAAATCATATAGTATGGAAAGAAAAAAGACATCAAAGAGTTCGGCAAGAAAATCGACTGGGACAAGGGCAAAATCAAGTGTAAAATCAAGAAGTTCCAGACCTGCAGCAAGAAAGTCAAAAAAGCCAAAAGTTTATATTTCTTCGTTTAAAATTATGGGAATGTGCGGCATTGTAATTTTGATTTGTATGTTGCTTTTATTAACTACAAATTTGATTTCTAAAGATTCAACAAAAAAAATTGCTAGTAAAGATTCTGTAAAAACTGAAAAAGTTGCAAAAGATAATAAACCAAAGGCAGATGATTCAATTTCTAAAAGATTTGAGCAAGAAAAAAAAGAAAAGAAAGTTGAGCAAAAAAAATCTGAGCCTGTAAAAAAAGAAAAAAAGGAAGAAAAAGTTCAGTCGCCTGTTCAAAAAAAGGTTGAAGAACCTAAAAAAGTTGTGCCTCCTGTGGTAGATGTGGAAGAAAAAACTACAGAAAAACAGCCAGAAAAAATTGTAGAAAAAAATGAAACTGTAGAAAAGCCAAAACCTGTAAAACAAGAAAATAAGTTTAATTTACCAAAGGCTAAAAATAATGCAACTTTAGTTTTTGTTTTTGATGATGGTGGGCAAAATCTTTATGATTTGCAAAAGTTTTTGGAATTGCCTTTTCCAATTACTATTGCGGTTTTGCCAAAATTGAAGTATTCTGCGGAATCTGCAAAAAGGGTTAGAAATTCTGGCCACGAGTTGATTTTGCATCAGCCAATGCAGGCAATTAACAGAAGTGTGAATCCGGGGCCTGGAGCAATTACGCCAGAAATGACGGAAGAAGAAGTTAGAAAAATGCTTTTGTCTAATATAAATGAAATTGGGCCAATTGCGGGAATGAATAATCATGAAGGTTCGGCAATTACTGCTGATATTGCAAAAATGGAAGTGATTTTAAAAACAGCTTCTGATTGTGGAATTTTCTTTTTGGATTCTAGAACTAATGTAAAAACTGTTGTTCCATTAGTTGCAAAAGAGATGGGATATAATTATTATGAGAGAAACATTTTTTTAGACAACGAAAAAACTAGAGAAAATGCATTGATGGAACTTAAAAAAGGTCTTGATATTGCAAATAAAAAAGGGTCGGCTGTGATGATTGGTCATGTGTGGTCGGCAGATTTTTTGCCAGCTTTTTTAAAAGAGTTGTATCCTGAGTTGGTGAAAAATGGTTATAAGTTTAGTGTTGTAAGCGAAAGTTAGTAAATGCGCCAGGGATTGGAGCCAGCCGCAACTTTTGTTGCGGAGCCACTTGCAAGTTTTTGAACGAAGTGAAAAAACTTAGCAACCGTTCAGGTTGCGGCAAGGGCTGACCGTTAGGGAATGGCGGAATGACCGGTTGCAAATTGTATGACAATTTGCAAGGCGCCCAATAAAAAAAGAGGATTGTATGAAAATATTGGGAATTGAAAGTAGTTGTGATGAAACAGCTTGTGCAATTGTTGAGGATGGGAAAACAATTTTAAGTAATGTTGTTGCAACTCAGATTCCGTTTCATGAAGTTTATAAGGGTGTTGTTCCAGAAATTGCTAGTCGTAAGCATGCGGAATGGATTTATCCTGTGGTGAAGCAGGCACTAAAAGAAGCAAATTTAACAATGGACGATATTGATGCCATTGCGGCTACTAATAAACCGGGGCTTATGGGGTCTTTGCTTGTTGGTTTTACTTTTGGAAAAACTTTGGCTTGGGCAACGGGAAAACCTTTTATTGCAATTAATCACATGTTGGGACATTTGTATGCGGCTCAGTTGGAAAAAACTGTTGAGTATCCTTTTTTGGGGCTTTTGGTTTCTGGTGGCCACAGCATTATTTGTAAAGTAAACGATTTTGATGATTTGGAGATTTTGGGAACTACTGTTGACGATTCTGTTGGGGAAGCTTTTGATAAAGTTGCAAAATTTTATGGGCTTGGGTATCCTGGTGGTGTTGTTATTGATAATTTGGCAAAAAAAGGTGATGCTAAGGCGGCTAAGTTTCCGGTTCCAAAGTTGGACGAAAAGGAACATAGATATGATGTTTCTTTTAGTGGGCTAAAAACTGCGGTTATTCATCAGTGTGATATGTTTTGGCAGCCTGGCTACGAACATTCAACTGAAAATATGTGTGCGGCTTTTCAGGAAACTGCAATTAAAACTTTGGTTTCTAGGTTGCTTAGGGCTGTTGATGACACTGGATTGAAAACTGTTGTTTGTGGCGGTGGTGTTGCGGCAAATTCTAGGTTGCGGGAAATGCTTGCGGAACGAACTGATTTGAATTGTTTGTTTCCTCCGTTAAAGCTTTGTGGCGATAACGGGGCTATGATTGCTGGCGTTGCGTATCACTTTTTGATGCGTGGCGACCGAAGTGATTGGAATACTGTAACTTGTGCAAGAATTCCTCAGTTTAAGCGGGGGCTTGCTCAGGTGAATCATAATAAAAAATAAGTAGTGGGAAAAAGATGATTACAAATATTGAAGATTGCAAAAAAATTATTGAAAGATGTAAAGAAGAAGCTGGAAAAAGACTTGTTGGTCAGGATGCTTTGATTAATGATATTTTGGTGGCTTTTGTGGCTGGCGGCCATGTTTTACTTGAAGGTGTTCCGGGGCTTGCAAAAACTTTGGCTGTAAAAACTTTTGCAGAAATTATTGGACTTGATTTTAAACGCATTCAGTTTACTCCAGATTTGCTTCCTGCCGATGTTACTGGAACTTTAATTTACGAACAAAATAAAGGCAACTTTAGCGTTAGAAAAGGTCCAATTTTTGCAAACGTTGTTTTGGCAGATGAAGTAAACCGTTCTCCAGCAAAAGTTCAATCGGCGATGCTTGAAGCAATGGAAGAACATCAAGTTACAATTGGTGAAGAAACATACAAATTGCCAGAACCGTTTTTTGTTCTTGCAACTCAAAACCCTGTTGAACAAGAAGGAACTTATTCTTTGCCAGAAGCAGAACTTGACCGTTTTTTAATGAAACTTGTTGTAAATTATCCAGAAGCAGATGCAGAAGTTGAAATTATTAAAACTTGTGGAAAAGCGGCTTTTGTGCCAGTGAATAAAATTTTGTCTTCTTTGGATGTAAAAAGTTTGCGAGACTTGGCAGATAAAGTTGTTTGTGATGATAAACTTGTTGAATATATTGTAAAGATTTTGGAAGTTACTCGTCCAAATGTAGACAAAAAAAATAAGCCAAATACTTTTGTTGCGGCAAATGATATTACTCGTTATATAAAAATGGGGGCTTCTCCTCGTGCGGGAATTGCAATTTTGCAATGTGCAAAAGTTACAGCTCTGTTTGAAGGTCGTTCTTTTGTTTTGCCAGAAGATATTAAAAAAGTGGCAATGAATGTTTTGCGTCATAGATTTGTTTTGTCTTACGAAGCCGCTGCAGACAATGTTACTTCGGAACAAATTATTTCTAAAATTTTAGATTTTGTACCTGTTCCATAAGGTTTTCATAAGGTTTTAGTTTATGAATAAATCAAAAAGAACAGACAGAGATTCTCTTGTAAAAAAAGCCGCATATTTAAGATTGATGGCAATAAAACTTGCAGAAGATATGAAATCTGGAACTTTTAAATCTTTGTATAAAGGACAGGGAATTGAATTTTCAGGTGTAAGAGATTATATTCGCGGTGATGATGTTCGTAGCATTGACTGGAACGTTACTGCCAGAATGAACAAACCTTTTGTAAAAGTTTTTGAAGAAGACCGAGAATTGCAAATCTTTTTAATTGTAGATACTTCTCTTTCTATGCAGCTTGAATGTCAGGATGTAACAAAATATGATGTGCTTTCTGAAACTGCGGCATTAATTACAATTGCGGCAGAACTAAACAATTGTTCTATTGGAGCTGTTTTTTTTGATGGAGAAATTAATTTTTCTTGCAAACCTGCCATGGGAAAAGAACAAATTATGCTTTTGCTTTCTCATCTTGATAATTTGCCTTCTTCTAACACTGTAGGTTCTGTTTTGGGAAGTGCAATTAACGGTGCTGGAAAATTATTAAAAAAACGGTCCCTTGTTTTTGTTCTTTCAGATTTTAGAACTTCAGATTGGGAAAAACCTTTAATTTCATTGGCACAACGTCATGATGTGGTGGCTTTGAGACTTAAAAATAAATATGATGATGAACTTCCTGTAATAGGAACTGTGCCTTTTGTTGATGTGGAAAGTGGAGATTCTATGGTAATTCCTTCCTTTTCTCAAAAATTAAAAAAAGAATGGAAGGTACAAAGTGAAAATAATCAAAAAAAATGGCAATCAGTTTGTGTAAAGCATGGTGTTGTTCCTGTTGTAATGAACACAACAGATTCGCCTCTTAAAATTTTAACTTCTGTTTTTTCGGAAGCAAAGGGTAGAGCTGGGAGTGTGTAGAATAGATGAGTAATAATGTTTCTTCGTCTTTGGGTTTAACCGTAGATTCTCATCAAGTTTTGGTTCCTCAAAATGTGTATATTGGCGATACTGCCGAATTACGAGTTTCGTTTGTTTCTGAAAAAGCAGAAAAATTATTAAAGGGCCAATCTTCTGTTGAATTGCCACTTTCTAATTTTACAGAAGAACTGAATTTTCAAGAATATCAAATTGAAAAAATTAATCTTATTACTTCGGGGCCAAATAATTATACTTTTGTAATTACGTTTATTCCTTGGAAAACAGGAAACATAAAATTTCCTCAATATGCTTTGATGAGTGAAGAAAATCTTGAGCTAAAGTTTGAAAATGTTTCTATTTCTTCATTAATAAAAGATGAATCGGTGGGGTTGCAAGGGCAGAATGCACCTTTACTACTTCCTGGCACTGTTTACAAAATATATGGCATTTTAGTTGGTGTTATTTTAGTCTTGTTAATTTTGATTAGATTAATTGTAAAAAGAGATTCTGTTGCAGCTAGCATAAAAAAACGAAAATTAATCAAAAAATATAAGAAAAATAAAAAAGAAACCTTAAAAAATCTTGGTAAATTATTAAAGAAAAATGAGATTTCGGATGTTGATTTTGCTGCTGAAATTCAAAGACTAATTCGAAATTATCTTGAAGTGAGATTTGAAGTTCCTTTTACAAAAACAGTTTCTTCTGAAATTAAAGAAAAATTTAATTATGTGGAATCGCCAATATCTGAACAAAAAAAAGAAGCAATCAATATCATAGAAAAAATCTTTTTGGATACAGATATAATTCGTTATGCACAGAATTCACAAGGTTTGCATAAAACTAAATTTTTAGAAAACGAAAAGCAAGAAATGGTTGAAATTATTAAACAAAATGTAGAAGTTTTAGATGTATTAGAACCTTCTATTCAAGAAGAAAAAAAGATGCAAGGAGTTCAGAATGATTAGTTTTCAAAATCCTTTGGCATTTTTATTTTTGTTGTTAATTCCTCTTTTGTATATTTTGCGATATTTTAAGATTTTTGAGCAAATAAAATTCTATGCCGTGTTAAAAGATTGGGACGGTTCTAAATTTGAATGGTCTGGAAAATGGTATAACTTTTTGTACATTTTTTCTAAAGTTGTTACAATTTTGGGATGTATTTGTGTTGTTGTTGCTATGGCAGATCCTGTTAAAAAAACACAAGAAAAAGTGTACACATCTTTGGGAACTGATATTGTTTTTGTTGTAGACACTAGTCCTTCTATGGCTGCAAAAGATATGAATGGAAATAACAGACTTGTGGCGGCTCAATCTGCAATTAATTATTTGATTTCCCAACATGACGGTTATAGATACGGTATTGTTGTTTTGGGGTCTGAAGCTTCTGTTTTGGTTCCGCCAACAAGTGATTTTTCTTATTTTAAAAATAGAATTGATGAATTGCAAATTGGTCTTTTTGGAAATGGTTCTGCAATTGGAGACGGAATTGGAACTGCGGTTTGTCATCTTGCAAGTTCAAAAGCTCCAAAAAAATGTATTATTTTGCTTACTGATGGGGAAAACAACGCCGGAGAGATTCATCCCGAAACTGCGGCCAATTTGGCGGCAAGTAATGAGGTGGCCCTTTATGTTGTGGGAGTTGGTTCAAAAGGAACAGTTCCAATTGAATATGTAGACCCAATAACGGGAAAACTTTATTCTGGTTACTTAAATTCAAATTTTGATTCTTCTTCATTAAAACAGATTGCTTCCATTGGAAACGGAGTTTATTACGAAGTTCAAACAATTGAAGAACTAAATTCTGCTCTTTCTGTTGTTGTAAAAAATGAAAATGTTCAACAAAACTACACATACAAAAGTGTTGATGAACTTTTGTATAAAAATGTTTTGTTGTTAGCAGGTGTTTTGTTTTTAATCTCCTTTTTAATAAATAAACTGTTATTGAGGGAGGGAATATACTAATTTTTTAGTTTTTTAAGATTATGAATTCAAATATCAATTATAAAATCAAAAAGAATGCAATTGTAAGATTTGTTTGTAATGGGCTTGCCTTTATTATGTTAATTTTGGCTTACCTTGGATTTTCTTGGGGTGAATATTTGTCGCCAGTACAAAAAAGTGGTGTTGCAGTTTCTTTTGTATTTGATATATCAAACAGTATGCTTGCAAAAGATTGTCCACAAAATACTTCACGGTTGCAAGCTTCGGCAATTTATGCAAAGAAATTGTTGCAGCATATTGATTCAACTTCGGTTTCGGTTGTTTTGGCAAAAGGTGACGGAGTTTTGGCAATTCCTTTAACCGAAGATTATGCTCAAGTTGAATCTTTATTAGATTCGCTTTCGCCATCATTAATGACAGTTCCTGGTTCTAGTTTGGGAAAAGGAATTTTAGTTGCAAAAGACTCTTTCCCTCAAAATTATTCTAGAGCAGGACGCATTTTTGTTTTTACAGACGGAGAAGAAACAGATAATCAACTTATTACCGCTTTGGAAGAATGTGTAAAATTTGGTATTCCAGTTTCTATTATTGGTTTTGGAAATGAAGTTGAAAGCGATTTAGTATTGCCAGATAAAGTTACAAAAGTAAAAACTGCTCTAAGAAGTAAAAATATTATTGGTGCAATAGAAAAAATAAATAAAAAAGATAAATCTGGAAAAAATCAAGGAAATATTATTTACATAAATTCAAATGTTTATGGTTCAGCTTCAAAATTAATTAATCAATTGGTTTCTAAAAAATCAAAAAATGAAAAGATTTTTACTTATGAAACAAAGCCAGTTCCAAGGTATAAGTTATTTTTATTTTTTGCCATTATGTTTTTTGTATTGGGGTACATTCTTACAGAATTTGAATTAAAGCGTTTTTTGGTAAAATCAAAATTCATTAATTCTGTAATTGTTTTTGTTTGTATTTTTTTAACCGGATGTAATTCAGACACTTACAACATTTTGCAAGGAACTATAGCATGGCATAATAAAGATTACAAAGTTTCTGTGGCAAAATATAAAGATGTTGCAGAAAACAAAGAAAATGAAAATTCTTTTGTTCAAGATTATGCTTTGTATAATTTGGGTGCATCTTATTCAATGTTAAATGAAGAAAAATCGGCAATAGAAAAATTTTCTCAAATATCTTCAGATTCTCCAAAAAGTGTTCAGTATGGCGCTTTTTATAATATGGGGGTAATTCACTTTAAAAATGGTGAATATGATTTAGCAAAAGATTTATTCAAACAAGCTATTCAAATTGATAATACAAAAATTGAAGCAAAAATTAATATGGAATTGTCAATTAAAATGGTTCAGGCAGAAGTAAAACAAAATCAATCTGAAGCAGTTCCTGCGGCAGAATCAAAAGAAAAAATGCCAGACATGGAAGATGCATTATTTGAACATATAAAAGAACAGGATAAAAAACAATGGAAAAACAGCGAAGAAAATCAAAATATAGATTATTCATTAGACTATTAATTTTAGGTGTTTTGTTTTTTAATGCCACAAATGTTTTTTCTCAATCTTTACGGGAAAAAATTAATAGTCTTGAAATTTCACCTGCCGAAAACCAAGATTTATACATAAAAAGTGATATTAAATTTGAAGTAGAATTACCAGATGTAAATCCAAATTCAGTTCAAGTTAGAAGTGCAGATTTTGGGGAAAATGTAAATCTAAAAAGTTTAAGAAAATCAGAATCAATTGGAAAAAGTACTTCTACAAAGATTGAATTTTGGCTTAGTTTTGATAAAGTTGGTGTTTATAAGTTTGCAAAATTGCCTCTTTTAATAAATGGCAGAACTTATTATATTCGAGTTAAATCTGTTGAGATTGAAGAAAATCCAGAAAATTTAAATCCTAGGGTTGTAGTTGTTTTTAATGATGGAACTACACTTTATTCAGACGATTTTTATAATTCAAAGTATTTTTCAGAAAAGAAAAATGAAATTATTCCAATTTTTGACGCACCAATTAATCAAAAATTGGAGTTTACTGTTTATTTGCAATACGGTGTTCAGTTGATTCAATTTGAATGGGAACTTCCAAAGAATTCAATTTTTACACAGACAAAGCAATATGAAATTACAGAAGTAAAATACAGGGAAAATGTTTATTCAAAGGAACTTGAACCAATTGCATCTTTTGAATGGACAGGCCTTGTAGAAGAAAAAATGTCTTTTCCAAAAATCAAAGTTGTTTCAACTAGTTATAAAGGTTATAAATCTGAAATAATTTTTCCTAGTTACGAAATTAATTTTGTAAAAAGTGATATTCAAAATAATAAAAAGACAGAGAATTCAATTTTTGATGATGCTTTTGATTTTTCTTCTACAAAAGCCGAAGCTGGAAGTGAAGTTTTAATTACTTCTGAAATTTCAAAAAATATTGCAGAGTTAAGAATAAAAGAACGAAATTCATCTTTGGATTATTTTATAAATGTAAAAAACAGAAAACAGGCCGAAAACTTTTTTGGTTTTGATTCAACTTCAAAAGAATTTCCTGTAAAACTTCTTTATGTTTGTGGTTTTATGTTTTTATTATTTGTTTTTGTTTTGATTTTGTGTATAAAACATAAACGAGCAGTTGGAATTATTTTTGTAAGTGTGATGTTGGCGTTGTGTTTAATTGCTTCAGTTTTTTGTGTATTCAAATCTTCAAAAAAATATGGAATTTGTGTGGGTGGTGTTCTTCAATCTGTTCCTGAAGAATCTGCTTCTTCAAAATTTGAAATTACCGGCGGAAACAGGGTTTTAATTTCTGAACGTTCTGGAGAGTGGGTGTTTATTGAATATGGTGATATTTCTGGATGGATAAAAGAAGAATTTATTATCTTTATAAAATAAATTTGTTTTGGAGGATTTGTTATGGATATGAATGATATTTTGAATCGTTGGGATAAGATTCAAAGTGAAGAAAAACGAAAACAAAAAGAAAGTGGAAAAAATCAAGTTTCTCATAAAAAAGCAAATGCTCCTACAAAAGAAGAAAAAGCCTTGGCAGAAGAAAAAGATTTTAATAAACGCTTAGAAAAACAAATTAATGAACAAAATTCTACCCAAATTAATCCTATGGAGTTGTGGCTTCGTCGTTATGGCACAATTGATAAAGATAAACTTTCTGAAGAAACACAAGAACGCCAAAAGTTTCAAGACAGAAATTATTTAGTTTCAATGAAGTGTGAAGCTTTTTTAGATTTGCACGGTTTGCATCAAGATGAAGCGGAAGTTCGATTAAATAATTTTATTACAGATTGTAAAAATCGTGGATTAAAAAAAGTGATGATTATTCACGGAAAAGGAATTCACACAACTGGAACTGACCCTGTTTTGGGAAAACTTGTAAGAAGCTTTATTGAGCACGATAAACGTTGCGGAGCTTCTGGGCATCCTAAAAACAAGGCCGAAGGTGGAAATGGGGCAACTTGGGTTATCCTGAAATAGCAAAAAGTGCAGAAAATAATCCAAAAGAGCCAGCCATCATAATAAGGCCTGCAAGCAAAACTCCAAGAATTACAGAAATTACAGTTTCTTTAAAACTTAATCCCAAAAGGCTTGCGGCTAAAGTTCCTGTCCAAGCCCCTGTTCCTGGAAGTGGAATTCCAACAAATAAAAGCAATGCAATAAAAAATCCTTTTCCTGCTTTTTCTTGAATCTTTTGACCAGCTTTAGTTCCTTTTTCTAAAATTGCAGTGAACAATTTTCCAATAATTTTTTTATCTGAACCCAAATCAAAACTTTTCTTGCAAAAAAGTAAATAATAGGAACTGGAATCATATTTCCAATAATGCTTACAATGTAAGATGGAATAATTGGCATTTGTAAAGCCTGAGAAACCGGAATTGCTCCTCTTAATTCAATTAGAGGCACCATCGAAATAAAAAATATCCATAAGTAGTTTTTAATCATAGTAGTTGAATAGTATCATAAAGAAATGAAAAAAGGTAGGGGGCAGAAATTAGAATTTAAAATAAACCTTTTTATCTTATTGACACATTTTTATGAATTTAGTATTATAAATTCACTTGCCGGGATGGCGGAATTGGTAGACGCCCAGGACTTAAAATCCTGTGTCGAGCGATCGACGTGCCAGTTCGATTCTGGTTCCCGGCAATGAGCCTTCTTAGTTTTCTAAGAAGGCTTTTTTTTTGGGTAGAATTAGCTTTTTGGGCTACCGGGCGTTGCCGATACACCGCAGGCCGTAGGCCGAGGAGTTTAGGCAAGCACGGGGTGCTTTTGGCATTCAAAGAATGACAAAAGCAAGCCTCCAAATTATTAAGAAAAGGTTTTTTTATGGAATTTCATTGTTATTCGGAAAAATGTGCGTTTTCTTCTTTGGAAGATATTAAAGGAAAAAAAATTACTGTTATGGGGCTTGGATTGAATGGTGGTGGGGAAGCCGCTGTTAGATTTTTTTTGAAAAAGGGTGCCTATGTTATTGCAACAGATATGAAATCTGAAGAAATTTTAAAACCTACAATTGACCGATTGAATAATGACAAAAATTTGGATACTTCAAAATTAACTTACAGACTTGGTGAACACAGAATTGAAGATTTTGAAAATGCCGACTGTGTAATTAAAAATCCGGGGGTGAAGTTTGAAGGAAATAAATTTTTGCAGGCGGCAAAAAATATTGAAACAGATTTAAGCATTTTTTTGCGGTTTACGGAATGTCCAATTATTGCGGTAACTGGCAGCAAAGGAAAATCTTCTACAGTTAGTGCAATTCATTATGGGTTAAAACAAGCGGGATTTAATGCTTTTTTGGGTGGAAATATTACCGTAAGTCCACTTACGTTTTTTGATGAAGTTTCTAAAGAAACTCCTGTTGTTTTGGAACTTTCTAGTTGGCAATTGGCAGATTTGCGTGGGCGAAATGTTTTAAAACCTTTTATTAGCATTATTACAAAAATTGTTCCAGACCATCAAAATTGGTACGGAAACATGGAAGATTATGTAAAAGATAAAAGATTAATTTATGCAGACCAGGTTTGTACAAAAGAAAATTCTTGTTATTCAATTTTTGATGCAGAAGGTGATGAAGTTGGGCAAGAGCCAGATAAAAATCTTCATTCGGAAAGTTCTTGGGGGCAACTTTTTGCAAATGAATCTAAAGCTTGCGTTTTGCGTTATGGAAAATCAAAGTTGAATGATGGTGTTTTTGGTGCTTGGCTTGAAGAAACAAAGGATTCTAAGGCTTATGGAAAAGTTTTTTTGCCTGGTATGAAGGAACCTGAATGCATTTTGAACGGACTTTCTGTTCCTGGGGAGCACATGAAAACAAACGCTTTGAATGGGGCTTTGACTTTGTTTTTGATGGGTGTTGAACCTGCAAAAATTGTGGAGATTTGTAAAAGTTGGCCTGGAATTGATCACAGATTGCAATATTTTCACACTTGGAATAAAAACGGTGCTTTGTATAAGTTTTATAATGATTCTTGTGCAACTGTTCCAGAAGCGGCTGCAATGGCAACACAGGCCTTTGGAAAATCTGTAATTTTGTTTACTGGCGGAACAGAAAAAGGATTGTCGTTAAAACCTTTAATTGATGTTTTAAAAAATAAGGGAAATTTTGATGTTCAAAATCAAAACAAAATTTATCCTGTAAAAGAAATTTATTTGTTGGAAGGTTCGGCTACAGATTCAATAATTGAAGAATTGCAAAAGTCTCAGGTTGATTTTTTTGGTCCTTTTGATGGAATTGATTCTTTGCTTTGCAAATTTGCAGAAAATCAAAAATCAAAAAAAGCCTGTGAAAAATCAGAAGAAGCTTCTAAAGAAGAAGTTGTTGTTTTTTCACCAGGTGCCACAAGTTTTGGAATGTTTTTAAACGAGTTTGACCGAGGAAATCAATTTATGAGTAAGGTAAAAAATTTGTAAAAACACCTTAATTTGCTTAATATTTTGTACATATTATTTGCTTATACTAAAGAAATACAGTAAAATTAAAGACGGCTATTATTTTTGAGCATTTTATCTAAAAACTTTTAAGGATTTTTTTTATGTACAGTCTTATTCTTCTCTTGCTATTTTTAGCAGTAATGATTTGCGTTGGTATTTGGGGAATGCGCAAAACTACCACTTTAAACGACTTCTTTTTGGGTGGTCGCTCGGTTGGCCCTTGGATGAGTGCCTTTGCTTATGGAACAACTTATTTTTCGGCTTCTGTGTTTATTGGTTTTGCTGGAAAACAAGGTTGGGGCTTTGGACCTTCTGCACTTTTAATTGGTGTTGGAAACGCGTTGGTTGGCGCACTTGCCGCTTGGGCAATTTTGGCAAAACGCACACGTCGTATGACACAAAATCTTGACACAATGACAATGCCAGAATTTTTGGAAGCTCGCTATCAAAGTGAACACATTAAAATGATTTCGGCAGTAATTATTTTTATTTTCCTTTTGCCATATTCCGCTTCAATTTTTAAAGGTCTTGGACATCTTTTTGAAAGTACATTCCACATTAGTTTTGATTTTGCTTTGATTATCTTAGTTGTAATTACAGGTATTTACCTTGTTCTTGGCGGATATTTTGCAGTAACAGTTACATCGTTTATTCAGGGAATTATTATGCTTGTTGGTGCTGTAATTATGATTGCTGTTTTAGTGTACAAAGCAGGCGGCCTAACAGAAGCAATTACAACTGTAAACACAAATTACCCAGAACATGTTCCTGCTGCACAACAGCCAAGTTGGCTCACAATTGCTTCTTTGATATTTATGACAAGTGTTGGTTCTTGGGGACTTCCTCAAATGGTTCAAAAATTTTATGCAATCAAAAATGAAAAAGTAATTCCAAAAGCTGCAATCATAACAACAATTTTTGCACTTGTAATTGGAATTACAGCATACGGTTCTGGAATTTTATCTCACGTTTTCTTTGATAACAACACAGTTCCAAAATTGCCAAACGGCGGCGTAAACTATGACCAAATTATGCCAAATCTTTTAGCAATTAAATTGCCAGAAGCACTTTTAGCAATTATCATGCTTTTAATTTTGTCGGCTTCAATGTCTTCTTTGGCAAGTTTGGTTTTGGTAAGTGCTTCGTCAATTGCTGTAGATTTATACAAAGGCTATTTGAAAAAAGACGTAAATGAAAAAACTTCTCTAATCATTATGCGAAGTTTTAGCGTTCTTTTTATTTTTGCCACATATTTAATTTCAAAATTACAACTTGGATTCATTGTTACAATGCAATCCCTTTCTTGGGGCGTTTTATCTGGTGCATTCCTTGCCCCTTACGTTTTTGCAATTTATTCAAAAAAAGTTACAAAAGCCGCAGCTTATGCTGGAATCTATTCTGGTGCTGGAACTGCAATTATTTTAACAATGGCACTTGGTGCAGCAAATTCCGCTTTGGCAGCCAGCATTGCAATCATAGTGCCATTTATTGTTGTGCCAATTGTTTCGGCTTTTACACCAAAAGTAGACGCAAATGTGATTGAAAAGGCATTTAAAAAATAATTTGTTATAATATAATGTCATAAAATAATTGACAAATAAATAAAAAATTACTAAAGTAAAAAAGATGAAAAACAATTTTTTTGGTTATTATTATTACTATTATTCTCATTCGACCGTGGAGTTCTAGAAAGGTAATAACTATTTATTGTTTATGAATTAGTGATTAGCAAGGAACTCTTAAAAGAGTTCCTTTTTTTTGCTTTAAATCTAAAACTGCAGTTAGATTTTTTGCAAAAGAAAGAACGTAATTGAATAAAAATTATAGGAAGGAAAAAAATATGATTATTACTTTAAAAAAAGGCACTACAGAAAATCAGATGAATGAATTTATTGGAACATGGAAAGAAAAAGGTTTTGATATTCATGTTTCAAAAGGTGAAAACTTAACAATTTTAGGTTTACTTGGAGATACTTCATCAATAGACACAGAACAAGTTGAAGCTTTTGAAGTTGTAGACAGTGCAAAACGAATTTCTGCACCATATAAAATGGCAAGCCGTTCTTTTCATCCAGAAAATACAATTATTAAAGTTGGCGAAGCAACTTTTGGTAACGGGATGATTCCTGTTATTGCTGGACCTTGTTCTGTAGAAACAGAAGAACAAGTAGTTTCAATTGCAAAAGATGTTAAAAAAGCTGGTGCAAGATTGCTTCGTGGCGGTGCGTTTAAACCAAGAACTTCTCCATATAGTTTTCAAGGTTTAGGTGAACAAGGTCTTGAAATTTTAAAAACAGCAAAAAAAGAAACTGGGCTTCCAATTGTTACAGAATTGATGGATATTCGTCAGTTGCAATATTTTGATGATGTTGATGTAATTCAAATTGGTGCACGCAACATGCAAAACTTTGATTTATTAAAAGAAATGGGAAAAGTGGGAAAACCAATTTTATTAAAACGTGGAATGGCTGCAACTGTAAAAGAATTTTTAATGTCTGCTGAATACATTATGGCTAGCGGAAACGAAGACGTAATTTTGTGTGAACGTGGTGTTAGAACTTTTGATAATTACACAAGAAACTGTCTTGACGTTAGCATCGTTCCATATTTACACAAAGTTTCACATTTGCCAGTTATTGTAGATCCAAGTCACGCTTGTGGCCAACGCTGGATGGTTGCAGATTTGGCAAAAGCGTCGGTTGCTTGTAATACAGATGGATTGATTATTGAAGTTCATAATAATCCAGAAAAAGCCTTGTGCGATGGTGAACAGTCTTTGCATCCGTCAGAATTTGCAGATTTAATGAAAGTGCTTCCAGTTGTGGCAGGAATTAACAATAGAACAATGTAGGTCAGCAAATGCCATACACGTCATTGGGGGCACAGGCCACTCGTCATTGCTGTAGATGTAGGCGAAGCAATCTTGTGAATAAAGGAACTAATTATGAATAACTTAAACTTTGGAATTGTTGGACTTGGAATTATGGGTGGGTCAATTGCCCGTTCAATTAGAGAAAATATTTTAAATGAAAAATCATCATCAGGAAAAATCTATGCTTTTGATATTAATCAAACTTCCTTAGACCTTGCAAAAAACGAAAATATTATTGACCAAGGATTTTCTAAAGATGATGTAAAAACTATGCTCCAACTTTGTGATGTAGTGTTTATTTGTTTGTATCCAAAAAAGACAATTGAATTCTTAAAAGAAAACAAAGAAAACTTCAAAACTGGTTCGGTAATTACAGATATAAGCGGTGTAAAATCTATTTATGATAACATGGAAGAAGTTTTTCCAACAAATGCAGATTTTGTTTTGGGGCATCCAATGGCCGGCGGTGAAAAAGAAGGTTTTGCAAATTCAAACGGAAATTATTTTATAAATCACAACTACATCATAATTCCACAAGAACGAAACAAACCTGAATCAATTAAACTAATGGAAAATCTTGTAACTGCAATGAAGTTTTCTAGAATTACTAAAACAGATTGCAAAACTCACGATGAAAAAATTGGGTTTACATCACAGTTGTGCCACGTTGTTGCTTCCGCAATGGTAGAAAGTGCTGAAGATCCTTCAATCACAAGTTTTGGTGGTGGAAGTTTTGAAGATTTAACAAGAATTGCAATGATAAACGCTCCACTTTGGACAGAACTTTTTTTAAGCAATAAAGTCGCTCTGCTAAAACATATAAAAACTTTTATTTCAAAAATGCAAGAATTTGAAACATTAATTCAAAATGAAGATGCACAGCAACTAGAAGATTTGCTTAAAGATGTTCGTAAAAAACGAATTGAAATGATATAGAATTGTCTATAAAAAAAGGGGATGTCTAATAAGTAATTTTTATGTCATTTTCGGGCTTGACCCGAAAATCTAAATCTATATATAGCAAGGATTTAGAGATTGTCGTATCAAGTACGACAATGACATATTAAACTTTTTAGACAGCCTTTTTTTTGTTATCTGCTTAATTTTCGGTACACAGTACGTTTTGGAACTCCGGCGTCTTCGCCAAATTGTTCCTTTTTCCATGCTGCGTATTCGCTCCAGTTTCCTTCAAAGAAACGAACTTCGGAGTTGTTTTCGAATGCAAGGATGTGTGTACAAATTCTGTCTAAGAACCAGCGGTCGTGGCTTACAACAAGGGCACAACCTGCAAAATCTTCAAGGGCTTCTTCCAATGCACGAACTGTTTGAACGTCAAGGTCGTTTGTAGGTTCGTCGAGCATTAAAACGTTACCGCTTTCTTTGAGCATCATTCCCAAATTCAAACGATTTTTTTCTCCACCAGAAAGTACACCTACTTTTTTGTTTTGGTCTGCACCGCCAAAGTTGAACCAACCACAGTAAGCGTGGGCATTTACTTCACGAACGCCACCTTCCAGTGCACGACCTTTTTCGTCAACAGCACCAAGTTTTACAATGTCGGCACCACCACTTAAAGTTTCATAAACAGTTTTATTTTCGTCCAAAGTTGAACGCATTTGGTCAACGTAAACGGCTTTTACAGTTTGACCAATTTTTATTTCGCCGCTATCTGGTTTTTCAATTCCAGCAATCATTTTGAAAAGTGTTGTTTTACCAGCACCATTTGGACCAACAATACCAACAATTGCACCTGCTGGAATATGGAAACTTAAATTTTCAAAGAGCAATTTGTCGCCAAAAGATTTTGTAATATTTTCTGCATCAATTACTTGGTTTCCTAAGCGAGGACCTGCAGGAATTGAAATTTGTGTATCTTTAA
>JAFXDY010000081.1 GCA_017521105.1 Treponema sp.
AAAGCAATTGGAAGATGCCTTAATTGAAATGCAAGTAAAAGAATTGTATCCAAAAATTAATTTAAGATATTCAGATGTTCCTGGTACAGAAGGTATGATTTTGGAACAGTCTCCAGAAGCTGGCGCAATTGTAAAAGGATTCAGTAAAGTTTCTTTAGTTGTTAGCCGTGGTGTGGTTGTTGATAAACTTGCAAATTATGTTGGACAAAATTTTGATGATGTTCAACTTTCGTTACAGACACTTTTTGCAGGTCAAGCAAAACCTTTAATTGTTATGGGAACTCCTGAATATAAACCAGATTTATCTGACGCAGGAACAATTTTGGAACAAGATCCACCTGAAGGAACAGAAATTTCAGAACCTGTTACTCTTACTCTTGTTGTTAGCCGTGGTCCTAATTACGAAAATACTAGAGCACCTTACGTTGTTGGTCAAAGTGTAAATGATTTATTACAAACAATTGCAAGAAGTAAAATTGTATTTGACATAACTGCACACGACGCTTCTAGTGATGAAAAAGCAGGAACTGTTGTAAGTCAACAAACTTTCGATTCTGAATTTGTTCCTAATTACACAAGAGTTTCTGTAGAAATGGCTCTTCCTAAAAAGCCTGTTGATGATAACGTTTATGGAATCTTTACACAAAATCTTGCAAATTATCCATATCCTGTTCCAATGAAGTTAGTTGCAATTCCAAAAGAAGGTGATTCTTATACAATTTTAAGTTTTGTTCACCCAGGTGGATTACTTACAATTCCTTATGCAGTACCAAAAGGAACAACTTTAGTTCTTTCTGTTGTAGATAAGGAAACTTCAAAAATACAGGTTAATTAATTCAAGGACAATAATATGGGGCATCCATTAGTTTGTATGACATTAACAGGTTCTTCTTTGGAAGAAGATGTTAAATTAACAAAAAAATATGAAAAATATATTGATTTAGTTGAATTACGAGCTGATTTTTTAACTCCAGAAGACCAACTTAATGTCAGAAAATTTCCTTCATTAATTTCAAAACCATGTATTCTTACAATTAGAAGAGAAATGGATGGAGGAAAATTTACAGGAAGTGATTTTTCTCGTACAACTTTGTTTGCCCGAGCCCTTTCTTTTGCAGATACAGATAAATCAAAAAACTTTGCGTATGTAGATTTTGAAGATGATTTTAATGTTTCAAGCATTCAGGATGCAGCGTTAGCTTTTGGAATTAAAATAATCAGAAGTTTTCATGATATGAAAGGACCTGTTCAAAATCTTCGTGAAAGACTTTCCAAAATGAGAAAGACTGGGTATGAAATTCCTAAAATAGCTTTTTTACCACGTTCTCTTTCTGATGTTGAAAATCTATTTCGTGAAGCATCTCAAATAAAAGATTTTGATTTTATATTGTGTGCTATGGGTGTAGAAGGATTTCCTTCCAGATTATTACCAGCTTTTTCTAATTCGTATTTAACATTTGTTTCTCCAAAAGAAGTTATTGAACATACAAAATTTCTTGGACATATTGATCCTATGTCATTGCAAGAAATTTACAATTTTAATTCAATTTCTAAAGAAACAGCATTATATGGTCTTACAGCTTGGCCAACAATTGAAAATTCTGTTGTTCAGATGCAAAATAAATTTTTTAAGGATAAAAATCTAAATGCTGTTTATATTCCTGTAGTTTCTTCAATTGTTTCTGAAACTTTAAGTTTTGCAGATTATCTTGGAATTAAAGGGCTTTCTATTGATACTCCATACAAAGAAGCAATTATGTATTATTTGCAAGAACAAACACCAGAAGTAAAAGAAATTCGTTCTTGTAATACCATTATCAAAAAAAATAATAAATGGGTTGGATATAACACCGACGTCTACGGATTCAAAAAATCACTAGAAGAATTCTTAGATGGAAAAAAATTAAAGAGAAAAAAAGTGGCAATTATTGGAGCCGGTGGAGCAGCAAAAGCAGCTGCTTACGTTCTAAAACAGTTGGGTGCAAAAGTGTGCATTTTTAATAGAACTTTGGAACACGCAAAATTAATTGCAGAAAAATATGATTTTAAGTATTACCAATTGGATGCTTCATGTACACCAATTTTAAACGATTACACCGAAGTAATCATTCAAACTACATCAATAGGCATGAATTCTGATGGAACGATTTCTAAAAAGAACGATCCTTTATATTTTTATGAATTTACAGGAAAAGAAATGCTTTTTGATTTTGTTTATAATCCAGATATTACGCCAATTATGAAGCGCGCAATTTTGGCAGGGTGTAAAGTATGTAATGGTTATAAAATGTTAGAATATCAGGCGCAAATGCAATTTGATTTATTCACAGAGCAATCACTAGAAAATAACGAAAAAAATAAATAAATTGAGGTTTTAATATGACACAGAACGAACAAAAAGTTTTAGTTGCTAACACAGCAGTTGATAAACTTTTAGAAGAAGGAAAAATCTTTGATGGAATGAAAATTGGTCTTGGAACTGGCTCAACTGCAATGCCAGCTGTAAAAAGACTTGCTGAACATATTCAAAATGGAAAAGTAAAAGATGTAAAGGCTGTAGTTACAAGTTTTCAAACAGCAGTTGCTTGCCAAGAACTTGGAATTCCTGTTTACACATTAAATGATAAAATTATTGGTGGACAATTAGACCTTGCCATTGACGGTGCAGACGAAGTTGATGATGACTGCAACTGTATTAAAGGTGGTGGAGCTGCTCATCTTAGAGAAAAACTTGTAGAATACAATTCAAAAATCTTTGTTGTAATTGGAGATTCTTCAAAAGCTGTAAAAACAATTGGTACACAATTTAGAGTTCCTGTAGAAATTATTGGAGATGCAAGAGTTCCTGTTACACAAGCTTTAAATAAACTTGGTGCAGATTGCGTTTTGCGTGAAGGTGTAAAAAAAGCGGGGCCTGTAATCACAGACAACGGAAACATGATTTTAGACTGTCATTGGGAATCTCCAATTAATGTGGCAGAAATGGAAGATAAAATTAATCAAATTGTTGGTGTTGTAGAAAACGGATTGTTCTCTAAAAATAAACCAATTGTATTTATTGCTCAAGATGACGGCACAGTTGATATAAAAAACTGGCACTAATAATCTAAGGTAATTTTTGGTATTAAAATGTTTCCACCTTATAGCACAGAACTAGCTCATCATTATTGTTTAGATATTATTTCAAAAATTAATGATGGGCAGTTTCTATTAAAACAAGTTGCAAAAGAAAGCCTTGAACGAAAAAATCAGGGTGTAATGATTGGAACCCTTGTTTGCTGGAATCAAAAGAAAAAACAAAGAGAAGTTCTGGTTGCTGTAAGTGGAATTGCCAAAAAATTAGAAATTCCAGAATCTTCTGGTCAAACTTTTATAAAATATACTGTAGTTCCAGACATTGCAAACTCTCAAAAAATTTCAGAAGCACTTCAAAAAAACGATTTTCAAATTCATCAATTAACTTACCAAATAAATGATTTACAAAAATCACTTTCTGAAGATTCTAAAATTAATTCTAAAATACAAAATCAAATTCAATCTCTTTCATCTCAAAGAACAAAACTAACAGACGCTTCATTAAAAAAAGTATTTTCTTTGTACAAATTTACATCAATAAATCATAAAAAAGTTTCTCTTAATCAAATTATTAAAGAACGAAATGGAAAACTTCCACCAACAGGAACTGGGGATTGCTGTGCTCCAAAACTTTTATCTTATGCTTTTCAAAAAAAATTAATTCCTGTTAGTTTGGATGAAGTATATTTTGGCCAAAATACAAAAAATAAAGAAAATGGAAAATCTTACCCACCTTGCGACGAACGTTGCTCAATTATTTTGCCACATTTGTTGGGATTAAAAATTCTTTATGTAGATTCACAAATTATTGTTGTAGATAAACCTTCTATGTTACTTTCGGTGCCAGGAAAAACAGAAGATAAACAAGATTGCGTTGTTTCAAGAGTAAAAACTTTTATTCCAAATCTTCAAATCCAACAACCTTCTGTTCACCGCCTAGACATGGAAACTTCTGGAATTTTAGTGTTGGCTCTTACAGAAAACGCTCATAAAAATTTGAGCCAACAATTTGCCACACAAAAAGTTCAAAAAAAATACGAAGCTGTTTTAGACGGAATAATAGAAAAATCAGAAGGGGAGTGTGCTCCAAAAAAAGGAGAAACAGAAGGGGAAATCCAATTAAAGTTCCGTGTAGATTTAGAAAATCGTCCACATCAAATTTATGATGAAGAATATGGTCTTTTAGGAATTACAAAATGGAAAAAACTTGGGCTTGAAACATATATTGAACCAATTACAAATGCCAAAAAAAAGGTAACAAGAATAGAATTTATTCCTGTTACCGGTAGAACTCATCAATTAAGATTAGCTGCAAGTCACAAAAAAGGTTTAGGACTTCCCATAATTGGAGATTCCCTTTACGGAACTTGCAATGCTAAACAACGTCTATTACTTCATGCAAAAGAGTTGTCATTTTATCATCCAACGTCAAATAAATTAATGCATTTTTATAGCAAACCAGAATTTTAATTTAGGGTTTAATACAAACCCTAAAAACGGCCGAGTCAAGGCCTTGAGCAAAGCGTGCCTTGACCGGACGTATTTTTCTAATAAATCAAAAAAAATTATTGTGCTCGTTGTCTGTAACTTGCTTTTATTGCTTCAATGAACAATTTATTTTGGTCATTTCTTTCTTCAACAGAAAATTGAGGTTTTCCATCTACCGAAGAAATTCTGTAAATTTCCATTGGGTCTGTTTGGTAAGCAGGACTATCTGGATTATTAATCCACCAATCCAAAACCGAAATAAAACAAAGTGTGTATTTTAATAAATTTGCATTGTTTGCATTTGTTTTTGGAGTTTTATTTTGGGCCCCTAAAATAACATCTAATCGTTTAGAAACTTCATTTGAAATATCAAATTGATAGTGCTCCCAAGGATTTTGAATAAGTTTACAAGGTCCTCTATTTGCCGCTGCCGCATCACATTCGTTTACAACAGCAGTAAGAAATTTTCTTGCATAATCAGTTCTGTGGAACATTGGCCTATATTTACTTTCGTTAGCAGGATGTTCCAATAAAAGTTGGTCAAATTTAAAGTTTGGCATAAAGTGATATGTATTTTGCCAAAGTAAATTTGTTATAGTTTTTTTACCAATATGAGATTTATCATAATCTGGTTGTGAATAAAGTGTATTTACAAATTCAATCAAAGGTTCACAATATAATCGTTCAAAATTATCTTCACGGTATGCAGACCATTCGTCAATAATGCTATTAATTGATTCTGCGCCTTGTTTTTGCTGTTCTGGTTCAACAAATCGAATGTTTCTACATCCTTGGAAACAATCTTCAATAATTCTTTGCAAAACCATAATTGTTTGAATTGGATTTTGTGGAGAAAGTAAGTTAAAACCATCAAGAAAGTTATAAATTGGTTGAAAGTAAGGGTACAAATCTGGATGATTTTCAATATTATCAAATCCACTTTGTGGGAATAATTGTTCAAGCAATTTTAAACCTGTTGTTACAGTGGAATCTTTAATGCCTTTTTGTGGAGGAGGTGCAACTTTTGATTTTTTCTGTTCAACAGGTTGTTCCTTTGGTTTTTCTGGTAATAATAAGTCAAATTTGTGCAAACCAACAAATTTTAAAATTTGTGCAACTTGTGTGTTAAAGAAACTTGGATATGAATCATAATTATTACCACTCATTCTCATTAAAAGTGGATACAATTTTTTAATAATTTCACTTGTAATGTAAAGCCATTCTGTAATAGCTTGCTTTGCAAAACCAGAAAGCTTTTCTTGTGGAGCATCTGGATACGCAACTTCATCACTGTAAATTTCTTTAATAAGTTTTGGAATTTTATTTTCACCAAAATAATAAATTGTAATTAAAGGTTTATAAATTGCTCTTACTAAAGGAATAAAATCTGCAACAATAAGAGGTGCTGGTGCATTTTCCAAATTTAAAAATTCTGTTTTAATAGGTTGCAAAGACCAACTAGCAACCATTCTTAAAAATTTAAACTTTGGTTCAGAGCCATTAGCAATTTTAGATTTGTATGTGGCAGGTGCAATTTGAATTAAAGTTTTAATAACAGTAATAAAACTTTCCATGTGTTCAATTTTTTGTTTAATTGAATATTCATAAAGTTCAGGTAAAACTTTTTCTGCACCATTTTTTTGCCAATTTCTTAAAAAATTAAAAATTCCAAAGTTAGGCTTAATTTTGTAATCAGGAGATATCATTAATTTGTCAATTAAAGTGTTAACTCGCTTAGATACATTTGGCAATTCTTCCCTTGTGTATCTGCGTGGAGTAGTTAAAGAAGTATATGTTCTGTCAGATTTTGGTCTAGTTGTTGTCGATGGTTTTGTAGGAGCTCGCCCAGAAACATTTCCTTCTGTAGAAGTTGATCTTTCATATAAAACTTGACCACCAAGTTTTTTTGCCATATCAGCTGCTTCGCCAGCATCAAGAGAGCCTATGTTTTTTCTTGTTTTATCCAAAGTTCCTGGTTCCCAGTCAGCTGTCTTTTTAACTTCTCCATCCATAAGTGTCATCTCCTGTGTGAAGCCGCCGGTCAGAGCGGCTTGTGTTCAATCTTATTCAATTATAAACGCAAATTATCTGTATGTAAAATTCCTGGAAGACTTTTTAGAATAAATTTTTCCCCATTTTTAGATAATAAAACACCCTCAAAAGTTCCATAAATTACTGAATATCTTTCCCTAATAACAAGAAGGTTTAAAGTTCTTGTGTTTACAGAAATTGGATTAAAAGTCAAATCAATCATACTTTCTGTATCTTGAATAATCCATTTTTTTTCAATCCCAAAAGGATGGGTAATATAAACTGGTGGCAAAACCGTTTCGTTTCCATCTACAACTAACACATTAGAATTATAAGAATCGTTGTCGGCAGCATCTAAATTTGAAGTCTGAATATTAAAAACAATATTTTTATCTTTTATTTTTCCACAGCCATAAATATTATTTACCCGTGTTGTAAATTTGTAATAAGCTCGTTTCAAAATCATCATTCCAAGACCATCTGAATCATCAGAAATTACAGATTCATCAGAATTATTCTTTTTATTACAAGTTTTTACACTAATGTTTCCCTTTAAAGACATAGAAGAAAACCATGAAGCTACACATCTAGATGTTGTTGGGGAAGGAGTAACAAACATCATATCTTTATGCATAGAATCTTCCATAGGAGAATAACAAAAGCCTTCGATGTTAGGACGAATTGAATCTCCCAAAACCTTAAAGCTTAATGCGTGGTGTTGATGTTCCCGTCCCCAAGAAATTTTAATGAATCTAGACTTTCTATAGCTTGCACAAATTCCTCTATTTGTAGTTCGTGGAACAAAACGTTTTCTTGTTGGCATAAAAGTGTGATAAGAATAACGTTTACCAGATTCTTTATCCCACAAAATAATTTCACCTAGCCCAAAAACTTTTAAATCAAAAAAACGAGTAAAACCAATAAATCTTTCTAAGGAAAAAACAAAATCAATCTTACTCTTAATTCTTAAACGAGAAATAAAAGCCGGAAGTGGAACCCCAGCATAAGGGGCTCTCATCCCACTAATAGACAATTTTTTAGAAACACCAGAAAAAGTTCCAAAATTGGCTTTCCCTTGAGAAATAATTTTTTCAGGACAGTCACTAACTTTTCGCGAGTACATTTCTTCATTATAATCATAAAATCAACTAAAAACAAGGTTATAATTATTTTGTAAAAACCCCACAATAAACATTTGTTTTTTCAATAAATCAGATATAAAATAATAAAAGAAAAATACGGGGGTAAAAATGGCAATAAAATGTTTTTCGTTAGGTGCAGCACAAGAAGTAACTGGTTCAAAACACATCTTTCAAATTGATGACAGAATGTTTATGGTAGATTGCGGGGCATTCCAAGGAAAACGTAAAGAATCAGACCAAAAAAATCGCAATTTTCAAATAGACACAGACCGTCTTGAGTCTGTAATTTTAACCCACGGACACCTTGATCACTGTGGACTCCTTCCTTTATTAACAAAAAAAGGCTACGCAGGAAACATCTACGCAACACCAGCAACCCGAGATATTGCAAATCTTGTAATGATGGACAGTGCTAGAATCCAAGCTCACGATGCAGAATTTCTTGCAAAGCAAGCCGCAAAAAAAGGCGAAAAATTTTTATGGAAACCTCTCTACGACGAAAATGACTGTGTTGCAGCAGCAAATCAAATTGTTTCATTATCATATAATAGAAAAATGTACATTGCCCCAGACGTACAATTAGAGTTTTTTGATGCAGGCCACATCCTTGGTTCTTCATTTGCAAACATTACAATTAATCCAAATCCAAAAAATCCAGACGCCGAAACTCGCATTTTATACACAGGAGACATTGGCCGCAAATGCAAACCAATTATCAGAAATCCTGCAATAAATATGCCAGCCCCAGATTACATTTTCTTAGAATCAACATACGGAAACAAACTTCACGATAACCACGAATTCGCCATGAAAGAGCTTGAACGAATTGTTCGTGACGCATGTGCAAAAAAAGGAAAAATCATTATTCCGTCTTTTGCAGTAGAACGTGCCCAAGAACTTGTTTTCTATTTACATTTGCTAACAGACAAAAAGAAGATTCCTGTAATTCCAATTTACGTAGACTCTCCAATGGCAAGTAACGTAACATCAGTTTTCCGAGTTCATCCAGAATGTTACGACGAATCTGTAAACGAAGCTTTCTTAAAACATCACAAAAATCCATTTGGATTCAGTTCTTTAACATTCACAACAAGCATAGAAGATTCAAAACTTTTAAACAAAAAAGAAGGCCCAATGATAATTATTAGTGCCGATGGAATGTGCGAAGCGGGCCGAGTTTTGTATCACCTTGCAAACGAAATTTCAAATCCGAAAAATACAGTTATGATAGTAGGGTACATGGCAGAAAATACTCTAGGGCGTCGCATCTTTGAAGGTCAAAAAGAAGTAAAAATCCTTGGCGATATGTACAAAGTAAATGCAACAATAGAACGCTGCAATGCTTTTAGTGCTCATGCCGACTACAACGAAATGATAGAATGGCTTGGTGAAATTGACACTTCGCGCCTTAAAAAAATCTTCTTAATCCATGGTGAAAAAGAACAACAACAAGCCTTCAAAGAACATCTTGCTCAAGCAGGCTTCCCAAACGTCGAAATTGTAGAAGAAGAAAAGGAATATACGTTATAAAATTGATAGAATGCATCATTTTCAATCCTTTGACTTGCATTAATTTTTTGTATATAGTAGTAAAAAAATTATAAGGATTTGAAAATGAAAAAAATTAAATGCTTACTTATTTCTTTAATTATGTTAGCTTCGTCTTCATTGTTTGCAAAAGATTTTGATTGGTCACAATGTTGGTGCAATTACGGGGCTGGAATTAAACCTGGAACAATGTCTATTGATTTTGCAATTGGTATTAATGATGATTTTTTTGACACATTAGAAGTTGATGGTGCATGGAGTTTTCCGTACATGGATTTGTCTTTTGACATTGCTTTGCCAATTTGGAAGCTTCCATTATCTTGGGGTGGTTTTATTGGTACAAGTTTTGGTGGTGCCAGTCACCATGGTGTAAAAACTTCTTTATTTTTTATGAGCTTTGGTGGTCATGTAAAATATCACATTATGTTGCCTGTAAAAAATCTTGATGTATATGCAGGAATTCGTATGGGTGCAGAGATTGCATATATGAAAAATAAATATCATGATGTAACGAACAAAAGTTGGGATGGTACTGGCTTTTACTTTTCTTCTTTCTTAGGTGCCCATTATTATCTTAATGATACTTTTGGTTTTGTTCTTGAATTTGGGTATCCAGTTTGGGCAAAAACCGGTGTATCTATAAAATTCTAATTCTTCCAATCCTAGGATATCATTCAGTTCCTAGGATTTTTTTTTAAGTCTTTAAAAAAAACAAATCGTCATCCGGAACTTGTTTTAGGATCTTTTTTTTTTCATCTTTTTTTTATTGACATTTTACAAAATTGTAAGTATTATAAAGTTGTAATGATTACAAACTTGTAAAAAGTTTTATATAAATACAATAAAAAAGTCTGAAAAGATAAAAACAGTATTACTTGCATACTAGAATATCAAATATATACTTTTTGTATCTTGAAGAAACCAATTTATTGTATTATAGTAAAGATACCGATAGGAAAGTTTTTCCAGCTTTTTTCAAAATCATGAAGGAGTTTGAAGGAGCGTCGGTAAATTTAATATCTGAGGGAATCATAAAGGAGTCCCAAAGAAAAAGAGGTTTATATTATGGATATGAGACCAGAATGGGAAGGATTTAATCCTGACGGTTTATGGACAAGTGAAGTTAACGTTCGTGACTTTATTCAAGCTAACTACACACAGTATGATGGTGACGAATCTTTCTTAGCAGGACCTACTACTGCAACAAAAAAGTTATTTGATGAACTTCAAAAGTTACAGAAAGCAGAATATACAAAGAAGTCTGTTGGTTTAGACGGAAAAGAAAGAAACGGTGTTCTTGACATGGACACAGATGTAATTACAAGTTTAACTTCTCACGCTGCAGGATACATTTGTCCTGAAGGTAAAGAATTAGAACAAGTAGTTGGTCTTCAAACAGACAAACCATTAAAAAGAGCGTTCATGCCTTATGGTGGTATTAAAATGGCTGAACAAGCTTGTGAAATGTACGGATACAAACCAAATCCAGAAATTCACAAAATCTTTACAGAAAACCACAAAACACACTCAGACGCTGTATTTGATGTTTACACTCCAGAAATTCGTAAAGCACGTAAAGCACACATCTTAACAGGTTTGCCAGATACATACGGACGTGGACGTATTGTTGGTGACTATCGTCGTGTTGCTCTTTACGGTATTGATTACTTAATTGAACAAAAAGAACAAGACAGATTAAACTGCGGAAACGGAACAATGGTAGAAGATGTAATCCGTCTTCGTGAAGAAATTGCAGAACAAATCAAAGCTCTCAAAGGAATGAAAGCTATGGCTGCTCTTTATGGATTTGATATTTCAAAACCAGCTACAACAGCTAAAGAAGCATTCCAATGGTTATACTTTGGTTACCTTGCTGCAATCAAAACACAAAACGGTGCAGCTATGTCTGTAGGACGTATTTCTACATTCTTGGACATCTACATTGAACGTGACCTTAAAAAAGGTATCTTAACAGAAGAAAAAGCTCAGGAATTAGTTGACCACATGGTTATGAAATTCCGTATGGTTCGCTTTGCACGTATTGAATCTTACAACCAATTGTTCTCTGGTGACCCAATTTGGGCTACATTGGAAGTAGGTGGACTTGGACAAGATGGTCGTTCACAAGTTACAAAGAACGATTACCGTTTCCTCCACACATTGGAAAACATGGGACCTTCTCCAGAACCAAACATGACAGTACTTTACTCAAAACGTCTTCCAGACAATTTCCGTAAATATGCTGCAAAAATCTCTATTGATACATCATCTATCCAATACGAAAATGATGACATCATGAGACCAATCTGGGGTGATGACTATTCAATTTGTTGTTGTGTATCTGCAACTCAAACTGGTAAAGAATTACAGTTCTTTGGTGCTCGTGCTAACCTTGCAAAAGCTTTACTTTACGCTATCAACGGTGGTAAAGATGAAGGTTGTGGTCTTACACCTTATGCACAAATTGGACCAGAATTACAACCAATCACTTCTGAATACCTTGATTATGATGAAGTTATTAGAAAATACGATTACATGCTCGAATGGTTATGTGACTTGTATGTAAATACATTGAACTTAATCCACTACATGCATGACAAATATTACTATGAAGCTGCTGAACTTGCACTTATTGATACAGATGTTCGTCGTACATTTGCAACAGGTATTGCAGGATTCTCTCACGTTGTAGACTCACTTTCTGCTATTAAATATGCAAAAGTTAAAGTTATTCGTGATGAAAAAGGTTTAGCTTGTGATTTCAAACCAGAAGGAGACTTCCCACGCTACGGTCAAGATGATGACAGAGCTGACGATATTGCTGTATGGTTACTTAAAACATTTATGTCAAAAATTAAGAAACACCCAACATACCGCAACGCAGAACCAACAACATCTATCCTTACAATCACTTCTAACGTTGTTTACGGACACGCTACAGGTGCATTGCCAAACGGACGTCCTGCTGGTGCTCCATTCTCTCCTGGTGCTTCTCCATCTTACGGTGCAGAAACAAAAGGTTTGATTAAATCTTTGAACTCTGTTGCTAAAGTTCCTTACAAATATTCTTTGGACGGAATTTCAAATACACAGACAATCAACCCATCTGCTTTGGGACATGACAAAGATGAACAAATTGGTAACTTGGTAAACATCTTAGACGGTTACTTCTCAAAAGGTTCACACCACTTGAACGTAAACGTATTCGGTGTTGAAAAACTTAAAGATTGTCAAGCTCACCCAGAAAAACCTGAATATGCAAACTTTACAGTTCGTGTATCTGGATACGCTGTACGCTTCATCAATCTTACAAAACAACAACAAGACGACGTTATTGCTCGTACTTGTCACGCAAGCCTCTAATCAAATTAGTTAAAGCTTGTTAAGATTTCCCCTTGTAGTTTTCTGCAAGGGGATTTTTTTATCCTCTAAAGTTATTCTCTGTTAGAATCTTGTTAAATTTTCTAATAATCAATGACATTTTTTATTAAAAACGTTATATTTCTAACATTATGTTATTAGCACAAATTTTATCTGTTTTAATTTTTGTGGTAATGTTCACACTTATAATTTTTGAAAAATTTGAGCGTCATCACATTACTTTAGTTTGTGGGGTGCTTACCCTTGTCTTTGTTTTTGGCATCGGCCTGCACAGTTTTGAAGCTGTAAAAGAAACTTTAAGCTTTCACAGTATTTTTGTAAAAGAGTTTTGGTTCACAGGTGGAGCTTCACACGAAACTTCAACTGGAATTAACTGGGCAACCATTTTCTTTATTCTTGGAATGATGGTTATGGTTGAAGGTATGGCTCGCGTTGGATTTTTCCGATGGCTTTGTATGCGACTTGCAAAAATGGTAAATTACAAAGTAAAAGCAATTTTTATTGTTTTTATGATTATGTCTGCTATTTTAGCAATGTTCATTGATAGCATTACTGTAATTTTGTTCCTTGCTACAGTTACAATTGAACTTTCAACTTTATTAAAATTTAATCCACTTCCTATGATTTTGTCAGAAATCTTCTGTGCAAATCTTGGTGGTTCTGCAACAATGAGTGGCGACCCTCCAAATATTATCATTGGAACTTCATTTGGTTATTCTTTTACAGATTTCATTTGTAATACAGGGTTAATTGCAGGAATTTCTTTGATTTTTACTTTGGTGTTCTTTTACGTTGCTTACAGAAAAGAATTAAAAGTTTCTCAAACTGTTGATGTTTCAACTTTTCCAACACCAGAATCTGCCATTACAGATAAAAGAGGATTTGTTTTTTCAACTATAATTTTTATTACATCAATCATTTTACTTGTAACTCATGCAAATACAGGTTTTTCTGTTGCTACAATTGGAGTTTTTATTGCAGTTGTAACATTATTGTGTGCTCCAAAACATATTGTAGAAATTCTTAAAAAAGTTGATTACAAGACTGTTTTATTTTTTATAGGATTATTCGTTGTTGTTGGTGGCCTTGAACAAACTGAAATTTTAACTTTGATTGCAAATTTTATTGGAAAAATTTCTGGCGGAAATGTATACTTAATGGTAGCAATAATTATTTGGCTTTCTGCAATTGCCAGTGCTTTTATTGATAACATTCCATTTGCAGCAACAATGATTCCTGTAATTCAGAGTCTTTCAATTTCTGTAGGTGTTCCTTTACAAACATTAACATGGTCTTTATCAATGGGAACTGACATTGGTGGAAGTGCCACACCAATTGGAGCTAGTGCAAATGTTGTTGGAACTTCCGTTGCCGGAAAAGCAGGATATCCTGTAGGATGGAAACTTTATTGTGCAAAAGCAGTTCCAGCCACAATTATTGTAATGATAATTTCAACTGTATATATTTTTGTAGTTTATTTATAAGCGTCATTGCTGACCTTTAGGTCGTGGCAATCCAGTGTATGCACGTCATTGCGAGGAGCGAAGCGACGTGGCAATCCAAAAAATCTGATTGCTGGATTTTGTTTATGATGACGAATCATTTTAAAAATGTTGTCAGTTTTATGGGAGAAAAAGTATGGAAAAACAAATTATAATTTCTATTGGACGTGAACATGGAAGTGAAGGTCATTTAATTGCAGAACTTTTGGCAAAGAAATTAGATTTTCCTCTTTACGATAAAAACTTTTTTGAAGAAATTGGTAAAACAAAAGGAATTGATACAAACGATTTTAATAAATATGATGAA
>JAFXDY010000082.1 GCA_017521105.1 Treponema sp.
ATTTTATAAACGGATTACCACGTTCTATGAATGCAGATGATTTATTTGATTTAATTAAGCAATCTTATTAACATTAAGGCAAAAAAATGATACCACCGGATAAACTTAATCAACTTACAAAAGGTCATCGTAGAAGAAAACTAGCTCTTTGTTTTGGTTCTTTAGAACGAGATATTGCTGGAATTGCAGAAAAAGGCAATGAATACAGTTTTAATTCAATGACAAGACAAGAATACACAAAACGATTGGTTGAAATTGTTTTAGAAGATCCACAATTGCCTGAAAATGCAAAAAATGAAATTAAAGATTTATTAAGTCAAGAACCTTTTGATGAAAGACGAATTTGTAATGTTACAAGAAATCATCTTTTAGCTATAATCGGAACTTTTCCAGCCGAATGGGATTTAGTAATTGCTCCTCACAAAACAACAACAGAAGGAACAGTTGAAAAACGAGAATTCTTTCCAGGACTTTGTGTTTATGCAGAAGATATCCGTTCTCCATTTAATTTAGGTTCAATTTTTAGAACAGCAGAAGCAATGGGAGCTGAAAAGGTTTATATTTCACCATTTTGTACAGATCCAAATCATCCTAGAGCAATTAGATCTGGTATGGGGTGTATCGAAACAATTCCTTGGGAACGATGCAGTCTAGAAGATTTACCAAATGATTTACCAATATTTGCACTAGAAACAGGTGGAACTCCCCTAGAAGAATTTGAATTTCCTAAAAAAGGTATCGTAATAATCGGTTCGGAGGAACTTGGAATAAGTCCACAAGCATTACAAAAAGCATCCTACGGAAGAGTTTCAATTCCAATGAAAGGAATAAAATCGTCTTTGAATGTTGGTGTTGCTTTTGGAATTTTAATGCAATCTTGGATTTCATTTATTTGCTAACTGAACTGACCCCATAAAATAGGACACCCACGGAGGTGTAAATATGGGAAATAATCAAAAGTACAGCATTGACTTAAAGTTGCAAGTTGTGGGAAAATACAAACAAGGAATCTGTGGCTACAAGAAGCTTGCTCGAAAATTTAATCTTTCTAGAGATACAGTACGCGCCTGGTGTTTAGACCCAAAGCTACAGTCAGCAACTCAAATGGCAAAGAAAAACAAAATTAATGACGACAAAGATCTTGAATATTATAAGACGGCTGCAATTTTCTGGGAACAATATGCTAAGAATATTGAAGCTGAGCTTGCAAAACAAGGTAAAAAAAAACTCCTTTTGAAAACAATGAAAGAGTGCCTAGAACAAAATCCGAACCTGAAAACTCGGAAACTTTGTGAAGTTACAGGAATTTCAAAATCGTCATTTTATTACAACAGAAACAATGATTCTCAAAAATTGAAAGATGCAGAGGTTTTGAAATATCTGAACCAACTTCCAGAAAAGATTCTAAATCGACGAGGAAGCAAAGCAAAATCCAAGGAACTGAAAATACGGTTCGGAGTTACTGTAAATCACAAACGTGTTGAAAGGATTTGTCGTGAGAACGGACTACTTGCTCAAAATAGACGCAGAAAGTTTCCTAAGGATTATTATAAGCAACAGAAGGAAAACAAAAAGAACCTTCCAAAAAATCTCTTAAACCGTAACTTTGAAAGCAGTAAGCCATTAAAAAAGTTTTGTACAGATGTTTCATATTTCAAAACAAAAACAGGATGGCTTTATTTAAGTCCTATACTTGATCTATGTGGTCGAAAAGTTCAATGTTATTCAATTTCCTCCCATAATGATGAAGCCCTTTCAAACGAAACCTTAGACAAGTTTTTCGCACTTGGTGTGCTAAAAGATTCAATTCTTCATTCCGATCAGGGACCGTTATATACATCAAAAATCTGGAAGAAACGCCTTAAAAAAAAGGGTATCATTCAAAGTATGAGTCGTAAAGGGAATTGCTGGGACAATGCCTGTATGGAACATTTTTTTGGAACTCTAAAAGTTGAAAGTGGTTATAACGATTTACTGAAAACTGGTTTACTTTCTTACGAAGAAACTAAAAAACTTATTGACGATTTTATTTATTATTACAATAATGAACGTATTCAAAAAAATCTTGGCTGGAAAACTCCAAACGAGATAGCTGCTTAAATTGTCCTAAAATTTGGGGTCAGTTCATTATGCGGGGGGGGGGCGACTCTTTTTCAAAAAAAGTGAGTTTAGACCACAAACTTTAATTCATTTCTATGTACTCTAAAAGTTGCTGTTTGTTATTTGTACCAGTTTTGTCATAAATTCTGCTAAGGTAGTTTTCTACACTTCGTTTTGAAATATTCATGTTCTCTGCGATTTCATCATTGGTGTATTTTGCAAAAACACAATTTAAAATCTCTTTCTCTCTTTTTGTTAGCGTATTTAGTTTCGTTTGTGCGTTTATATAAGAAGTAATTAAATTTTGTTGAATAAATTTATCACCTTTTGCAATAGCTTCTAAAGCACAAAGAATGGTATCACAATCTGAATTTTTGCTAACATATCCACAAGCACCAATTTCTTTGCTTAATGAATGAGCAATAATTCCACCAGATTCATGGCTAGAATAAACCAAAGTTTTTATATTTAATTCTGGATTTTTAAACATTTTTAAGATTTCAAAACCGTAAAGTTTTTCAGTATTAACGCCACTTACCTTAAAAGATAAATCAACAATAGCAACAACGCAGTCTGTTTGTGATGGTTTATAAGATTCTATAAAAGTTTTTACTTCTTCTAAATTTCCAAGTTTTGCCAAAACCTGCCAATCGGAATTACCCGAAACCCAAGAATTAATACCTTCTCGTAAAAGTTGATGGTCGTCAATAATGATTATTTTTTTCATGATGTGTATTCCTTTCGTGGTGGGGTTAAAATGACCGTCTCAGTTCCACTACTTTACCGATCACGGTGACAGGCAGTTCTTCGATTTCCTTGTTTGTAAAAAATACAGGTTCGTAATTCGGG
>JAFXDY010000007.1 GCA_017521105.1 Treponema sp.
ATTGAAAGTCGCATTGTTAGTCCTTATGCGGTAATGGGGGCGGAAGTTGCAAAAGCTTCTGACCGTGACACAAAACGTCTTGCTGTTTCTAATAAAATTCTTGAATACTGTAAAGAATTTGGTGTTGAAATTATTGTTGAAGCTGGTTGTTTAACTGTTTTGGCTGGGGATGTTTTAAATGTTTATGCAAACAAAATTATCAACTTGCATCCGGCTCTTTTGCCAAAATTTGGTGGAGTTGGAATGTGGGGACATCATGTTCACGAAGCTGTAATTGCCTCTGGCGAAAAAGAAAGTGGTTGTACAGTTCATCTTGTAGATAGCGGTTGCGATACAGGAAAAATTTTGATTCAACGTAAAGTTCCTGTTTTGGAAGGTGATACTCCAGATTCCTTGTATGAACGTATTGCTCCAGAAGAACATATTGCCATTGTTGAAGGTTTGTGCCTTTTGTGTAAATAATTTTGTAAACTGTTTTTTTTACGATGGTAAATACAACTCTTTGTTACATAGAAAAAGATTCTCGTTATTTGATGATTCATCGGGTAAAAAAAGAAAATGATTTAAACAAAGACAAGTGGATTGGCATTGGTGGAAAATTTGAAAATGGAGAAAGCCCAGAAGAATGTGTTTTGCGGGAAGTTTTAGAAGAAACAGGGCTTTCTTTGAATAAGGAAAAACTTGAATACCGTGGAATTGTAACTTTTGTTTGTGATGATGATTCTTGCCCAGATGGTATTTTTACAGAATATATGCATCTTTTTTGGTGTGATAGTTTTTCTGGAAATCTTTTGAAAAATGAAGACTGTTCTGAAGGGAATTTGGAATGGGTTTTAAAATCTAAAATGAATGATTTGCCTCATTGGCAAGGGGACGAAATATTTTTGGATTTGATTGAAAAACGTGTTCCATTTTTTTCTTTAAAATTGATTTACAACAAGGGTATTTTGCAAGATGCCATTTTGAATGGTAAAAAAATAGGGCATTTTGGAAATTCTGTGTTATAATTTTTTTATGAGTAAAATTTCAATTACAAATGAACAAAAAAATGCTCTTTTTGAGGCTGCAGAAAAAATGCTAGGTTTTTCTTATGCTCCATATTCAAATTTTTGTGTTGGGGCTGCTTTGCTTTGTGCTGACGGAAAAATATTTACTGGTTGCAATGTAGAAAACGCGGCTTATGGACCAAGTAATTGCGCAGAACGAACTGCTGTTTTTAAAGCTGTTAGTGAAGGTTCAAAAGATTTTGTTGCAATTGCAATTGTTGGCGGAAAAAATGGCGTTATGGAAGATTTTTGCCCGCCTTGTGGTGTTTGTCGTCAGGTTTTATCGGAATTTTGTTCAAAAGATTTTTTAATTTTGCTTAAAGATAAAAAAAATCAGGTAAAAGAGTTCACTTTGGAACAACTTTTACCTGAAAGTTTTTCTTTATAATTCTTAGATTCTTTTTGATGTTTTAGAATTAGTCTTCAAAAATCAAAGAATCTTTTTGTGTTTTTACTTCGCCTTCGGCATAAGTTACACGACCAATTTTGTATGCTTTCATATCTTCAGAGCCTTCGCGGTGATATTTGTTTGCATTTTTATTGAACATTTCCAAAATTGCGTCTGCATCTTTTGCAGAAACTGCTAAAACAAATCCAATTCCCATGTTGAATGTGTTGTAAATGCTGTCTAAGTCTGCACCACGACGAATTAATTCGCCAAATACAGGAGGAATGTCCCAACTGTCTCTTTTGATTACAGAAATAAGTTGTTTTTTTCCTTCTTTTGATTTTGGGAACATACGAGGAATGTTTTCGTAGAATCCGCCACCTGTTACGTGAACCATTCCGTGAACTGCTTTTCTGTATTTTCCAAGAACTTCCATTACTGGTTTTACATAAATTCTTGTTGGTGTTAAAAGAACTTCACCAATTGTTTTGCCTGTATCTGCGCCATTAATTTGGAAAGGGTCTGTTGGATTAGGAACTAATTTACGAACTAAAGAAAATCCGTTTGAGTGAACACCTGTTGAAGAAAGTCCAATCAAAACATCACCGTCGCTAATTTTTTCGCCAGTAATCATTTCTTTTTTGTCGCCAATTCCAACACCAAATCCTGCTAAATCGTATTTTCCGTCATCATAGAATCCTGGCATTTCTGCTGTTTCGCCACCAAGCAAAGCACAGCCAGTTTCTACACAACCGTCTGCAATTCCTTTTACTAAGTCTGCAGCAACGTCTGAGTCAAGTTTTCCACAAGCAACGTAATCTAAGAAAAATAATGGTTGAACACCAGAACAAAGAATGTCGTTTACGCTCATTGCAACACAGTCAATTCCTACTGTATCGTATTTTTTCATTTGGAAAGCAATGTCTAATTTTGTTCCAACGCCATCTGTTCCACTTACCATAACAGGATTTTTTACACCCTTAGGAACTTCAAACATACCGTTAAAACTTCCAAGTCCTGTTAAAAGTCCAGGGATTGCAGTTCTTTTTGCATGTTCTTTGTACTTGTTTACTGCGCGGTAACCTTCTTCAACATCAACGCCAGATTCTTTGTAACTTGCCATTTTTTTCTCCTAATAAAATGTTAATTGAAAAAACTCTCGAACTTCTATTAAAATTATAGCAAAAATTTATAGTTTTGAATACTAGGTTTATTTACTTTAAATTGAATCTCGTAAAATTAGTTTACAAGGAATTAATTTGTTTTGTAAGTTACCTTCCAAAAGCATTTTTGCTGTTTCAGCGCCAATTTGTTCAAGTGGAATTTCCATTGTTGTTAAAGAAGGTTTTAGATATTCACTTACCATACGATTGTCAAACCCTACAATTGAAATATCTTTTCCAGGAGTAATATTTTTTTCTAATAAAACATCGTAACAACCTGCAGCCATTAAATCGTTAAAACAGAAAATTGCTTCAATGTCATTTGATTTTTCTAAAAGTTTTTTTGTAGCTTCAACACCACCGTCCCGCTCCCAATCTGCATATACAACTAAATCATTGTTGAACGCAATGTTGTGTTTTTCTAAAGTTTTTTTACATCCTTGCAAGCGAAATTGAGTATGAAGATTGTCTTCTTTTCCGGCAATAAATGCAATTTTCTTTTTTCCATTTTTGATTAAAGTTTCTGTCATTTGCATTGCCGAAGTTAAATCATCAATATTAACACTTTGAATGTCTTTGTTTTCTGGAAAAGCATAAGTCATTACAAAAGGAATGTTAAATTGATTTGTTTCTATATAAATGTTTCTTGCGTGTCCGGCAATGTAAATAATTCCATCAACTTTTATGGAAATCATTTGATTTATTGCAGTATTGATTATGTGTGAAAATTTTTCTTTGTTATCCCAACAATCAACGTGTTTTGTATACAATCTAAGGTTTTCTAAAACAACACGATAATCTTTTTCTTCTAGAATAGACATAATTCCTTCAATTATCCAAGGAGAACTAAAGGCTGTTAAGTCTTCTACAATAAGGCCAATGGTTTTTGTTTTTGTTGCTCTAAGCCCTCTTGCCATAATATTTGGTCTATAACCTGTTTCTTTAATAACTTGTAAAACTCTTTGTCTTGTTTCTTCGCCTACGTTAGATTTTCCGTTTAAAATATTTGAAACAGTTGCAATGGAAACATTGCATCGTGCTGCTAATTCTTTTAACGTAATCATTTATTTTCTCCTGGATTTATC
>JAFXDY010000083.1 GCA_017521105.1 Treponema sp.
AAAAATTAAAAAAATATTTAAAAATTCCATATTTAAACTCCTAACTTACCATCCACCTTGCAAGAGCAGGGATGGGAATTATAATTCGTTTTTTACCTATAAGCTTTGAAGGTAAAGGATTTTTTGAATCTTCAATTGCATCATAAATAGTCTTATAATTAAGACCGCTTATTTCTGCAAACTCAGAAACACCTATAAATACTCGACCGGGAAATAAATCCTCAAGATATTCAAGTGCTTCACGATAACCTTGAAATTCCATTAAATCACCTAACCTTTAAGAAGGTCGTCAACCGTACAGCCTAAATATTCTGAAATATCAACAAGAATCTTTACAGAAGGAATCTTGTCACCGGTTATGATTTTCGTTACCATACCGGGAGAACAACCACAGGCAGCAGCAAGATCACTTTGTTTTACTCGCTGTTTACAAACTTTTTCGTAAACGTTTTGAGCAATATTATTTTCACTTCTTGCCATAGAATACAAACTCCTTTCCACAAGTCAAAATCTTGACTTATTCAACAAATTATGATATTATGTAATTAGTTGACCAACTTGATAATATTATAACTCACAAAACTCACATTGTCAAGAAAAATGATGTAAGTTTTTTAACTTTGTGAAAAATGTACAAGGTGAGTTTGTGTAGTTTGTGCAAAAAGGAGAAAAAATGTTTAAAAAAATTTTTGTAGACCTTTGTATTAAAAAAAATGAAGCACCTACATCAGTTCTTAAAAAATTAGGGCTTACCAACGCTACCTATTCAAAATGGACAGAAACATCAATACCAAGAGAAACAACATTAAAAAAAATATCAGATTACTTCGGTGTTTCAATTGAATACCTAAAAGGCGAAGAAAAAGCGTCCGAGCAGCAGCCGAACGCAATAGTATTAAACAATGAAAATATATATATTATTCCGGTATATGAAACAGTCTCCGCCGGATTCGGAGCAATACCCGAAAATAATATTATAGACTACACACCGGTTTACATTCACTCAAAAAGCGAAGCTGAAAACACAATTTGCATAAAAGCAAAAGGTGACAGTATGGAACCAGAAATATTTGACGGAGACATCCTTCAGGTTTACAAAACCGAAAGTATAAACAGTGATTCAATAGGTATAGCTCTCGTGGATGGCGAAGATGCTTACGTTAAAAAAATCGTTTATGGTTACGGTTGGATCGAGCTACGGTCCTTAAACTCGAAATATCAAACAATGAGATTCGAAAAAGAAGAAACACTCCGAGTCAGGATCCTCGGTCAAGTAAAAAAAATCATAAGAAATGTTTGAGGTTAAAAAATGAATATATGCAAAATTTGCGGACAACCTTGCGGTATATATGATATATGCAGAGAATGTCAAAAAGATTTAGAATCAAGTAAAATTAGCATTTGTAATTTATGTGGCTCATATTACATAAACGAAAAAGGTTGCAACTGCAATAAGAGCGATAAAACAAACACTTCAAAAAAAGAAGAAGATAATACAAAAAAACAAGAACAAAATATAAATGTTGAAGTAAATACAACTGAAGACAACGAAGGATGTATGTCTTGGTTTGGTAAAGGCTTTGGCGGTGGTTGTGGTTGTTTAGTAGCAATAATATTAGGACTAATAATATTGGGAGCAATAGGTATATCTCAATTTCAAAATATATTTTAGAAAACTTTAACTCAGAACCCTAGAACAGAGTAAAAAATAACATTAAAATAAAAAAAGAAAGGCAGTCGCATTTCAAAGTGACGTAATATAAAATGACTATTGAAACTATAAGCAATAAAATTGATAATCTTGACTATACATTAAAAGAAATGATTACAGCTATAAACAAGGCTAACCAAACAACTATTACATACGTTATTATTGCTTTAATAGCAATAACAGTTGCAGTAATAATTTCACAAATTTTTTTCGTTAAATATCTCAAAAAATTACAAAAACAAATAGTAGAACAAAAAATAGAAATTGAAAAGCTAAAAGAAGAAGGGCAGCAAAAATGATAATAATTTACATAATATCTCTCCTTATTCTTATCGCTATACCTTGCTCTTTATATTTTGAAAAATTGGGTGATTTTTTTTCAAAAATAAAAAAGCTGTTTATAAAACTTACAGATAAAATTAAACAAAAACAAGAAAAAGAAAAACAATATAGAAAAAGACTTTATGAAGATGAAATAAATAATCTTAAAAACCAAATATGTGAATTAGAAAAAGAACATAAAAAAGAAATTGAAGAACTTTTATTAAAAACAAATGTAGAAAAACAACATTTAATAAAACTACTCGAAAAAAATGATAAATATTGTCAAGAAATAATTAAAAATAAGAAATCAAATGAATCTGAAAAAGACATTGAAATAAACGATTTAAAACAAGAAATAGAAATATTAAAAAAAGTTAAAAACGATTCTAACCAAGAAAAAAACTATTGGGAAAAAGGTAAAAGATTCAAATGTAGAGATGGTGAAAAAGTACGTTCTAAATCAGAACGAGATATAGATGATTTTCTCTATCTAAATAGAATATGGCATATTTACGAGAGCGAATATCAACATCCTCTCTCAAAACAACTTTCGAGACCTGATTTTTATCTTCCCGATTATAACCTATATATAGAATATTTCGGAATGAAAACTCCTGAATATTTGAAAAAAAGGGAAGAAAAAATAAAAATGTATAATTCTGACGATTCAATAAATTTCGAATATTTAACCTATGAAGATGATAAGGTGATATACGAAAAATTAAAAAAGATTTGCATTAAATATTCAATTCCTATGAAAAAATAAAGAAAATAAAATGAAAAAAATAACATTTTTAATTCTTACAGTCGTAATTTTAACAACGTTAATTTCTTGTACAAATTCAAATAATATTGATTTTGACGAGATTGTAAAAGACAGACCGATAATTGTTGATGAAACACAACCGTCAATCTATACAATATCTTTTCAAACTAACGGCGGTACCCAAATAGAACCTATTGAAAGAGAAACGTTGAGCATAACACCATACACAACTAGAGAAGGATACGACTTTAAAGGATGGTACTTAGATTCAGCTCTGACACAAGAAGCTGTTTTCCCGATGAATATAACAGAAAATATAGTTCTATATGCAAAATGGGAAGTAAAAAAATATACGGTTGCTTTCATATCTAACGGTGGAACACCCGTAAACAGAATAACAACCGATATTTTGCAACAAGCTCCTACAATTACAAAAGACGGATACGCATTTGAAGGTTGGTACACAGATTCAACACTAACAAATAAAGTTATTTTTCCTTTATATCTAAGTAAAAATACAACTTTATATGCGAAATGGCTACAAAAAGTTGAAACAATAGCCTTTGATGATGTAAAAATAAAAGATGCTTCGGGATATTCAAATAGTAAAAAAATAAACGTTACTTCAAAAAGCTTAAACCTTGAAGAGCTTGCAGCACAAGGTTACTATATGACAATAACGATATCTTATGACGTTGAATACAATAAAGATTACAATGTACCATTAGATATCGGATATATGGGAGCTCCGAAACACGAAATATATCTTTATAGAAATAATGGAATAGTCATAGAAGAAGAGGATATAAAAACTCCTTCATCAGACACTCACAAAACAATTACATATACTGAAAAAATCAGCAATATGAAAGATGTAAAATTTTATTTTATGGTTTCAACAAATAATATTCAAAACATTATATACTTTAAAAATATAACTGTTACTTATCAATGCACAAAATAAAAGGAAAGGATGCTCAATTATGAAACAAAGAGCAGACGGTAGATGGCTAAAGGTAAAAAGAATTAACGGAAAAAATATTTGCTTTTACTCAAAAGCAAAAACAGAAAAGGCAGCACTTCGAGACATTGAAAGGCAAATGCTCGAGTTTACGGAAAACTTAACAAGAAATAAAAAATTTGAAGAAATCGCTGAAGCTTGGAAAGAAGAACATCAAGAGAACGTTAGCTTTAAGACCTGGCAAGGATATAGTGCTCACTATAACAGAGCTATTGCAGAATTTTACGGTCACAATATAAACGATATAGCTATTCCCGACGTGCAAAACTATATAAATAGTCTTGCAAAAAAGAAATATGCCTTTAAGACAGTAAAATCAGCCTTAAACGTTCTTTCACTAATATTTGACTTTGCTATAATAGAAAAGCAAATATCTATCAATCCCTGTAAGTACGTTAAGATTCCTCAAGGACTTGAACGAAAGGAAAGGGAACTGCCAAAAGAAGATGAAATCCAAAAAGTAATAAACGGTCTAAATTGCCATTTTGGAGAATTTGCTTATTTACTTCTCCACACAGGACTTAGAAGGGGAGAAGCTCTTGCACTGCACTCTGACAATATCGATTATGAAAACAAAGTAATAAACGTTAAGCAATCGGTATATTTTAAGCATAACAAGGCAGAGCTAAAAGAACCCAAAACACAGGCAGGATATAGACAAGTGTTTTTACTCGATTGCTTAATACCTATTCTTAAAAATAAAAAAGGATATATCTTCGGTGGAGAGCAACCTCTATCAGAACAAGCTTTCCGTTGGCATTGGAAACGTTATTCGAAAGAAAGCGGTGTAACAATTACACCTCATCAGCTACGTCACGGTTATGCTACTGTTCTTTACGAAAACGGTATAAGCCAAAAGACAGCACAAAAGCTCCTGGGACATTCAAGCTATCAGACAACAGCCGATATATATACTCACATTAGTCAAAGCAAAATGCAAAGCGATTTTGAAAAATTAAATAATTGGTCAAAAGAAGGTCAAAAGACCGAAAACCCTTGATAAATCAGGATTTTATAAAAGCTCATAACCCGGAGGTCGTGAGGTTCAAATCCCACCTCCGCAACCATATTGTGCATCCTTAATGGATGCCACCCCAAAAAACCCAGATGTCGTAAGGCTTCTGGGCTTTTTTGTACCCATTTTTCATAGTGCGATTTTAATAGATGCCAAACGCCAAAAACGCCGTGTGGATGGGATTTGAACTTAAATAATCGACTTTTTAGGGGAGTTTGTGTGATTTTTCAATCGCACAAGCTCCCCTTTTTTCGTTTATTTAAAAAAAATATTTGTAAACTATTTATGTCTAAAATACGGCTTTTCCTACACCCATTTTTTTCATTTGTCAACCCCTTTTTTAAAAAAATTATCCACAGCCAATAATTCATGCCACTAATTTTGTACAATCTGCACAAAGTGCAGGCTTGCATTTAGCTAAATCGCCGTTTTTTAGACCACCCTATTGACAAATACGAATAATTAATGTAAAATATGATTGGATTAAATATATTGCAATTTTATTGGAGTGTTACCGTATGGGCATAACCAACTTTTTGCACCTCTGTATATCTTTCGGCACGGGTGCTTAAGGTTGGCTTTTTTATTTTCAGGATTGGGGGACAAATATGAAAGTTATAAAAGCCATCAACAATAATAATCTTTGTGTTTTGGACGAGCACGGAAAAGAACAGATTGTTTCTGGGAGAGGCATCGGTTTCGGAAAAAAATACGGCGACGATGTAGATGAATCCTTGATTCA
>JAFXDY010000084.1 GCA_017521105.1 Treponema sp.
ATATAGTTCAGTTTCGCCATATTTTGCAAGGATTTTTTTTGCTTCAATTATTGTAAGACGCAATCCTTCTGTTCCAAAACCTTTCCCCCGATATTCTTTTTTTATTTGGTATCCAATGTGACCAGCTCCGTCCCGTAAAGCTGGAATAAGATGATGCCGAACTCTAAACTGACCAACAATTTCTTTTGTAACAGCCCTGTCACTACAAGATTCTTCGTTCCACAAAAAGAAAAATGTTTCTGGAACAAAGCCTTCTGGTAAATCAATTCCTTTAGACCAGTTAATCATTTTAGGCAAAGCAATTTTTTCAAAATCCTCTTTGGAAATGCCAAAATATTCATTTGTAAGTCCATTTTCGTCAATAGGCATTTCTTTTACATATTCGTATTCTGCATCTAAATTTTCAAAATTTGCAGGTTTTAAGTAGAGCATAATTCTTTGTAATCTCCTAGAGTAAACTGAATCCATAAACAATAAATGGACTTGCATAAATGGCAATATAAATCAGAGTAATCCATGGCTGGTAATCTACATAAAATTCTTTGAATGTAAGTGACCAAGGATGTTTTATAATTACCCAACCAAAGACGTCAAAAATTACAGTTAATGTTCCCCAAATGACTGATGTTGCAACTACATTACTAAAAGTCATATCTTGAATTGTAGAAAAATAAATTGCTGCAAAAATTGGGAAAATAATTATATTGTAAAGAGGATGCCAAGGTTTTGTTGCATAATATCCATCGCCCATTCCAGGACTATCTTTCATAGATTTCATATGTAAAACAACAATATTAAAAATTGTGTGTAAAATTCCAATTGCTGTAACAATAAAATATGCAATCCAATAATATAACATTGAAAAACCAAAATTTATCATAAAATAAAACTCCCCTAAAAAAATGCGATGATTTATTTTATATCACAAAATTAAAAATCTTGTAATCAGCAAAAAATACGATTAGAATATTAATACAACATAATTAAGTGATAATAAGTGGCATTATATGAAATCTTTTTTAATTTCAATCTTTTTGATTTTTTCAACTTCGATTCTTACAGCAGAGCCTGTTCTTACAAAAATTGGAACTTTTTCGTGTGGACAACAACCAAAGCAAGTTTTATTTAGTCCAGATTCAAAAGTGATTGCACTACCTTTGCTAGACGACAACGGATTTGACATTTTTGATATAAAAGAAAAAAAAGTTGTAAAGCGACTTTCCCCTCCTAATGCAGAAAAATTGGGTTTTGCAGAAGGACTTTTTATTAAAGAAAAAGATTGTTTTTTTGTTTCTCAAATGACAACAGGCACAATTTATGAATATTCGTATCCAGATTTTAAACTAAAACGTTCAATTTCTACAAAAGGTGAATGGTCAAAATTTATTGCTTATAACCACGACAAAAATTTGCTTGCAGTTTCAAATTGGATAAGCAACACAGTTTCTTTAATTGATTATGAATCTGGAAAATTGATTAGCCATTTAAAAACTTCTGCTAGTCCTCGTGGATTACTTTTTACAGACAATGGAAAAAGCATAATTGTTTTGTGTTTTGATGGTGGAAAAATTCAAAAATTTAACACAGAATTAGGCACATTAGAAAAAGAAGTTACTGTAAATAAATCTGCGATGCGTCATATTGTGCCTTCTTCTGATGATAAGAAAGCTTATGTTAGCGATATGTATTTTAGACAGATTTATGAAATTGATTTATCAACGCTAGAAATTTTAAGAAAAGTTCAAGTTCATAACAATCCAAATACAATTGCTCTTGCAAATGGAAGATGGCTTTTTGTTTCTTGCCGGGGGAAAAACAATCCTGTTGATTACACATTGCGAAGTCTTGAAAACGGAAAAATTTGCATAATTGATACAGAAACTATGAAAGTAATTAAATCTTTTGAAGGTGGCAATCAACCTACAGGACTTGATATTTCTTTGGATGGCAAAATATTATGTTTTTCAAATTTTCAGGATGGAAACATAGAATTGTACAATATTGATTTTGAATCGGATGTAAAAAAATAGATTTTTGTTTTTTTATCCTCTTTTATACATTACATCTACGCTGTCTTTTTGAAAACCGTTTTTTTCGTAAAAGTTTTGATTATAATTGATTGAATTAAGTTGAATTACAGAAATGTTGCGTTGTTTTAAGAGTTTTTCAAGTTCAAAAAGCAATGCAGAACCAATTCCTTGTTTTTTATTTTCTGGGATTACAAAAATTTCAGAGACAAAAAAGAAATCTTCTTCGGCGTAAGGATCCACAAAGCCTAAAAGTCCACCAAGAATGTTTCCGTCCGATTCATATTTTAGCCCAATTGATTCAAAGTTAGCCAAAATGCCCTTTACTCGACGTTCCGCTTTTTCTTGGGACCAATTTTCGTTCCAAGGTTCTTCTGAGTATGATTTTGCCAGAGCCTGAGCCACAGCAGGAATATCGTTTTGATTAATTTGTGTTATCATAAAATCCTCTTTTGAAAAACACTCTGTAAAATTATAGACAATACTATACAAACTGATATATAATAAAAGCAATGGAAATGCCTAATTTCAGGCGGTGTACTCCCAAACTCTATCAGCTTATGCTGAAATAATTGACTAGGGAGGCTGGCAATGAAAGCAAAAATCATGCATTTGATTTTTACAGTCTTAGTAGGAATTGCTACGATTGTAAGTGCTATATGTGCCGTGCTCTCTTACTTAAAAATGTAAAAGAGAAAAAAATAGCCGCCAAAATTGACTCGCAATCTACTTTTGGCAGCTTATTACCAATCGTGGAGACGACCAAATGAATTGGGCATTTCCTCTTTTTTTAATATATACTTACTTTAGAATTTTTGCAAGATTCTTTTTTATAGCTTTTCTAAATCGTTTACCAAGTTGTTTACTAAAGTTTGTTTATCTTCTGAAAAACTTTCCATTTTTTCTATTATGTTGTGATATTTGCGATATAAACGAAGTTGGTTTTGTTCTGTTTCTTTTTGTGATGGGGATTTTGTGGTTTTTATGTCTAATAAAATTTCTAGAGGAACATTTAATGCGTGAGCTATTTTTAATGCTAAATCAGCAGAAGGAATGCTGTTTCGAGAGATTCCTTTTGAAATGTATGAATCTGGAAAATTTACCTCAGCAGCTAATTCTTTGCGTGTCTTTCCTGTATATTCTAGTTCTTTATCAACATTTTTCCAAAAACTCATACTTTAAGTTTATTGACAAAAGGTAATTTTTGCTTGAAATAAGTTCCTAAAGGTATAATAATGTATTATTATTACCAAAAGGTATTTTGAATATTTATTTATACCTAAATATATTTATGGAATTATTTTATGGCAAACGAAACATTAAAATCAGCGAAGAAAAATAAAAACGACGAATTTTATACACAACTTTGTGATATTGAAAAAGAACTTAGTCATTACAAAGAGCATTTTTACGGGAAAACTGTTTTGTGTAATTGTGATGATCCGAGGGTTTCTAATTTTTTTAGATTTTTTGCGTTGAAATTTAAGGAATGGGGATTAAAGCGTCTTATTACAACTTGCTACAAAAATCAGGATGTAGATTTATTTAGTCAAAATGATTGTGAGAAGGCTGTTTGGCTTGATTATTACGGAAATCCAAATGACAACACTAGTACAGATTTTTCTACTGTGGAAGTAAAAGAACTAAAAGGCGACGGAGATTTTAGAAGTAAAGAATGCATTGAACTTTTAAAACAAGCCGACATTGTGGTGACGAATCCTCCTTTTAGTTTGTTCCGAGAATATGTTGCCCAGTTGGTGGAATATGATAAGAAGTTTTTGATTATTGGGAATAAAAATGCAGTTACGTACAAAGAGATTTTTTCGTTATTTAAGGAAAATAAAATTAGAATTGGCTATAGAAATATGAATAGCGATTTTTGGCTCGAAGTTCCAGAAGGCAATTCTTTTGAAAAAGTAGAAAATGGGAAAAAAGTAAAACACATTATGGCTTGTTGGTATACAAATCTTCCTACAACAAAGCAAGAAGAAGTACTTGTTTTGTATAAAAAATACACACCAGAAGAATATCCAAAATATGACAACTATGATGCTATTGATGTTAGTAAAGTTACAGATATTCCACAAGATTACAATGGGGTAATTGGTGTCCCAATAACATTTTTAGATAAATATAATCCAGAACAATTTGAGATAGTCGGTATGATTTCCTCTGCAGGATACAATAAAGAAGTTGTTGGGATTGATTTTTTGGGTGAAAAAGATGCTCGCCCATTGATAAACGGAAAAAATATCTATGCTCGTATTCTCATAAAAAAGAAGCGTGAAGGACGTTAGTCCTGAACAAAAATAGATGGTTTACCAAGGAGAAATTATTGACTTGATAAAATTATGATAATATACTGATAATATAACCTACTTTTTGGAGGAAATATGATTCAGATTAGACCGGTTTCAGATTTACGGAATAAGTTTACAGAAATTGAAGAAATTGTTACATCAACACAGGCACCAGTTTTTTTAACAAAAAATGGATATGGTTCTATGGTTGTTATGAGTATTCAAGCTTATGAAAATGTGATGAACAATATAGAAACAAAACTAGATGAAGCAGATAATTATGCAGAATTTTCTGATGTTAGACTTTCACATGATGAGGTTTTTGGTAAATTAAGAAATAAAATAAGGAAGTAATATGAAAAAATATAAACTACAATATCTTCCTTTGGCAGAACAAGATTTAGCAGAAATAATTAATTATATTCAAAATAATTTGCAAAATCCTATTGCTGCAGAAAATGTGCTTAACAAAATCGAAAATGCAATTCTAGAAAGATTAGAGTCGCCAGAATCTTTTGCAATATGGCAATCATCAAAGAACAGAAAATATCCATATAGAAGAATAAATGTTGGAAATTATACAGTTTGGTATGTTGTAATTGATGAAATAATGGAAATCCGTAGAATTTTGTATTCAAGACGTAATGAAGAAACCTTGTTAGATTAAAATTTTTTATCAACAAGGAAAAATATATGACAATTAATTTGCATTCTATTACTGTTAGAGATTTGGTTCAAAATTACAAGGACGATAACGAGGGTGGCGTAACTGGTTATGATGGGCGTTTGGATATTCGGCCGCCGTATCAGAGGGAATTTTGTTATAATGATAGTCAGCAGCAGGCGGTTATGGATACGGTTTGTAAGGGTTTTCCGTTGAATACGATGTATTGGGTTGTTCGGGAGGATGGCAGGTTTGAAGTTTTGGATGGGCAACAGAGGACGATTTCCATTTGTCGTTATGTGAACGGAGATTTTTCTCATAATTTGCGGTATTTTTCTAATTTGCAGGATGACGAAAAAGAGGCGATTTTGAATTATGAGCTTCAGGTTTATTTTTGTGAGGGAACTGCTAGCGAAAAGCTTGAATGGTTTAAAACAATAAATATTGCTGGGGAGCGTTTGACGGCGCAGGAAATTCGGAATGCGGTTTATGCTGGAAGTTGGACTGCGGAAGCAAAAAAGATTTTTTCTAAATCTAATTGTGCGGCAAAACTTTTGAGTGAAAAATATGTTTCTGGTTCCCCTATTCGGCAGGAACTTTTGGAAAAGGCGATTGGGTGGTTTGCAGGAAGTGATGATGCGTTGATTTGTAATTATATGGGAACACACCAAAATGATAGGGACGCTACGGAACTTTGGCTTTATTTTCAGAGTGTAATTCATTGGGTTGTGGCTTTGTTTCCAAAATATCGTAAGGAAATGAAGGGAATTGAATGGGGAACTTTGTATAATTCTTATCACGATACGCAAAATGGACTTGGAAAAGATAGAAAAGATTTGAATCCTGTGAATCTGGAAGAAAAAGTTGCGGCTTTGATGGCTGATGAAGATGTTACAAAAAAATCGGGGATTTATTATTATGTTTTTGATGGTAAAGAAAAACATTTGAGTATTCGCTCATTTTTGGACCGCGACAAAAGAACTGTTTATGAACAACAAGGTGGAATTTGCCCAATTTGTAAAAATCATTTTGACTTTTCAGAAATGGCTGGAGACCACATTGTTCCTTGGAGTAAGGGCGGAAAATCTGTTTTAGAAAACTTGCAAATGCTCTGCACAGATTGTAATTTGAAAAAAAG
>JAFXDY010000008.1 GCA_017521105.1 Treponema sp.
ATTCAAAAATATAAAAATTCTTCCTGGAATTAGCCAAGTAATTAACGGAACTGCCCATTTAGTTCAAACAAGACAAATTGATCCTTTAGATATTTTGGGCAGAACGCCAATTGCAATTTCATTAAAAGAAAGTCTTTCTTACCTTAGAGGAAAACGGGTATTTATTACTGGAGCTGGCGGTTCAATTGGTTCAGAACTTGCAAGACAACTTTTAAGTGGGGGCGCAGAACGATTGTATCTTTTTGGCCACGGAGAAAATTCAATTTGCCAGATTTACAGAGAATTGCGTTTATTGCAATCTGAAGGTGTTGGTGAAAAAGCCACAATTGTCCCAATTATTGGGGATATGAAAGATAAAGAATATGTTGATTTTATTATAAAAAACACAAAATGTAATGTAATTTTCCATTGTGCAGCTTACAAACATGTTCCAATGATGGAAGAAAATCAAGTTGCAGCTGTAGAAAACAACATTTTTGGTACAAAAAATCTTTTGGACGCCGCATTAAAATATAATGTTGATAGATTTGTTTTAATTTCTACAGATAAAGCTGTTAGCCCATGTTCAGTTTACGGATATTCAAAAATGATTTGTGAAAAATTAGTTTTGGAAGCAGCCGCAAAAGCACAAAAAGATAAAGCAATTATGTTTGTAAGATTTGGTAACGTTTTGGGAAGCCGTGGTTCAATTTTACCAATTTTCCAAAATCAAATTAAAACAGGTGGGCCAATTACAGTTACAGACGAAAATATGGAACGCTTTTTTATGACAATTCCAGAAGCCTGTTCTTTGGTGTTGCAAACTGGCGGCGTTGGAAAAAATGGGCAATCATATCTTTTAGACATGGGAGAACCAATTAAAATTTTAGATTTGGCAAAACAAATCATAAAGTTTAGCGGTTTGGAACCATACAAAGACATAGATATAAAAATTGTAGGTTGCAGAAAAGGAGAAAGATTAATTGAACCATTGTGGTTAAAAGAAGAAAATCCCACTGCAACTGAATATAAAAAACTTTTAACTTTAGAAAACAAGCCTTATGATTCACAAAGATTAAATAAATTAATAGAAGAACTTTATCCAATTTGTTATTTTACAAGTGAAAAAGAAAGTGATTTTAGAAACAAAGAAAAACTTTTAAAAATTGTATGTGAAGATTGTGAAAGTTTAAAAAACTTTTACAATGAATTAAAAACCACAGATAGAAAGCAAACAGATTTGTTATAATTTGTTTTTACAAAAAAAAGAGGAAAAATATGAGAGTTCCATTTCATAAAGCATCAATTACTCAAGAAGACGAACAAGCAGTTTTAGAAGTTTTGCGTTCTGGATGGCTTACAACAGGAAACGTAACTCTAGAATTTGAAAAATTATTTAGCGAATCTGTAGAAACTCAATCAATAAAAGAAAAACGTGGAAAAGTAATTTCTTTAGCAGTAAATTCAAATACATCAGGAATGATTTTGGCAATGGAAGCTTGTGGCGTAAAAGAAGGAACGGCAGTTATTACTACGCCCTACACTTTTGTTTCTACAGCCGCTTGTGCAAGACATCTTAACGCAGATGTTTACTTTGCAGATATTGAAAAAGATTCCTACAACATTGATCCTGCAAAAATTGAAGAAATCTTAAAAAAAGATTTTGAGTCTGGGGAACACAAAATAAAAGCAATTGTTCCAGTTCACATTGCAGGAAACGTTTGCAAAATGGAACAAATTCTTGAACTTGCAAAAAAATATAGTACAGAAAAAAATAAAATTTACGTAATTGAAGATGCAGCTCATTCATATCCTTCGGAAACAGATTTAGGCTATGCAGGAACAATTGGGGACGTTGGTGTTTTTTCTTTTTATGTTACAAAAACAATGACAACAGCAGAAGGTGGAATGGTTTGCACAAGAAACGAAAATTTAGCCAAACGCATTACAGTTATGCGAATGCACGGAATGGACAGAACAACTTGGGACCGCTACACCTCTCCTAGGGCTTCTTGGGAATATGACATTATTGCACCTGGATACAAATTTAATTTGCCAGATGTTTTAAGTGCCTTGGGAGTTTCGCAAGTAAAACGTGCAAAATTGTTTTACGAACAAAGAAAAAAGGTTTGCCAACAATACAACAAGGCATTTAAAAATCTTGATTTTATTGAACTTCCACCAAATTCAAAAGGAAATTCATGGCATTTGTATTTGATAAGATTAAATCTTGATAAAATCACAATTTCCAGAGAAGAATTTGCAAAAAAACTTCAAGCAGAAGGCCTTGGAATTTCTGTTCACTTTATTCCAATTTTTAATTTTACTTATTGGAAAGAATTGTATCCTTGGTTTACAAAAGAAAATTATCCAAATGCAGAAAATCAATATAGCAGAACAATTTCAATTCCCTTGTATCCAGATATGACACAAGAAGAAGTTGATTATGTAATTGAAACAATAAAAAAAGTTGGTTTAGAAAATCACAAATAATAATATTATATTAATTAGGAATAAAAAATGCCTAGAAAAAAGACAAAAGAAATAAACACAAAACGTTCTCTACTTGCAAAAGGATATTACAGTGATTGCAGAAAAGCAAATATGCTTCACGCCGCAATTGTAAGAAGTCCAACCGTAACAGGAAGAGTAACTGGCATTTCTATTCCAAATCTTCCTGAAGGTTATTTTTTATACACTGCAAAAGACATTCCAGGAAAAAAACAAATTAAAGAAAACAATGTTTTAATGAATATTTTTTCAAATAGTTCCATTTCCTACACAGGAGAACCATTGGGCATTGTAGTAGGACCAGAGGAATATAAAGTAAAAGAATTACGGGATTCAGCAAACATTAGTTTTGATATTTCAGATTTGGAATCTGCATTGGATAAGGTAATTCATAAATCAAAAACACCAATTGTTTCAACAGATATTACAGACTTAGTTTCTACTTTTAATGAATTACCATCCTTAGATAATGTAATTGACTCTAAAAGATTTGAAAAAATAACAGAACAAGAAATTGCCTTAAGAAAAATTACAACAGGAAAATTTAAAAAACAAGATTATTCCGAAATTTTACAAAGTTTTAGTAACAAAGAAGATTCAGAAGAAGTTATTGAAATTAAAGGGACTTTCCAACAAAAAGTTTCGAATCCAAAATGGTTGGAAACAGACGGAGCTTTTGCGTATTACGAAAATGGAGAACTTCACGTTTACACACCAACTAAGTGGACATATTCTGTTCAAAAAACATTAAGCGAATGTTTAGATATTCCCACAGAAAGAATTTATGTTCATAAAACAATTTCTTCGGGACTTAATGCAAATGGTTTATGGAGGACTACACAACTTGCAATTCAAACAGCCGTGGCAGCCATTCTTTCTAAGCATCCAGTAAAATTAATGCTTTCGCAAACTGAGCAGCAAAAATTTATGAGTCCAAACATTGAAACAGAATTTTCTTTTAACACAATAGTTTCAAAATCAGGATTAATAAAGGCAAGTAAAATTAACATTAATGTAGATGTTGGAATAAACAATCCATTTGCACAAGAAATTGCCGACAGGTTGTCAATTGGAATTTGCAATTATTACAAATTGAATAATTTATCAATTACAACAAAAGTAGTAACTTCACAAAATCCACCAACATCAATTTTTATTCGAAGAATTGATTCCGAAGCCTTTTTTGCAATTGAAAACCACTTTCATCAAATTGCAACAAAACTAAATATTTTGCCCGAAGAATTAAGAAAAATAAATAAATCACAAAAAACAACTGATTTTCCTTTTGAATTAGAATTACCAGACACAGAAGCTGTTATACAAAATACAATAAAAGTGAGCGATTTTAATAGAAAATATTCAGCTTTTAAAATGGACGCAATGAATCGCTTAAAAAAAGGTAGTAATCCATTTTTTGCCATTCCGCTTAGAGGAATGGGAATTGCAACAGCTTACAATTCTTCAAACTATTTGGGAACAAGTGTTTTTACATATAATCCAAAAATTGAAGTAACACTATTCAATGATGAAAATGTTGAAATTCACGCTTTGCAAGCATCACCAGTAATTCAAAACATTTGGAAAGAGACAGCATCTGATATCTTACAACTTCCAAAAGAAAATATAAAAATTGTTTCAGAGTTTGAAATAGAAGACTTTCCTACTTCCCCAGAAAACTATTACAGTTCAGTTGGTATATTGAATGATTTAATAAAAAAATGTTGTACAGACATTCAGAAAAAAAGATTCCATCAACCATTACCAATCACTTCAAAAAAATCTGTAAGTGCAGCAAAGAAGAACTGGAACAATGAAACTTTTTCGGGAAATCCTTTTACAGCAACATCATTTGCTTCAACTGCAGTGGAAGTTCAGTTAGATTCATTTACTTACACCGCAACAATAAAAGGAATATGGATTACAATTGACTGTGGCGAAATATTTGATGAAGTAGCCGCAAAACGTGCAATAATGTTGCATATTCAACAAGAACTTACAACTTTAGTAAAAGGAGCCACAATCAATTGTAACAAATTTTCTATTAACTTTATTCAGTCAAAAAATAAGACTGGACAAATTGGCGAACTTGTACACAACACTTTACCAGCCGCATTTGCAGCAGCTTTATCAATGGCATTACAAACACAACTTTCGGTTCTACCTTGTACAGAAGAACAAATTTACAATTTAATTCAAGCCAGAGAAATTGAAAAAGAAAAAGAACTTGGCTCAGAAGAAGCTGCAGAAAACGAAAACAAAAAGGAATTTGGAGAATAAATGAATATATCTGTAACTTTAAACGGCAAAAAAACAGTATTTGAAGCTCAAAGTGAAGAATCACTAATGAGCGTTTTACACAATAAAACTTCTGCACATGTAAAATGCGGTTGTCTACAAGGATTTTGTGGAGCATGTACAGTTTTATTAAACAATGAACCAGTTGCAGCTTGCAAGCTACCTGTAGGAATCATACGAAATGCCGAAATAATTACTTTAGATTATTTTGAAAAAACAGAAGAATACAACAACATAATCAAAGGTTTTGCAAAAGCAGGAATTCAATTATGTGGTTATTGCGATGCCGGAAAAATTTTTACAGCTTACAAAATTTTATCGCTAAATAAAAAAGTTTCTAGAGAAGAAATAGCAGACTATGTAAAATTTTTAGCACCTTGCTGTACAGACTTAGACACTTTGGTAAACGGAATTCTTTTTGCCCTTGTTATTCAAAGCAAAAATAATTCAAATATTAGACAATCAACAAGGACAAGCAAACGATGAAAACTTTATTATATGCAAAAAACATACATGAATTATTATTTCAAATACAAAATAATCCAGGAATACAAGTTGTTGGTAGTTGCACAAGATTAGGCGAACTCCCAGATAAAGCAATTTCTACCTTTGGAATACAAGAACTTTCACAAATTATAAGACACGAACGCTACATTGAAGTGGGACCAGGAACAACACTTTCTGCAATATTACAAATTGGACAAAACCACCTTCCCCAAGTTTTATACGAAGCATTACAAACCGTTGCAAACCCCATAATCAGAAATACCGCAACAATTGGAGGCAACATTTGTGAACAGAATCACAAACTAACTTTGTTTGCACCACTTTTAGCCTTAGATACAAAATTAGAATTTAAAAGCCAAACAGAAACAAGAACAGAAACTTTACAAACTATAAAAGATGTTCCTAAAAATTTTATATTGGCAAATATCAAAATTCCTTTAGTAGACGCAGACATTTCAATTTTTAGACGAATTGGACCAGAAAATAAAATTACACAACAATCTGCATCATTTGCATTTATGGCAAATACAGAAAAAAATTCACTTGTAAGTTTACGACTAGCTTTTGCAGGACCATTTATATTCAGAAGCAAAAATTTGGAATCAAATATTGCAGGCAGACGTTTACCATTATCTCAAAAAGACATTGCCGAAATCCAAGAAATGGTAAAACAAGAATTTAAAAGCGCAGCAACAGACCAAATGATTAGTAACGTTTTAACACAACAATTCTTAAACCTAACACAATACAGTTTTGAACAATTGTCGTAAAAAACTAAGAACTATTACAAAAAAAATTCTACCGAATGAACATTGCATCGCCGTAAGAAAAAAATCTATATTCGTTTTCTACAGCAGTTTTGTAAGCATTCATAATTTTTTCTTTTCCCGCAAAGGCACTAACAAGCATAATCAAAGTGCTTTCTGGCGTGTGAAAATTTGTAAACATCTTATCTACAACCTGAAATTCATACCCAGGATACATAAAAATCTTTGTAGAATCAGTTCCCGCTTTTATCCATTGCCCATTTTGACCAGGCTTTTCCCCATTTTGAATCAATTTTTGAGCCGCACTTTCCAAAGTTCTAACACTTGTAGTTCCCACAGCCAAAATTGGACGCCCAGCCGCCTTTGCTTCATTAATTTTTTTTGCAGTTTCCACAGGAATTGAATACCATTCTTCATGCATTTTGTGATTTTCAATATTATCTTCACGAACAGGCAAAAAAGTTCCAAGCCCCACATGCAAAGTAACAAAACAACGCTCAATTCCCTTATCAGAAAGTTTTTTCATCATTTCATCAGTAAAATGAAGCCCCGCCGTAGGACACGCAGCACTTCCCACATCACTAGAATAAACATTTTGATATCGCTCGCTGTCTTCTTCAGTATCTTCACGGCGAATATAAGGTGGAAGCGGAATGTGTCCGTTTCGTTCAAACCAATCTTCATCAATAGTAAAATCAAATTTTAAAGCCCTAAATTCAGTTCCAACTTTAGATTCATCCAAAATTATAGTTCCCACAGTTCCATCAGGAAACTTATAATTCATACCAGGCTTTTGCTTTTTAGCATTTTTTACCATTACGTTCCAAACAGAACATTCATCATTCATAGTGTTCAAAAACATAAATTCCTGTTCACGGCCTGTAGATTCCTTAATTCCATAAACTCTAGCACGACGCACTCTTGAATTATTAAAGACCATCAACGCATTTTCCGGAATAAGCGAAGGCAAATCATCCATCATAAAATGTTCCACAACGCCAGTTTCTCTATTCAAAAGCATTAATTTATCTTGCCCACGAACCCCACTAGGATGTTGCGCAATCAAATGTTCTGGTAAATCAAAGTTAAAATCTGAAGTTTTCATACCGCCACTATACCAAAAAATCACAATAAAAAAAAGGGCGTGCCAGCTCAAACTTCGTTTTCGCTGTCGTTCCATTCGGGGTTCCCTAACGGTCATCGTCCTCGGGGCTGTCTAAAAAACTTCTAAGCACCATTTTCAGCATGTCATTCCCGTGCTTGACACGGGAATCTTTTACAACAATCATTCAATTCTTTCGACAGCCCCTGCGGTCGACACCTTCGGTGCCCCTACTGGAACTCACGCAAGAAAGCTCCCAGGCGTGCCTTACTTTCCAAAAAACAAAAAAACAAGTAAAATAATAGCAAATGATAAAAAACGAAAAATCTGAACAACAACTAAAAACTCTTTTGCAAAACAACTTTCAAAACTACAAAATAGAATATTTTTCTACAATTGATTCCACAAACACATACGCAAAAAATCTTTTAGAAAAAAACTTAAATCAAAACCTAATTGTTGTTACAGACAGCCAAACTGCAGGACGCGGACGCATGGGACGAAGTTTTTATTCACCAAATGCAAGCGGACTTTACTTTTCATTAACAATAGATTTACAAAACAAAAACATTACACCTTCACAAATTACAGCATTTTCTGGTGTTGAAGTTTGCAACACAATAAAAGTTTTTTTTAATATAGACTCAAAAATCAAATGGATAAACGACATTTTTATAAACAACAAAAAAGTTTGCGGCATTTTGGCAGAAGGAATAATAGATTACACCACAGGAAAAATTGCAAAAGTTGTTTTAGGAATTGGAATAAATCTTTATAAATCAAAAAAAGATTTCCCACAAGAAATTCAAAACATTGCAGGAACAGTTTTAGAAAAAGAAATTTCAGAACAAACAAAAATTGAATTTGCAGCAAAATTAATTCAAAACATAATTTGCTTTTTTCAAAACCCAACAGAAAATCAATTACAAAAAAAACTAGAAGAATACAAAAAACTTTCTTTTTTAATAGGAAAACAAGTTCAAGTGTTTCCAATAATTGATGACGCAAAATCTAGCTACACCGCCACAGTTTTGGACATAGACAACAACGCAAATCTTGTAGTACAAGCAGAAGGAAAAACAAAAGTTTTGAACTCTGGAGAAGTAAGTTTAAAAATTTAGAATTCAGAATTCAGGATTGCAGGTTTTGATTTTAAGTCTTTTTGCACAAATCTCACCCGTCATTGCGAGGAGCGAAGCGACGAAGCAATCTATAAATCGCGAGTTTTGCAGAGCAAAACTCGGTAAGCACGCGGATGCGTGCGACTCATTGCGAGACCTTTAGGTCGTGGCAATCCAGTGTATGCACGTCAGCAATGACAGACTTATTTTGTCATTGCGAGGAGCGAAGCGACGTGGCAATCCAGTATATACATACCAAAATGTGTAAATACAATTTGGTATGTAAAATTCGGGTAAAATTCTCTACTCAAATCACCCTTATGCATACCAATTTGTTTTATTGCAAAACGGTATGTATTTTTAACAGAATTCAGCCAGTAAATCAAAAATAAATACATACCAAACTTTATTTTTTCAACTTTGGTATGTAAATAATCAAAAAATACTCCATTAAAACACAAAAACATACATACCAAATTGAAATTATTTCGTTTGTTATGCATTTAACTCAAAAAAAGTAGAAAATTGCGTAAAATTTACATACCAAAATGCATTTTTTACAACTTTGGTATGCATTCAATACAAAAAAAACGTGGCAATCCAGTAACCAGCGTTCACTTCCTAGATTGCTTCGCTTCGCTCGCAATGACATTTTTTTTCACACACGCAAAGACAGTGCATAAAAAAATCACACCGAAAACAAACACTTTACACGTTCTACATATTTTATTTGTGTAATATAATTATTTTCTAGTTCAAAATTAATGCGTTTTAATTTTACTTTTTTACGTTTTTTAGATTTTTGCAATAAATCAACATCTTTACAAGTAATTTTGTATCCCAAAAATGCAATTCCATCTTTACATTTTCCTAAAATATAAGGTTTTAAAGTCAATAAAAGATTATTTAAACAAAAAGATTCAATACTGTTAAGCATTTTCTTCAAATCTATTTTTGAATTAGAAAACAATATAAAATCGTCCATATAACGACAATATCCAGAAGGTTTTAACTTTTCTAAAACAAAGTGATCTAATTCTGAAAGATATAAATTTGCAAAAAATTGACTTGTTAAATTTCCAATGGGTAAGCCTTTTTCAGTACTAAATGAATCAATAATATCAAATAACAAATCTAAACAATCTTTGTC
>JAFXDY010000009.1 GCA_017521105.1 Treponema sp.
AGCTCTTGCTAAAGGTTATGTTCGATTTAGTGATATTTTATCGCAATCAAAAGTGTCAAGTTCTCCAACATTGGTTGATATTCTTGAAAAACTTATAAAAATGGATGTTGTAACAAAAGAATTTCCAATTAATGATGAGAATAACAGAAAAAAAGTAGGTTATTATGTTTCTGATCAACTTACTTTGTTTTATTTCAAATATATTTATAGAAATCTTTCTCGACTTGCTGTTATGGATTCAGATGTTTTTTATGAAAAATTTATTAAAAATGATTTTGAAGAACATTATGTTCCAAAAACTTTTGAGCAGGTTTGTAAACAGTTTTTAATCAGAAAAAATCGTCTTGGAGAATTAGAAGATTCTTTTGAAAAAATTGGTAAGTATTATTACGATGATCCAGTTAATCGCAAAAATGGTGAATTTGATATTGTTACAGAAAGTGATAATTCCTATATTTTTTACGAAGCAAAATTTAAAGATGAAAAACTTGATAAAAATTTGATTTGTACTGAAATCAAACAGGTGAATGATACTGGATTAGTTTGTAAAAAATACGGTTTCTTTTCAAAATCAGGCTATAAAGAAATTGATGAAAATTATAAAAAACAGTTGATTCTGTATTCAATCGAAGATTTGTTTAGCGAAGATTAGGAAGTATAAAGATTAGTATTTGTAGTAATATAAATATTTTGATACAAATCAATAGCAGCGTGTTGAAACGTCTGTTTTATTACTACTTAACATCACTCTATTTTTAACAGTCTATAAATTGTTTTGAATAGAGTTTATTAGTTTGAACAAATCTGCAATTTTTGCAACTATTCTTTTTTGCTCAGATAGTGGGGGGGGGAAGTGGAAATAGTACATCTCTCAATGCTTCCATAGAAATACTTTCTTGAGCAGTTGCCTTCATGTGCTTTTTGAAAGAGTGATTGCCAGTGCAATGTTGCATATTTTTGAGGGGCGACCGAAAAGCCCCTTAAGGAAAGTCCAGAAAGCGCTAGTTGTCTGCCTGAACGAAGTGAAGGTCGAAGCGTAGCGAAGAGCGACAAACGATACTGATAAAATGCTTACATTTTTGTCGGTATCAGTGTACTCTGAGATTGACGAATGCAATCTACAGGGCTTCTCGCTACGCTCGAAGAGTTGTGCAAGGTTGCATAGAAGAAATCTGGTAATATGATATTTATTACAAAATGGATATAGCAATAATACCAGGTTTTCAATATCTTATAAATATACTTCTTAAGTAGGAGATTTTATAATGAAATTCAAATCATCAATTGTATTTTTTCTATTTACTATAATTTTTTCTTTTGCATTTTTTTCATGCAAAGATACTCAAAAAGAACTAAAAGTTTATTCTATTATTCACGATGAAGAAACAAAAATCTTATGTGAAGAATTTACTAAAAAAACAGGTATCCCAGTTTCATATCTTAGAGCAACAACTGGCGAAATTATAAACAAAGTAATTGCAGAAAAAAACAATCCACAAGCAGACGTTCTTTTGGGTGGCGCTTCAAACTATCACATTCAGGCAGATAAAGAAAACGCATTGGAAGTATACGAATCAAAAGTTAGTAAAGATTTTCCTCCTTTTGCAATTTCACCAAATAAAACTTGGACAGGATTCTGTATTTTAGCATTAGGAATTGGCGTAAACGAAGAAAGATTTACTAAAAAATTTCCAAATAAAGAATATCCAAAAACTTGGGATGATTTACTTGATGCTGACTTTGACAACGAAATTGTCATGACAAATCCAATGGCATCTTCAACAGCGTATCTTTTTGTTCAAAATCAGTTACAAAGACTTTCTTGGGATCAAGGCTGGAATTATTTAGAATCTTTATCACAACTTGTAGGACAATTTCCAGACAGCGGAAGTGCGCCTCCAAAACTTATTGGAACAGGTGAATACAGCGTTGGAATTGCTTACTTGCACGCTTTGGCAAAATATAAATCACAAGGATTTGATATAAAAGTTATTGCACCACCAAAAACTGTTGGCGATGTAGATTGTGTAGCGGTTTTAAAAAATGCAAAAAATATGGAAGAAGCAAAACTTTTTGTAGACTTTATTCTTTCAAAAGAAGCACAAGAAATTATGTCGGCAATTGATTTTACAACACCAACAAATCCTCTTGCTAATCCACCAAAAGAAGCAATTAAAATTACTGACACAGACTTAATTGATTATGATTCAAATCTTGCAGCAAAACAAAAAGAAGAAGTTTTGGAAAAGTGGTCACAAATTGTAGATTAATTTTCTAACAAAAATATTTTAAGGAAATAGAATTGAATAAAATTACAAAAACTCACGATAGAGTTTTTTATTTAATATGGTATTTTATAGTAGCATTTCTTCTCATTTCAATTTTGTTTCCTTTAATTTGTTCTTTTTCAACACCAAAACTTTCCGATTTTAAAAAAGTTTTTACCCAACAAAGATATTTAAAAACAATTCTAAACACTTTAATTGAATGCATTTGTTCCACAAGTTTTTCAGTTTTGTTTGGTTACATTTACGCTTACGCCATTATAAAAGCAAACATTCCATTCAAAAGATTTTTTTCATTAATTCCAATTTTGCATTTGGTAACACCACCCTTTGTTGGCGGGCTTTCATTCATTTTGTTATTTGGGAGACAAGGATTTTTTACACATACAATTCTAAATCTTGACATTTCACTTTACGGTTTTTTGGGATTATTAATTTCGCAAGTTTTATGTTTTTTCCCAGTAGCATATTTAATTTGCTTACAGACTCTAGCTGGAATAAATCAAAATTACGAACAAGCCGCTTTGGGAATGGGCGCATCAAAACTAAAAATATTTTTTACAGTTACCTTGCCACTTTCAAAACAAGGAATTTTTTCTTCGTTTTTATTCATAACAGTTTCAGTTTTAAGCGATTTTGGAAACCCATTAATTGTAGCTGGAAGATTTAAAGTTCTTGCAGTAGAAATTTATACACAACTTACAGGCTGGCTCAACTCTGGAATTAGTGTTGTTCTTGGACTTATTTTAGTTGTTCCTTCTGTAATTTTATTCATACTTCAATTAAAGCTTTCAAAAAAACACTTTTTAAAACTTGCCACAATTGGAGCAAAAACAAGTTTTTCAACTTCCATAAAATCTTCAAAAATAACAAAATACGTTCTTTTTATTTTTTGTGCATTTTTAAGTTTTCTTGTTTTATCACAATTTGTTTCCATCATAATTGGAAGTTTTCAGGAACTTTGGGGAATTAATACAGACTTTACATTTAGACATATAAAATCTGTTTTTGAATATTCAAAGCAACTTATTAATTCCTTAATTTTTGCCTTTATTGCTTCTTTATTGGCAACTTTAATTGCTTCGTTTTCGAGTTTTTTTATAAACAGAAATAATTTTAAGTTTTCAAATTTTTATGATGTATTAATTCAACTTCCGTCTTGCATTCCAGGTTCTCTTTTAGGGCTTTCCATTTTAATTGCAGCAAACAAAATTCATTTTACAAGTTCAAAAATATTAATCATTATTGCAATGACAGTTTCATTTTTACCATTTTCGTACAGAATTATTTCATCTAGTTTTTCTCAAATTAAACCAAATCTTGACGAAGCAGCAAAATCGTTGGGTGCAAACAAATTAAATCTTTTATGTTCAATTTTAATGCCAATTTCAAAAACGGGAATTAATTCTGCTTTTACATATAATTTTGTACGTGCCGTAGGAACTGTTAGTTCAGTAATCTTTTTAATATCATTTGATAGTCCTTTAAGTTCGGTAACTATATTAAATCTTGCAGAACAAGGCGACTGGGGAAAAGCTTGTGCTTTTGCACTTGTTTTAACTTGTTTAACTTTTATAATATTAAAAGTAGAATCACTAATTTATGAGTTTATAAGAAAAAAATGGAAACAAAAGCATATTTAGAAATTGAAAACGTTTGTTTTTCTTACAATCAAAACAAAACAATAAACAACATTTCTCTTTCGGTTGAAGAAGGAAGTTTTACAACTTTGCTTGGGCCTTCTGGTTGTGGGAAAACAACATTGCTAAAATTACTTTCGGGATTTTTAACTCCACAAGAAGGAAACATTTTTATTAACAATATTAATCAAAATGAACTTGAAACAAGCCAGAGAGAAATTGGAATTGTTTTTCAAGATTATGCACTTTTTCCACATTTTACTGTAAAAGAAAATCTTCTTTATGGCTTAAAAATCAAAAACAAAAAAGAAAAAGTGCCTTCAAAAGAATTTTATAAAAACGCAGAAGGTTTAATTCAGCAAAGCGCAAGACTTCTTGGATTAGTTGGTTTACTAGACAGATTTCCACACGAACTTTCTGGCGGTCAACAACAAAGAGTTGCGTTGGGAAGAGCCTTAATTTTAAAACCAAAAATTCTTTTAATGGACGAACCACTTTCTTCACTAGATGCAAAACTTAGAAATCAAGTTAGAGATGAACTAAAAGAAATTCAAAAAGATTTTGGAATTACAACAATTTATGTAACTCACGACCAAGAAGAAGCATTGTACCTTTCTGACAAAATTGCAGTTATGAACCATGGGCAAATTCAACAAATCGGAAGCCCTGAAGAAATCTATTTTAAACCAAAAAACAAATTTGTTGCCGATTTTGTGGGAAAAGCAAACTTTATTGAAGAAGAAAATGCCTGTTTTATTGTTCGCCCAGAATGGATAAACTTAAAAAAATCAGATTCTAAAAATTCAGAAAACAAAATCATTTCAAAAACATTTTTAGGTTCTACAATAAGATACAAAATTGGAACAAACAAAACAAAAAACGGCATTCTAATTGTTGATAAATCTTCCAATGATTCTGAAGTTTTTAATCCCGGCGATTACGTAAAAATAAACATTTTGCAAGATTGGAAAACAGAACCATAATTTAGGTTGGTAAAAGACTGTTAAAAACTTTAACTAAAATAACTAAAAATATGATTTAGTCCAACTTATTGATAGTTAAACAAGTTTCCCATTTTTTCTCTTATAAAGAATGCAAGGTCTTCCTCCAGTTCCATAATTGATTTCTGAAGTTATTATGTCTTCTGCTTCTAAATAGTTCATGTAATGACGAGCTGTTACAATTGAAATACCTAATTTTTCTGCAATCATTATTACTGTATGCCAACCGGGATTTTTATCAAAATATTCTTGAATTAAAATAAGAGTCTTTTTTTGGATTCCCTTTGGGAGTTTTTGTTGTTCTATACAGTCATTCATTTCAGAAAGTGTTTTACATGAATTAAAAATCATATTATCAATGCCTGATTGATCAAGTACATTATTTTTACTAAGAGTTGTATGATGTGCAATAAACTTTTCTAAAGCTACTTGAAATCGCTCAAAGGCAAAGGGCTTTATAAGATAATCAATTACACCAAGATGCATTGTTTCTTCGATTGTGTTTGAATCATTTGCTGCGGTTACCATTATAACTTCTGAAGGAAAATTATTTTCCCTAATTTTCTTCAGAATTTCTACTCCTGTCATATAGGGCATATAAACATCAAGTACAATTAAATCAACTTTATTGTTTTTTAAATATTCAAAGACTTCTTTTCCATTTCTACAGGAAGTTACAACTTCAAATTGTGGATTTTTAGAAACATACTGTTCGTTTATCATTGCGACCATGGGGTCATCTTCAACAATTAAAACTTTATATTTCATTCTGATCTACCTAATTTCCTATTCTAACCATAAAACAGGTTCCATTGCCTTTTTGGGATTCAAATGAAATTTCTCCTCCGAGTCGTTCAATTAACTGTTTCGTGCGATATAGTCCAACACCTCGATTTTGTCCCTTTGTAGAAAATCCATTTTCAAAAATATGTTCTTTTACATCATCAGAAATACCCATTCCTAAATCTTTGACTGTTAATAAAAGAAAACCTGGTCTTGTCATTACTCCAAAGCAAAGTTCATTTTGTTTATTATTTCTGATTTCATTATGTTGCATCTCATTCATAGAATCAAGAGCATTATCAATTAAGTTGCCTGTTATTGTAACAAGTGCTTCTGAGGGGATATCAATATCTTGTGAACAAAAATGAATATTCGAATCAAGAATAAATTTTACATTGCATTCTGAAGCACGGGCGATTTTGCCTATAAGCAGAGCTGCAAAACTTGCATTGTCGATTGAGTTCATTACTAGACTAATTGTTTCTCGTTGAATAATGGAAATATTCTCTATATAAGACTGGGCCTTTTCATATTCTCCAATTTGGATAAGTCCAAGAATTACATGAAGTTTATTTGTGAAATCATGATTATTTGCACGCATTGAATCAACCAAAAATTTTGTTCCTTCGAGATCTTCAGCAAATTCAAGAAATTGATGTTTGATTTTTTTAGTAAATGTTACACTAATTGCAAGTTCAATTAAAATCGCGGCTAGGGTAACAAAAAGGAAAAGAATGACTGTTCTAATTGTAACAATGCGCATAGAAGTTCTTAACTTGATAATCATAATAAAGCCTTCATAGTTTCCATAATCATCATAAATAGCTGAATAAGTTCGTCGTTGAGGACCTGAAGGTCCTGTACTGTTTTCTGTTAGGAAATTAGAAGATATATTAGAAAAATCGGGATGTGTTCCATCAAATTGTGTATCAATCAATTCATGGTGTGCATGATAAATACGATTGTTATTACTATCAACAATAGAAATTACATCAATATCTGGTAAATCTTGAACAACCGAATCCATGTAATTTATCAAATCGTTCTTATTCATGTTTTTTGTAAATTTGTAAAGTCGTGTAACGAGCTCTGAAGTATCATTAAGAGACTGATTTATTGCTTTGTCGTTAGAAGAAATATTTATAATCATTCCACCAAGAGTTAGAAGAAAAGTAATTCCAATAATTAAACCAAGTTGATTTCTTTTTATTTCTTCTCTAATTGAATTTAAAGTGTTTCTGTTTAATTCCGTTTTCATATTTATATAATATAGTAAAATTCATTTATCTTCATACTTTTGAAAGTAAAAAAAATATATTTTGAAAAGTAAAGAAAAAAATAGATAGAAAAAGCTTTTAATAGTTTCAAAAAATTGAATGATTTTTTTGTTTTGATATGATGTCCTTAAACTAATAAATTAACTAACAAATAAGAGGTAAAATGAAATGGAATTTGGACATGTTTTTGAAGCATTAATGTTGATTTGTTTTGGATTTTCTTGGCCCTTAAATGTAATCAAAGCTTACAAAGCTCGCACTACAAAAGGAACAAGTTTAGCATTTATCTTTTTGATAATCACTGGATATATTGCGGGTATTACAGCAAAGTTTATAAATCATCAATTTAATTATGTACTTGCAGTTTACTTTATAAATCTTGGAATTGTGATGATGAATGTTTTTGTTTATATTAGAAATAAAAATATTGATAAAAAAAATAACTTGCTGAAATTAAAATCAACAGAAACTATCGATACTAAGGTTCTTTCAAAAGTAGGAAATACGAATTATTCTTATTCACTTGATGAATTGATTTATCCAGAGAAAGCAAATACAAAAGAAGAAAAAAATGCTGTTATTCTGCTTGGAAATGGACAGGATAAAATGATACCTGTACAAAGTCTTGGAAGAGAATTTAAATTTAATTTTAAGATTTACAATAAGAGCTATGAAGAGCTTTCTTTTGAAAATGTAAAAGAATATTTTAATTTGGCGATTGCTCCACTCTCACCAGAAGGAATAATGATTCATCTTGGTGAAAATGAGATACAGCTTTGCATAAACAACTGCGAGTTATTTGATAAAAAATATCTTGACCTAATTAAATTGATTAAAAACTGTAATAGAAACTGTCGTATTGCTTTAATTTCTGTTTCAAATCCACAAAATAATGAAAACATAAATATATTGAATCGTCATATCAAAGCAATTGCAGATTCTGAACAATGTGATTTTGTAAATCTTGATAATGCTCATCTTTGGAATCCGGAAGCAACAAAAGCAGCTATTGAATTTGCTCAAAATATGGGATTGAATACAAGAAAACCTTTGTCCGATGTTGCTGAGATTTTATACAGCTATAAGCTAAACATTTTAGATGAAGAAATATCTGATGTAAAACTAATAAGTTAAAATATTTAGCTATGTTCTGAAAAAGTATTGATAAAAAACTATACGATTTCAAAAAACGTACTATAATAAATAATACGATGTTAAATAACTTATCCGAAATCTTAAAAGAAGGTACAACAAACTTTAAAGTAATTTGTCATGAATGGAATAAAAATAATCCTAATAACACGGTGGACATAAATGCCACACTGCCAAATTATAATAACTTGCATTAGAAAAATACATTTTATGTATCGAAAAGTATCGAGACTTTAATAATTCCGATACTTTTTTCAGAAATGCCAAATTTTCACAGGGTAAATCACAAAAATGTTATAATACTAAAATTAGAAATGGAGATTTGATTATGACTGAAAACAAGTATTACGGTTTTATTCAAAAAGACAAGATTGGTAACATCATCGACATCTTTACATTAGATGGAACAAATCATTCTGTTTTGGAATCGTTTAGTAATGATAAAAATTACATTGTACTACCACTTAATGAGGCAATTGAATTTTCAAAAAAGAACCCCCAGAAAAAGTTTTCCATCTATAATGAAAGCGACGAAGTATTAGAAATTCTTCGTAAGAATGAAATCGAAATCTAATGATTTTTACGAGCAAAGTAATCCTCTGCAGCCCTTCTTAACAGTTCATCTTCAACATTTTCATTTGGAAAAAGTTCATTATAGGCAGCAATAACAAGATTAGAAAAATCCCTTGCATTGTTTATGGCATCCCCCTTTTCATTCACTATTATGTTATCTATTGGGGCTCTAGCAATGTTAAACTCAACGTAGTCGATGTTATGGTGATTTTGATGTTTTACAATTTTATTACCTAAAACTTTATTGTGAAGCCCTGTTGCATAAGCCCTAGGGGTATCTTCTGTAAAATGTGCTGAATTATACACATTTTCAAAAAAATTGTTTAAAGTTTCCATACTTATTTAGTATAATCCTTGTCTATCTAATCTTATTCACCTCTATAATTGCAGTTGATTTTTGTGTCAAAAAAATCTTTTTAAAATTAATATAAAACTAAAATAATTTCATAATAAGTAGAAATGCCACATTTTGTGGAATAAGAAATGGACTAAAAAAAGTATTAGTGTTTAAAACTTACCAATACTTTTCGGAACATAGCCTTATATAAATAAAAGCTACACGATTCTAAAAATCAGTGAAGTAGAATTCGGAATCAAGGGATATTTAGCTTTTGGAATGCCACAGGAAACAACTTGGGTGAAAGAATAAATTTGACTTAACGAGATTTATCAAAGATACTTAAGTTGCCAAGAGTACCTTCTTCTTTCGTAGCAGGAATATAGACCCTTCTCCTATGTTCCTGCTGTGTTTTCTAATTTCAATTATTTGCTTAAATCATAAGTTTTTTCATCATTAAATAAATCTCTTATGTTTTGTGGCAATATTTTGAATAAAAGACCATGATCTCTATATTTATCATCAGGTTTGATATGTGCAGCTAAATCTGCAGAAATTTCTCCGTTATCAATAAGAGTTGCTAACAATAATACATTAGGGTTTCTTGTGTGAATTACTCACTTTTCTATATTTTATCAGTAGTAAATTCAAAATGGTATCCTTTTGTCGTTTTCCTTTTTTTATGAACAACTTGTGATACATTTGATTTCCTGACACCTAATTCGAGTTCTATTTCTTCATAAGTATTATATATTTTATTAGTTTCTATGCAATGAATTTTTGGATAATTCCTTCCAGAACAGAAAGGACATCCTCTTCCATTATTTCTAGAATTAATAGTTGCTTCCCATTCATGTCCTAAAACACATTTCCACCAAACTTTTTTATTTGTAGAAGGAAAAACATGAGTAGGTAGTAAATCACCATTTTTATCATAATTCCATTCAGTAGCTAGTTTCGGGTTTTTACTTGCTAAGTCATTTTCTCCTACTAATATTTTTTTCCCAGAACAATATGGACACCCAACACCATTTACTCTATGAGATACTCGAGAAGAATATTTATGACCTTTAGAACATATCCAATTGATTTTTTGTTCCGAACCTAAACTTACATTTTCAGGTAGTAGCCCTTTATTAGCATCATAATCCCATTCACTGACTATAGTTGGACATTTAAGAATGGACTTTTGAACTTTCTTTTGTTCAAATTGAGAAATAATAAAATTTCGATCTTTTGCTACATTAGGAACAATTAAAAGTGTTTTTTTTACATCCTTTTCTATACACATAAAAAGTTGCTTCAGAGCCGCATCTAAAAAAGTGTACGCAGTATCGTAATAGTAGGTTATAATATTTTCTTCTTTAACTACAGGATTAGTTCTGTCATTTGATTCTTTTATTCTATAGAGTTTGATACTATGAGTTTTACAATATTCATTTTTTCTAAGTTCCATACTTTTTGCGAAATCAGAACTATGCCAATATAACCCGTCATATTCTATAGCAATATTTTCATCTTTTAGAAAAATATCAAACTCATAACCATGGCTTGAATCTCTATTAACTGTATTAAAGATTTGAGATAAGTAATAATAAATAGCTTGTTCAGGAAAAGAAGTTTTATACGGAGCATAACATTCTGGACATCCATTATTTCGCAAAGTTCTGTAAGAAACCTTTGCTTCCCAACTATGACCTTTTGCACATTTCCAAAAAACTTTTTTTACACTACTAGGTTTTATTGTTAACGGATTTATTTTGTTATTTTTTTCATAATCCCACTCTTTTAATATTTCAGGAAATAAATCTGCAAAACTTTCTCCAATTTTTGGGGTTGCCTTACTTTTTGCAGCTTGTTTTCGACCACATATTGGGCAACCATTTCCTCTGTATCGACTTTTTATTTGAGCATTCCAAGAATTTTTGCATTTTTTGCAAATCCACCAAACAATTTTATGACTATTAGGTAAAACATCTTCAGGTTTTAAATTCTCATTTTTTTCATAATCCCATTCACTTGCTAATACTGGATTAATTGAAACTAAATCATTAACTCCTTTTATCGCATATCTTCCAGAGCAATAAGGACATCCATTACCTCTTGTTTTATCAGAAACTTTCATTTCATAAGAATGATTTTGTGAGCATCTCCACCATATCTTTTTGTGACTATTTATTGAGAAATTTTCTGGTTTTAAATTTTCGTTCTTCTCTAAATCCCATTCTTTTAATAAGTTTGGCATATCTGAAATAAATATTTTCTTTTCAAACATACTGAAACTCCCTTATTTTTTTTCAATACGGAATACACAAATGGATATTTTTTCTCAATTTAAACTAAAACACCCAACAAACTTTCTGAAAAAAAATTAATATAAATATTATCATCCTAATCCTTAAATTTCGCAATATCTTCAGGAGAAACGCCCATGCTTATTAGTAATAAAACGCAATAACCAATAATATCAGCAACGTCGTTTGTCCGAGGTGTTTCATCAGTATTAGATTTTATTCGTCCAATTTTGTCATCTAGGCGAATTAAAATAGAATTTGTAGCATCGCCTTTGAAGAAAACATTGTTTGGTTTCAAGGCAGAATTGCCATATTTTTGATTTTTATATAACAGTAAATCTTGCATTGCATTTGTAATTTCTTTGATTTTTTCCTGTGAATTCATATTTCATCTCCTGGTTTCTCTATGTCAAAGTGATTTTTTTTGACATAGAGAATAATGATTTGACTTAAAAAATTAGGGAAATTACCTAAAACTTCCACTAATTTCCTTTATTTTGCCATCGCTTTTTTATCTTTCTTATCTACGAAATAATAAAAATCACAGATGTCATATTGTTCGTAATGCCTTTTGTATTCAGCTCCGCTACCACAAATTTCATGACGAACTTTTTTGTTTGCTTGTCGCTTTGAAAATTGTTTATGCTTACCATTATCTTTGATAATTGGTGTTTTTCGATAACTTCTACTCATGATTAAATTCTCCACAATCGCATTCATCATCAGATTCTTTCATTGTAAATAAATCTTGAACAAGACAGAAACCTTTGTTTTCTTTTACAGCTTGGTAATGTTGAAAGTCTTGATAATCACCAGTTTCTTCTACCCACCAAGTGCAAAATCGGCAAGTATTATCCATAAGCTATGCTCCAGTTTTTAGAGAAAGCTTGTAGGCTACATCAAAAATACTTTTCAAAGATTTTTCTTGATATTCAAGATTCTTTACTTTGAAGCTACAGCCAATTCCAGAATCTTTATCGTAGTTCATGGATCTAACAACAACGCCTTCGTGTTGCAAATAATCTTGCCAAAGTTTTTCTTCTTTTGATGGCATATATAAAATTGAATCTGGTTTCCAGAAGTATTTTTCTGCATATGATTCAGCAGATTTTACATCTGGCATAATTTCCTTAAGTTTTGTGTTTTGACAAATTACTGGAACAAAAGGAATCCCAAATTTCAAACTTACTTTTAGAGCTTCATCTAAAGGAAGTTGTTTCCCTGTTACTTGGTCTTTAATTGTGTAAATATACCAAGTATTCTTTGGTAAGTTATAAACATTACTTTGAATTTCAGGTCCAACTTGTTCACCTTGAATAACTAAACATTGGCCTGTTTCTTTGAAATGTTTTCTTAACTTATTTTCAATGTCCAAGTCTTTTGCAACTTTCCAAAAGATTGAATTATCATCTTTTTTATATGCTTTATTTCTAGAACAAACATAGAATTTTTTGGCTTTATTATGTTTATATTCACATAAAGCAGTAAAAGATTGTCCTTCAATTTTTGCAGTTACATAAACAGGCTCTTCTTTGTATTCTTCCAATACCCCTTTTAAATTTTGAACAGATGTTTCATCAGATTTAGAGATAATATAACTTGGAAACTCATATGAACCAGATTTCTTTGAATTTCTCCAAATAAATGCAATCCATCTTGTAAGTTTGTGTTTAAAACAAAACTTAATAAACTTTGGATATTTTTCTTCTTTTACTGGACTTGCATCTTCTCTTGGTTCATATTTTTTAATTTTGAGTAAAGATGTTACATCATCACCAGCTTTATATCCTTCTAATCCTGCATCAGTTAAACTTACTGTTAAACCCCAAGATTTAATTGAAGAAAACTTTTGTGGTTTAATCAAAAATCCATTTAAATCTTCTCTAAAACAACGTTTTCTTAAAAATTCCCATCTTGGTTCTACAGGTAAAATAGCTCCTTCTTGAATAAATACAGCTAGATCCCCTTCTCTTAAATCTTTTCCAATCATAGCTTCGTAGGAATTTTCTACAAAAGAACAACCTTGAACGCGGTCTTTTCCTTCAAGGTTCCAACATTTTTCGATAGTTACAATACTTGCAAGAGTTCTCATAGAACCTCCTTTTAGATAAATAGATATTTATAAATCTTCAAAATTAAAGAATTACAGTAGATAACGGGGATAATTCTCTAAAATTGAAGAACCAACTTTTAAGCAATTTCTTTTATCTCTTCAACTGAATGACATCGTTTTATTTCTCTATTAGAATCATCATAAAAAATAACTGTTGGAGTAGATAAAACACCTTTTTCTGAAGCTCGGCTTAACCCT
>JAFXDY010000085.1 GCA_017521105.1 Treponema sp.
GACATATGATAAATATATCCTCGTCTTCCGTCATGACCGCCAAGAATAATTCCCAGCAATTCATCATTTTCCATTGCAACAAAGGAAGTGTTTGGATTTCGTTCCAAAAATCGTGAGATTCCTTCTTTTGAATCATCAATATCATTGAAGCCCATATTTTTGCAACTCATCCACAGTGCGTAAACTTTTTCATAATCGGTGACTTTCATTGTGCGTATTTGCATATTTTCCATTATTTTTTTCCTCCAAAATGTTCATGCCCATGTTCTTCAATATCTCCTGAATGTGTGTGCAAATGGGTGTGAACTAAATCGCCGTGGCGGTGTTCGTGGGTGTGTTGCAATTCGATTGTGTCTTTTACCATTAAAATAGTGCTAAAAATCATAATGATTAATGCAACAAAAAATTGTAAACTTGGGCGTTCTTTTAGCAAAATCATACTAAAGGCAACTCCCAAAAATGGTGCAACTGAATAATAGGCACTTGTTTTTGCAGCTCCTAAATCTTTTTGTGCCATGATGTAAAAATTTATGCTTAGTCCGTAGGCAACAAATCCTAAATGGATTTTGAATTCATTTTACGCCTCAACAACTTTTTTACCGCAAATATGTTCAATAGACAACACCAACAACAAAGTGCGATGTAGATTTTGCTCAATTTCTTTTTTGATATAAGAATCGTCTTGGGTAAATTTGTGACTTAGTTTTGTTGTAATTTCTGCAATTGTTTGAAAATCCTCTACAATTTCAATTTTCCCAAAAACAATAACACTTTTAAAATTCAAAGCCCATTCTCCATCTTTGCAAAAACCTTTGTCGTAAACACAAAATGAAACTTTGTTATCTTTTTGAAGTGATTCCAATCTGTGCCCCACATTTCCACAATGAAAATAAATCTTACCGTCATCTTCATTGTAAAAATGATTCATTGGCATTCCGTAAGGATATCCGCCTTCTCCATTTACCGAAAGCACACCACGCTTTTCTGATTTTAAGATTTCGATGCACTCTTCTTTTGATATTTCTTTATTTTTACGAACTAATTCTCTAAACATTTTTTGCTCCTTTATCATCCAACGCTACCAAATCAGATTTTTCATAACGATTATGCCCTTGTAAACTTTTTTTATATTTCCAACAAACAATCGCTTCTTCCAGACTTCTACCTTTGTTATCTTCAAAAAAATCTCGGATGTAAGTATTATACTCAAATTGCTTATCTATTACAGTTTTATTATTTTTCTTTTCTTCCAAAATCTGATAATAAGCCTCTATAGCTTGAGCGTAGGTTTTTCCGGAATTATTTTTTAACCATTTTTGAAACAAAACGTTAAATGAAAAACTTTTGCCTATTTTTTCTTTAAAAAAGGCTCTATGTTTCTCTGAACAAATAATATTTGATTCAATTTTAGTATTTTCAGTAATCTTTTCAATATTCGTAGTGACTTTTCTATTTGAAGAAATTTTTGAAATCATACCTGTATCTAAAAAATGTGCAATTCTTTCTGTAAGTTCAAGCTTCCCTCCAGAAACTGGCAAACCGTTTTCTCTACAAAAATCAATAAGTTCTTCTTTTAAATAGTAAAAGTTCAAAAATGATTTTGAATCTAATTCTTTGCTTAAAATTGGTCTTTCAGACATTTAGAGACCTCCCCCTTTCACATTTCAACCAAATACCTAATTCATTTTCTAGTAATGCCCATATTTTACATATTTAACAACTTTTGCACTTCTTCCATTGTTGGCGGATTTAGCGGCAACGGAAAGCGTGAAATTGCGATTGCAGAACATGCGCTTGCAAAACGAACAATTTGGTCGTCGGAAAAACCTTTTAAAAGTCCATAAACGCAGCCCGCCTTAAAAGTGTCGCCGGCGCCCAAAGTGCTTTTTACTTCCACAGAGAATGGCTTCATCCGTTTTGGGCTCTGCCCTTTGCGTCCGTAAATCATATCTTTTTCGCCAGAAGTGATTATTACAAGGCCGTCTGTATTTTCAACCAAAAGTGCGTAAATTTCATCAAGTGATTTTCCTTTGTACGCATCAGAACCTGTACATTCTTTAGAAACAACATTAATTGCGGCGTGTTGATGAAGGCGCGAATCGTGGCGGCAATCAATTGTAACATAAGGCTTTTTGTGTTTTATACAAAGTTCTGTAACCGCTTCTGTTGCTTCCAAAAAAAACGGATCAATTGCAGCAACTTTACATTCTATAACATCACTTTCTTTTGGCATACTCCATCGACGCTTTGCGCCCGGTTCATAAAGCGACTGAAAAACTCCCATTGGAGAGCGAACAAGCCCCGCAATTACAACATAATCCATTAAACCTTCGTAATCTGGGTCAAAAAACAACGATGATAAATCTACAGATTTGTCTTTATAAAAATCTTTTAAAAGCGGCGCAACTTCTGTTCCAATGTGAGTTCCATCAATTTTTACACTAACGCCCAAAGACGCCAAAACAGTTGCCGCAGTTCCAGTTTCTCCACCAGGTAAAAAATATTTTGCTTTAAGTTCCGAATATTCATCCGGCCGCAAAAATTCCCCTTTAAGCAAAAAAGAATGAGTCCCCAAAACTTGCCCATGCATATAAACTTCTGACGCCATAAAACCACCTCGATGAAAATGTGCTTAAAACAATTATTTTCTAGAAGAACCCATAAGTCAAGAAAAATAATGGCGCAAAAAAATTGGGATAGTCGCATTTCGTAGCCTAAAATCGAAAATCCGTTAAAAAACAAGCCGTAAGGGTTGTTTTAGGATTTACGAAAAATTGGCTTGACCAGATTTATCTGGGCCTATACGGCCGGTGCTTCGCACTCGCTTCGCGCCCACTCAATTCTCGGCGCCGCTTTATTTTACAACATTCCACTCTTCACGGCTTATCCCAAATGCAAAGGACACATCATTTTTTTCATCTGGATATTCTTTTAATTTTTTCATACCGATTTTTTGTGCAGTTTTATACGAAGGAACATTTGAATATTTCATATACGAATAAAGGCAATCATATTCTGTGTTTTCAAAAGCCCAATCTCTAACAGCCACCGCAGCTTCCGATGCAAACCCCTGCTGCCAAAAATCTTTATGAATGTGATACCCAATTTCTGGCAAAAGTTTTCCATCAATATTTTGAATTGTAACGCCACAGTCTCCAATCAATTTTCCAGAATCTTTTAAACAAACCGCCCACAATCCAAAACCATAATTTTTGTAATTCTCCTGATTCCATTTTATCCAACCTTTTACCCGGTCAGCATCAAAAGGCTTTGGATAATATTTCATCACTTCTGAATCAGAAAGGATTTCAAATAAAGCGTCAAAATCCTCATCTATCAATTCCCGTAAAAGTAAGCGATTAGTTTGAATGTGCATAATTTTCCCTTTTTTACTATTCCCGAACGGGAATATTACATTTTCCTTCCACGCACCAACAAAAAGTCTGGCTTGTGAAACAAATCTCTGTGGTCAGGAAATTCCAAAAGCAATTCTTCTGTTGGAATTGGTTCTATCAATGTTTCTATAGAAAATCCTGCTGATACAAGAGTGTTCATAATAGAAGAAAAGGTGCGATGATATTTTTTTACGCCATCAATGAACCAAACAGATTCCCGAACTCCGTCTGTGCTGTAATTTGAAATATTCGCAAAAAGTTTGTTGCCCTTCTCATCTTTTGTCCAACGATTTCCTTCCGAAAAACACGTGTTTAATGGATGTTCTTGGGAAAAAACAAAAAGACCTTTTTCGTTAAGCAAATTAAAAACATCACAAACCAATTTTTCAAAATCTTTTACATAGTGAATTGCAAGGGAACTTACAACCAAATCAAATTTTTCTGATATTTGGCTCAATCTTTCCATTGGCAAATTCAAATAAGTAATTTTTGAATGATGATTTTCCTTTTCAGCCACTTCCAACATCTTTTTTGAAATATCAATCCCCACAACTTTTTTTGCCCCACCATTCACAAACTCCAAGCAATGACCACCAACTCCACAGCCCAAATCTAAAATTGTTTTACCTTGCAAATCTGGCAAAAGCGAAAATAATGCCGGCGTTTCAAACAAATCATTTGCATTACTTTTGTTTTCCCTAATTTTTTTATAACCTTCAAAAAAAGTGCTATTATCATAAATATTTTGTTGCGACATAAGATTTCCTCATACAATTTATTTTTTTACTTTCAACCAAATACCTAAAACGAACACAATTCCTCCAAGAAAAATAAATCCTCCCCATAGAAAACTCCAATACCAAGCCGAAACATCAAACATTGCATAAAGCAAATTCCGCCAAAAAGATAGCCCCGTAGCAATTGCAAACAAATCAAAAAGCAAATAACTTCCCCCAAACAGATAAATCCAACGCCACCAAAAATTCTGCCCCAAATTCTTAAAAAAAACAACAATTCCTAGTATACAAAAAATACTCAAAATCCCCATAAGTAAAAAGTAAAACAGTCCTTTTTCTTCCATCGTGTTAATCCAGAATGATGCATAAGAAACTCTGTCAAACAAAGCCCAAATTCTGTGTAAATGAAACACTCCAAAAAAAATAAAAAACCATGGCTCAAAACTATATATTTTTTTCATGATTTCCGCCCTTTAAAAAATCACAAATCATTAATTTTTCTGAATCAGTTAAGAAACTCATATGCCCTCTTTCCTTTAATAAATATGTTTTTACATTTCTAAAAATCTTTTTAGCCTGCTGTAGTACTCCTTTTCCTGGAAACAAACAATCTTTTTCAGCTGCCAAAACTAATGTAGGAGCGACATAATTTTTTATCAATTTTTTTGAAATATTAGAAGGCATTCCCGATTTTATTTTTGAATAATTAATACTTAATTTTGCAGTTTCATAAATATCATCAGTAATATTTTCTTCTTTAACCGCCATAGGAAGCATACATTTTTTTAACCATTTATCTTTTTGAGTTATCCAATACATTATCATTGGCATCATCATTCTCATATTTTTTACTGACGGTGCATTTTTTATTCCAGATGGAACATACAAAACAGCAATATCAATTTTTTCTGGAACAACACACATGGCTTTTGCAATAATGCCAGCCCCAAAAGAACCACCAAAACATGCAATTTTTGAAAATCCAAGACAATCAATAACGTCACTTACCCATTTCCCATAATCATAATTAATATGCGACAAACTAACTTCCGCACTTTTACCCGGATGTCCAATAGAATCTACAGCATAAATATGAAAATCTTTAAATAAAAAATCACAAGTCAATAAATTATACGCTGTAGTAGCATTGCCACCATGAAACACAAGTAACGGAATTCCATCAAAATTCCCAGTTTCAACAAGATGGGTCTGACCAAAAGATGTAGAAATCCATTTATCTTTATATAAAATTCCCAACCGATTCAATTGATTATCATAAAGATTCAAAATTTCAGATTTTCCCTTTTCAGATTTATAAATACTCATTTCCCCCATCCTCCAACCCTACACCGATAAAATTATATTCTTTATTTCTTCAACCTTTTCTTCTAACTCTTTTGAACCATCAATAAACCCAAAATAATCCCGCTTATTCACCTTATCTTTATTTTCTTTATACCACAAATAAGATTGCTTCAAACCTTCTTTTAAATCTGTTGTTTTTGGAAAAACCGATTTTTGCAAAGACACATCTAGTGCGTATTCATAATCATAAAAACTAAAATAATTGCGCTGTTCTATTTGGGCATAAACATTTTGAACACTCAAATCCGAACCAACAACTTCATAACAAAGCTTTACCCAATCCAAAACAGAAATTAACTGCTCATTTCCCACATTAAAAATATGATTTTGAGGTTTTTCTTCTATTATAATATCAATAAATTGGCACAAATCTTTTATATAGAAAAACTGCAATTTCATTGAACCATCTTTTGGAACAAAAAAAGTCCGTTTTGCTTCAGCACAATCAAAAACAAAGGCTTCCCTATACAAATTATTTTGAGGCCCGTACAAATAAGGCGGTCTGATTACATAAGCATCAGGAATCTTAGAAAATAAATATTCCTCCGCTTCAATTTTGTTTGTTCCATAATCCTTCCAAATAGCATTTCGTCCAGTTTTCTGATTTTCATTAAAAGGCTGCTCCAAAGTTTCAGGATAAACCGCACTAGAACTAATCAAAACATATTGCCCCACAGGATTCAGAGCATCCAGAAGATTTTTCACATCAGATTTTGTGTACGCCGTAACATCAAGCACAACATCAAAATTGTAATTCCTTAAAGAATCCCCCAAATTATTTCGGTCAGCCGTTACCAACTTTGTATTTTTAGGCTGCTCATGATTATCCCTGTTCAAAATGTAAACTTCATGCCCTTTTTCCGCAAAATACTCCGCCACATTTTTACTAACAAAAACAGTGCCACCAGTAACAAGAATTTTTTTCATACACAACTCCAAACTTTTTCACTTCCCATTTTTAATCAGGCTGTTCCCTATAGAATACCATTTTTTCAAAATGCTATTCTATAGGTCGCTACGTCCGCCCTTCCGCTTTCGCTCC
>JAFXDY010000086.1 GCA_017521105.1 Treponema sp.
TTCAAATTTGGAGTATCGCGGGACGCAGAAAAAAAATCAAAAAGCGAGCGTTAGTGGCGAAGCTTTATTGATTTTTTTTCGTCGCTGGGACCCGCGAAATTTTAATTTGGTGTATCAAAATTTTAATTTACTTTAAACCTAGTTTTAACAAAAATACATTTATAAAGGATTTTGCTAATGGGAAATAAGGGCAAGAAAAAAAGCCACAGAGATAGAATTTTTTTGAGTAAAAAAATGAAAAGTATTATGAAAAACTTTTTGTTTAGTAGAATTATTCTTTTTGCGCTTATATTACTTTTTCAACTAGCTTTGTATTTATTTTTTATTTTATGGCTTAGTTCGTATGCTCACGTTTTGTTAGGAAGTAACGTTTTAATTGTATTTATTTTTATGATTATTCTTGCTAACAGTAATGGAAAAAACGAGTTCAAAATTGCCTGGCTTGTTCCGGTTTCTATTTTTCCAATTTTTGGTGTTGCAATGTACTTGCTTTATCATACAAATGGTGGCGGAAAAAGAACAAAAAAACGACTTTTATATTTAAAAGAAAAAACAGAATCATATTTGCCAGATAAGTCAATTTATTCAGAAAAGATAGAAGAAAATGCTGAAATTAAGGGAATAACAAACTTTTTAATGAATTCAGACAACTTTTATCCGTCTTATGATTCAAATGTAACTTATTTTAAAAACGGGGAACTTTTTTTTGAAGATTTTATGGCTCAATTAGAAAAAGCCAAAAAGTTTATTTTTATTGAGTTTTTTATTATTGACCTTGATGAGTCTTGGGAAAAGATTGTTTCTGTTTTGGAACGGAGGGTGGCGGATGGTGTTGAAGTTCGTGTTCTTTATGATGCAATAGGCTCTGTAACCGCATCGTCAAAGTTTTATGTAGATTATTTAAAATCAAAAGGAATAGATGCACAAATCTTTTTGCCATTATTTCCTGTTTTTTCTACTCAGCAAAATAACCGTGATCATAGAAAAATAGTAATAATTGATGGTCATGTTGGGTACACTGGCGGCGTAAATATTTCTAATGAATATTTTAACATGGAAAAGAGGCGTTTTAATTATTGGAAAGACAATGCAATTAGAATTGAAGGTTCTGCAATTCGTTCTTTTGTTATTATGTTTTTGCAAACTTGGAATATTTCCAAAAAGCGGGATGATAATTTTAAGCGTTATATTGAATCTTGTGATAGTGCAAATGTAGCCAAAAACGAAGGTGGAGTAATTATTCCTTATGGTGATGATGCTTATAACAACCAGGATTTGGCAGAAAACATATATTTGTACATTTTAGATAACGCAAAAAAATATGTTTATATTACAACGCCTTATGTTTTAATTGATAATCAACTATCTGAAACTTTAATATTTGCAGCCCACAGAGGTGTTGAAGTTTCTATTATTGTACCTTCGGTTCCAGATCATTTTGTTACATTCTGTATTGGACGGGTTTTTATTAAAAAATTGATTGATAATGGGGTAAAAGTTTATGAATACAAAAAAGGATTTATTCATGCAAAAACTTTTGTAAGTGATGATAAAATTGCTACAATTGGATCTGTAAACTTAGATTACCGAAGTTTATATCATCATTTTGAATGTGGTGCTTTGTTGTATAATAAACCTTGTATAAAAGATATAAAAAACGACTTTGAAGAAATGATTCAGAATGATTGTAAAGAATTTACCCAAAAATCTTACAAGAAGTTTCCTTGGTTTAATAGAATGATTGGTAGAATATTAAAAGTTTTTGCTCCATTGATGTAAGCAAAAAAATAGAGACTGTCTAGCAAGTTCAACATGACAAAACTTATTAGACAGTCTCTAGTTTCCCAACACCCAAAAAAAAGCCTGAGATTTATAAAAGTGAACTAGTACTCAAAAACAAAATCTGTTTGAGCAGCTAATTCGTTTACTGTTGTACCAAATTTTTTAAGAACTTCGTAATCAGAAAGTCTAGAAATATTTCCAACAGAATCGTATTTAATTACAAGACGATTAATTACTTGTTTGTCTTGATTGTATGTTGTTACTTCTGTTAATTTTCCATCTGTGTAGCGGAAAATATCTGTTTCTGAACCATCAGAAATACTAGAAAAACGAACAATACTTTCTACAGAACCATCATCAGAATATGTAATAACTTCTTCTGTGTCTAAAGAGCCATCGCTAAAATAGTTAGAAACTGTTTCTTGATTATTTTCTTTTTTGTAAATAGTTTTAGAAATTAAAGCACCTTCAGAATCGTAAAGAGATTCATCACAAAGGAAATCGCCATTGTAAGTAAAAATAGTTCTAGTTATTTCTTTGTTATTTTTATCAAATTCAGAAATTTCTGTTTTTTTACCGTTTTTGTAAGTAATTACATTTTTCCAAATTAGTTCAGAATCTTCATTAACACATTTTTGTTCAATAAGATTTCCTTTTGAATCGTAAGTAGAAATAATTTTATTAATAAGAACATCTCTTGGTGTATATTCTGATGATTCAACCTCTTTACCGTTTTCGTAAATATGAACAACTTTTAATTCTGGAGTTCTAAAAAAGTTTCCATATCGTGAAGCTATAGAATAATCTGTTTGAGAGTAACTTTTTACACTTCCTTCAAATGGTACATATTTAAAAACATTAATAGCAAAAAGTGACGAACTGATGAGCGCCAAAAAACCAACTGTTAAAATTTTTTTCATATTATAAGCCTCCAAACGTTATATTTTATTATCTTCTATATCTTCCTTATTGTCAAAGAAAATAAAGAAAACTATTATATAATTATACACCCAAGAGGAAAAAAATGACAGATTCAGAATGGAAATATTTTAAAGATTTTTGCAATAGATTTAAAAATCAAATTGAAGAGTGGAACAAAAAGGCATTTAATCTTTTGAGCGTTCAACAAAAAGCAATGGAGTTTTTTAATAATGCAAAATATGATTTAGAAACGCCAATTGTTTATAACACTGCTTTAGACGAAATAAAACCAGAAGACGATATTAAATTGATTGTAATTGGTGATAATCCAGGAAAAGATGAACAACTTGCAAAAAATCAAAAATATTTGGTTGGGCAGGCTGGGAAGCTAGGAAATAACTTTTTTAAAAATCATGAAGAATTGGGAATAGATTTTAGAAAAAACGTAATCATTTTGAACAAAACACCAATTCATAGTGCAAAAACAAATCAATTAAAAAAATTTGGTTCATTTGGTGGACCAGAAATTGACAATTTAATAGAAGAAACTCAAATTTGGATGGCAAAAGAAACTGCAAAATTGCATCAAAAATTATTTGAAGAAAACAAAACAAAAGAATATCCGCAACTTTGGTTGGTTGGATATTCAGAATTAAAAAA
>JAFXDY010000087.1 GCA_017521105.1 Treponema sp.
GAAAAGAACATCGAAATCAACTTAAAATATATTGATCCTTCTTACCAAGTTAGAGCTAGTGTTACAACTGCCAGCGATTCAATTTATTGTGAACGTTTAGGAAATAACGCTGTTCACGCTGCAATGGCTGGAAAAACAAAACTTGTAATTGGTTTAGTTCACGACAAATTTGTTCACTTGCCAATTAAGGCTGTTACAGCTCACAGAAACGCTGTTGATCCAGAAGGTTCATTATGGCGCGATGCTTTGGATGCTACTGGTCAGCCAGTTCTTATGGTTAATGATCTTGAAGCTGCACACGCAAAAATGGCTGCTGCTGTTGCAGGTGCAAAAAGCAAACCAAGCGAACAAAAAAAATCTAAATAAATTAAAATAATTTATAGAAGTAAACAGGATTTGCCAAAGAACTAATTGGTGGTCCTGTTTTTTTTTGTTTAAAAATAAAGTAGAATAGTTTGTATGAATATTTTTACTTTGTGTACAATTTTTGCCGGAGTGTTATGGGGAACAATTTCTGTGTTCCTAAAAAATTTATCTTCTTCGGGGCTTTCTTTAATACAAATTACAGCTTGTAGAGCTATTTTTTCTTCGTTTTTTTTGTTTGTTTATTTTTTGGTTAAAGATAAAAATTTGCTAAAAATAAAGGTAAAAGATATTTGGATGTTTGTTGGCACTGGTGTTGTAAGTTTAACTTTTTTTTCATTGTGTTATTTTTCTACAATTTTGGAAAGTGGGGCTTCAATTGCAGTAATTTTGTTATATACATCCCCAATTTTTATTTTGCTTTTGTCTGCAATTTTGTTTAAAGAAAAAATCACCAAAATAAAACTATTTGCTTTGATTTTAACTTTTGTAGGATGCATTTTTGTAACTGGAATTGGTGGAGAAAATCATCTTAGTGCAAAAGGTTTGTTTATTGGATTATGTGCAGGTTTTGGATATGCTTTGTATTCAATTTTTTCTAGATTTGCTTTAAAAAAATACAAACCTTTAACTGTGACTTTTTATACTTTTGTTTTTTCAAGCATAAGTTTGCTTCCTTTTTGTAATGTTGTTGAAATTTGTTCAAGTTTTTCTGAAAAATCTTTGTTGTTTTTGATTGGAATTGCTTTGGTTTGTACAGTTTTGCCATACATTTTTTATACTTTTGGACTTTCGGGGTTAGAAACAGGAAAAGCCGCAATTTTAGTGACTGTTGAACCTTTGGTTGGCTCATTGATTGGAATTTTTGTTTGGAAAGAAAATTTGGATATGTTAAAACTTATTGGTATTATAATGATATTTATAGCGGTTATATTGATTAATTTGAATTGTAAAAGTCGGGAATAAATAGTAATATATAGTAATAACGTGATTTTTTTATCACAAAAAGAATAAATATTCAGGGGTAGCAAAATGAATGAAATTTTAGATTTATTGCGTCAAAATGCACGTTTGTCGGCAGAAGATATTGCTGCTATGACAAAAAAAACTGTTGCAGAAGTTCAAGAGATTATTAAGAAGTTAGAAGACGACGGAGTAATTTTAAAATACGCGGCCATTGTAAACCCTGAAAAAGATAAAGTCGCCAAGGACAAAGTTGTGGCGGAAATTCAGATTCAAGTTCAGCCACAACGAGAACACGGTTTTGATGCATTAGCAGACCGTATTTATAGATTCCCACAAGTAAAATCTTTGTATTTGATGAGTGGTGGTTATGATTTGAAAGTTTTGATTGAAGGAGACAACTTAAAAGATGTTGCTTTGTTTGTTAGTGAAAAACTTTCAACTTTAGAAGGAGTTCGTTCTACAAAAACAAACTTTGTTTTAAAAACTTACAAAGAAAATGACATTGTTTACGTAGAAGATGAACGTGACCGCAGAGAAGGTGTGCAAGCGTAAGGTAATTCAGAATTCAGAATTCAGAATTAAGAATGCGTTTAGGTCATTGCGGGATGTGTAAGGCCGCTGGCGGCCGGTGTTTAATAGAAAAGCGCAAGTTTCTGAAAGAAACTTGGTAAGCTGCTTGCAGCGACTTAAAACAAATTGCACTGCAATTTTTAGCTTATCTATCAGAGGGGGTAGCGGAAAAGACCGCAGCACGTATGTGCGAGGACTTTGGAGCGAGGGGGAGACTTCCCCCACCTAATAAAAAAATGGAGATATTATATGAATAACAGAATAGATAAATTTTCTAGTAAAATGGTTGATATTCCGCCTTCGGGGATTCGTAAATTTTTTGAACTTTGTATTGGACATGATGATATTATTTCACTTGGTGTTGGGGAACCTGATTTTTCAACTCCTTGGGTTGTTCGGGAAGAAGCTTTTTATCATTTGGAAAAAGGTCACACTTCTTATACTTCAAATTGGGGGTTAATTGAATTAAGACAAGAAGTTTCTAAATATTTGGAACGTTTTAATTTGTATTATGATCCTCAAACTGAAATTTTGCCAACAATTGGGGCTTCTGAAGCTTTGGATTTGGTTTTGCGTTCAATTTTGAATCCTGGTGATGAAATTATTGTTTGTGAACCTTGTTATGTTAGCTATCAACCTTTGGCTGCTTTGTGTGATGCAAAAGTAATTCACCTTGATACAAGTGTAAATGGATTTTATCCAACTGCTGAACAAATTGAAGCTGCTTGTACTCCAAAAACAAAAGCAGTTATGTTCTGTTCTCCAAGTAATCCTACGGGGCGTGTTATTCCTGCTGATGAATTGGAAAAAATTGCAGAAGTTGTAAAAAAACATCAGATTTGGTGTTTGAGTGATGAAATTTATTGTGAACTTTTGTACGATAACCGTAAACATGTTTCAATTGGTCAGTTTGACGGAATGAAAGATTACGCTATTATTTTTAATGGTTTTTCTAAATCTTTTGCTATGACTGGTTGGCGCATTGGTTATATTGCTGCTCCAAATGATTTGCTTACTCAATGTTGTAAACTTCACGCTTATAATTCAATTTGTCCTCCAATTTTTAGTCAGTATGCTGCTGCAGAAGCTTTGCGTCACGCTTGGGACGAAGTTGAAAAAATGCGTGTTAGTTATCAGCAACGTAGAAATTTAATGCACAAAGCATTTATTGAAATGGGGCTTCCTTGTACTGAACCTGAAGGTGCTTTTTATATGTTCCCAGATATTAGACCAACTGGAATGACTTCTGAAGAATTTGCAACTGAATTAATTCAAAATTATAATGTTGCTGTTGTTCCTGGAACTTGTTTTGGGGACGGTGGTGAAGGATTTATTCGTTGTTGTTATGCAACTGATATTAATAAATTAAAGATTGCAATGGAAAGAATTGCAGAGATGGTTGGAAAAAAATTGAAGAAATAAAAATTCAAAATAAAAAATAGGTGAGTGAAGTATGATTATTTCGGTTTTGATTGCTATTATTGTTGCTGCTCTTGTTTTGGTTATTTTGATGTCTGTAAAAGGTTCTCCAAAAGGGAAAAATAAAGGAGATGTTTCTGCACAAATTCAAAGAAAGGGAAAATCTGCAATAATTAAGCAGGCTGAAAAAAAATTGGCCCATGATCCTCATAATGTTGAATCTCTTGAATTATTGGGGAAACTTTATTATGACGAAAAAAACTGGGATAAAGTATACGGAATTTACAAAACCTTGTTTGATATGTCTTCTTCTCAAGTTGGAATTGATAGAGCAAAAATGGCCATGATTTATGGTATTTCTGCCTTCCAACTTGATAAAACTGACGAAGCTTTGAATGCATTAATGGTTTCTATGAAACAAAATTCTGATGTTTTTGAAACAAATTTATTTTTGGGAAAAACTTTATTTAAAAAAGGAATTTTAGATAAAGCAATGGCTTGTTTTAGAAAAGCTAAGATTATTGAACCTGAAAATATTGACGTTATTGAATATATGGCTATGACTTTTGTAAAAATGCAAAAGTATAAAGAAGCATTGCCTTATTTGAAACGAACTTTAGACGAAAATCCAGATAATAAAGAATTGATGTTTTATACTGCAGTTGCAATGACTGAATGTGGAATGAATGATAAAGCCTTAAAAATTTTTATGCACTTAAGACCAAATGCTCAATTTGGAGCTCAGTCTTGTCTTGAAGCTGGAAAAATGCATGAAAGAGTAAAAGATTATCAATCGGCTATTCAAGATTATTCTATTGCATTAAAATTGGAAAATATTCCAGAACAAATTGAGTTGCAAATTCGTTATAGATTGGCAAATACTTATTTGGCTGGAAACGATATTCAAAAAGCTTTGGAACATTTAAAAAGTATTCAAAGTAGAAAATCTGGCTATAAAGATGTAGATGCTTTAGTTTCTAGGTATCAGGAATTAAGTCAAAACAAAAATCTTCAAACTTACTTAATTTCTGGAACTAGTGATTTTGTTGCTTTGTGTAGAAAAATCATTACTACATATCATTCTGAAAGTTTTGTAAAAGTTGAAGATATTTCTGTTGCTTCTGAAACTGTAGAAATTATTTGTTTTGTGGAAAGTCCAAAGTGGTCTGCAAAAGAAATTTTCCGTTTTTATAGAAGTCAAACTGTAATGGGCGACATTTATATTCGTGAGTTCCATACAAAATTGCGTGATACAAAATGTGATTTAGGAATCTGTGTAACGATGGGGTCTTTTTCGGAAGGTGCTCATAAGTACACAGAAGGTCGTCCAATTGATTTAATTGAAAAAGAACAACTTACTAAGATTCTAAAAAAGGTGAATTTATTAGGTTAAAAAATGAATATTTGTCTTTTCTCTAAAGAAGAAGTTGAATCTGGATTTAATCTTAAAATCAAAGATGACAGAGCAAATCATATACTAAAAATTCTTCATAAAAAAGAAGGGGATTCTTTTGTTGCTGGTGTTATTGATGGAATGGCGGGAATTGCCACAATCCAAAAAATTGACCAAGAATTTATTTATTGTTCTTTTAAAGAAACTTCTTCTGGAAAACCTTTAAATCCTTTAAAAATGATTATTGGGTTTCCTCGTCCAATTCAGTTAAAGCGTTTATTACGTGATATTGCGGCCCTTGGTGTTTGTGAAGTTCATCTTACTGGCACTGAACTTGGTGAAAAATCTTATATGCAATCTACTTTGGTAGAAAAAGGAAACGCTTACAAAATGCTTTTGGACGGAACTGTTCAGGCGGGAAGTACAAATGTTCCAAAATTGTTTTTGCATAAAACTTTAAAAGATTGTATTGCAGAAATCAAAAGTGAAAATGCAGAAAACGTTTTGCTTGCTTTAGATAATGTGAACCCAAAAATCAGTTTAAAAAAATCTTTGGGAGAGTTTGGGTGCAATTTTGAGTATGGAAGTCAAGATTCAAATTGTGCAAAAACTGTTGTGGCGGCAATTGGAAGTGAACGCGGCTGGACAGATAAAGAGCGAACTTTGCTTGAAGAAAACGGATTTATTCGTTGCGGAATGGGAGAGCGAATTATGCGTACAGAAACTGCGGCAACTGTTTCGGCTTCTATAATTTTGGCCCAACTTGGAAAAATATAATTTAGGGTTTATTACAAATCCTAAAAACGGCCGAGTCAAGGGCTTGAACGAAGTGTCCCTTGACCGGACGTATTTAATAAAAATCAAAATGATTGTGAGGAAAAAATGACAAACGAAAGAATTAAAGAAATTTTACTTGATGTAACTGAATGTTCAATTGATTTTTCGGTAATTCAAACAGGAAAAGAAAGCAAACGTGTAAATGGATTTTACAAACCAGACACTCACGAAATTTTTCTTCACAATTTGAATTTTAAAACAGAAAATCAACTTGTTTACACTGCTTTGCACGAATATACTCATCACTTGGAAACTGTACGCCAATTGGAATTTAATCCAAATTATGCAGGAAACGCTTGTAAAGTTCACACTCAGGAATTTTGGGCAAGATTTGGTGAAGTTTTGCAAATTGCAGAACAAAAAGGTTATTATTCAATTGGATGGGAAAATAACGAAGAATTAAAAGCTTTAACAGAAGATATTAGAACTAATTTCCTTGCTAAAAATGGGGAATTGATGAAAGAATTTGGCAAAAAATTGGCACAAGCTTTTGATTTGTGTAAAGAAGCTGATGTTCGTTATGAAGATTACATTGATAGAGTTTTGTGTTTGCCTAGAAATACAGAAAAAGATATTAGAAAAGTTTCGGCTGTGGATGTGAATCCTTCAATTGGTTTTGATAATATGAAAATTGTTGCTTCTGTAAAGAAAAAGGATGACAGAGCTGAAGTTGAACAAGAATTTTTGCAAGGTGGAAAAAGTCCTTCTACTGTAAGAGAAATGATGAAGCAAAAATCTGCACAGGCAAGAGGTGTTGACCCAAAAACAAAATTAGAAAAAGAAAAATCAAGATTGGAAAAAACAATTGCACAACTTACACAAAGATTGGAATTGGTGGAGGAAAGTCTTGCAAATCTCTAGTATTAAAAAGCTTTTTTTCTGTGGAGTATTTTGCTTAACAGGATTTTTTTGTTTTGGGCAAAATGATTTTTCTGGAATGGAAATGCCTTCAATGCCAGAGATTTCTGGAATGCCACAAATGCCTTCTATTGGGGGCGGATTTTACAAACCAGAAATTCCAAATGTAAAAAATCAAAATACTAAAAAAGGTGATGGTAAAACAGATTCTGAAAAATCAGAAAGTGTAATTTCTTCAAATAATAGCACAGATAATTTTGTAGCAAATTTGTTAGGTTCAAATGCAAATCTTACAGCTCAGGACATTTCTTCTTTGTATGATTTTGGGCTTTTTGATGATATTTCATCTTTGACTGCAAATGCAAATATTAACAGTGGGACAAATGTTTCTACAAATGTGTTGCTTCAGCAGATTTTATCAAGTCTTGAAGAATTAAAACAAGAAAATAAAACAAAATCTGATGCAGAAAAACAAAATCAAAACAATTTGCAAGAAGATAATCACATTTTTAAAAGTCGCAATCCAAATATTTTGCGTTTTAAAATTAATGGCTACAATATTTTAGATTCAATTCAAACTGTTTTTATTAGTAAACCAGAAAACGATGGATCTTTTTTGCTAACTGCCGACAGAATTTATTATGTAAATCAAAAACAAAGAAAAGAAACTGTTTATGTTTTATTTAAAGCAATTGGGTCAAACGGTTCTTCTACAACATTCCAAATTGAACCAGAAATTGTGCAAGACGTAAAAAATCAAAATTCTTTTGTGTACAAAATGGCTCAAAGAAATGATTTAACTGCTAAAAAAACTGGAAATTTAGTTGTAATTAATAATTCAGATAAAAATATGCAAATTGATATGTTAATTGATATTGACGCGTAAGAAATTTGATTAAGAAAATCATTTAAGGAAAATACAAAAAATGGGAAATAAAGAATCTTTGTTAATTGATGGATTAAAAAAATGTGGTCTTAAAGAAGAAGCAATTCCAACAATTGCAGAAAAAATGGAAACTTACATAAACGAAATTATTTTGTTTAATTCTGCATATAATTTAACAAATACAAGCGACCACGATGAACTTGTAATTCGTCATATTTTGGATTCTTACGCCGGCTACAAAAAAATTGCAGAATTGGCAGAAAACTTAAAAAATAATGGAATTGAAAAGTTGCAATTTGCAGATATTGGTTCTGGTGGTGGACTTCCGGGAATTCCTTTGGCTGCTGCTTTCCCAGAAATTGAATTTACACTTGTTGAACGCATGAGTAAGCGTTGTGCTTTTTTGGAAAATTGTGCTGCAATTTTGGGACTTAAAAACGTAAAAGTTTTGAATAAAGAAGCAGAAAAAATCTCTGCAGAATCTTTTGACTTAATCACTTTTAGAGCTTTTAGACCATTAGATCAAAAAATGACAAAAACTTTGCTGAATATGATAAAAAAAGGTGGTTTTTTTGTTGCCTACAAAGCAAAAATTGAGAATATTAAAGAAGAAATGTCTGGAATTGAAAATTTAATTAAAGAATATCAAGTTGAAAATCTTTTGGTTCCAGGTTTAGAAGATAGCGAACGAAATCTTGTTGTTTGCGTAAAATAGAGGTAAAAATGAAAAAAAATCCATACGAAGTTGTTGTAAATGATGTTTTGGCTGTTCGCAAAAATGAACGTGCTTTGATTATTGCAAATCCTAATACAAATCAAATTGCTCAAAATTTTTATTTGGCTTTAGAAAAAGTTGGAGCAATTCCTTCTTTGATTATTCAGCCAGACAAAACTTCTTTTGATAATGCAAACAAAGAAGTTATTGCTGCAATAAAAAGTAATCCTGATGTTTGTTTTTCAATTTCTAACATAAAACTTGGAAAAGATTCAGAAGCGGCAGCAAATCCTTATAAAACAGAAGACGGACAAGAATTTTCTCACATTTTTGATTATCTTTTGGATGGAAAAAAATCTATGCGGGCAGTTTGGACTCCTGGAATTACAGAAGAAATGATTGAATCAACTGCAAGTATTGATTATGACGAACTTCGTGGACGATGTAAAAATTTGGGGCAATTGTTCAAAAATGTAGAAAAAGTTCATGTTACTGCTCCTGGTGGAACTGACATTGTTATTGGCACAAAAGATAGAACTTTGCTTTATGATGATGGTGATTTTACAAAACCTGGAACTGGAGGCAATATTCCTGCGGGTGAAGTTTTTATTAGTCCAGTTGTGGGAACTTCTGAAGGCGTTATTGTGTTTGACGGTTCAATGACATTTTTTGATGGTGATTCAATTTTGGAAACTCCAATTAGTTGTAAAGTTGAAAATGGATTTGTTTCTGAAGTAAAAGGTGGTGCCGAAGCAAAAAGACTTTTAAAAACAATTACAGATGCAGAATCAAAAGCAATTGATATGGAAAAAAACGGAAAACTTCCTGCAGGAAGTGGAGAAGTTCACAAGAAAAACGCCAGAAACATTGGAGAACTTGGAATTGGTCTAAATCCTGCTGCAAAAATTACAGGAAACATGTTGGAAGACGAAAAAGCATTTAATACATGTCACTTTGCAATTGGCGAAAATTATGACAACGATGCCCCAAGTTTAATTCACTTAGATGGCGTTGTAAGAAATCCTACAATTACATTGATTTACGCAGACGGCACAGAAAAAGTAATTTTGAACGAAGGAAACTTGCAGATATAGGGTATAATAAAATTCATATTTTTCTTTTTAATTGCCGATAATTAAATGATATACTATATGAAATTGAAAAGAAAAATTTTTTCAAAAAACATATTGATTTTTCTCTTTTTTATTTTTTTTGCCGGTGGTGTTGGCTTTGCAGGAGCGGGAAAGATTAAGCCTGCTGCTGGAGAAACTATAAATTTAATATGGAATGGAACAGGATGGACAGCTACTAATGGTTCAGGTCAAACAATTGACGTCAAGTGGCTAAATCAAATTGATGAAAATTTTACGGGACCAAATGGAACAAATGATATAATTGCCCTTTGTACAATGAATGGAAGTATAACTTTAACATTAAATGCTCCATTAGAGATTTCCAAATTATTTGTTTTTGGTGGGTATCCTTGTACTATCAATTTAAATGAGAAGCAATTAGAAATTACAGATACTTTATATTTGGGAAGTTCATGGGATAATTCAAACGATATTGATGGTGGTATAATTGCTAATAACGATGGCCGTAATAGTGAAGGAAATAAACTTGGTTATCTAACTGTAAACGGGACAGGATCTGTTCATGTAAATAATATGGATACAACCACTTGGAGATATGATGGTGATGCTCTTCAGAATCCTATATTGAACGTTGATCAATCTGTTACTTCTTTTGTTGTAGAATACTGGAATTTAGGTAGTATTAATACTGATACAAGCATTGGTGGCACAAAAGGGTCTGTTGTTCCAGATTTAAAAGGTGATGGTGCTGAAAATGTAACTATTAAAGATTATACTACAGAAGAAGGTGCTGATTCCTTAAAAGTAGATTTTGTATTTGAATTAATAAAAGAAAACAATACTAGTGTAGAAGAAATTGATTATATTTGGACCGGTCTTGCAGGTGATAGGAATTGGAAAACTGCTGAAAACTGGACTAATAATAATCTTCCTGAAAATTCTGTTACTGTTATAATACCAAAATGTAATAATAATAATTATCCTGAAATTTCCGAATTGATTGAAGATTTTTCTGGAAATATACAATTGTTTGATGAGGCAACTTTAACAATAAAAGAAAATGGAGAATTACAGTGTAAGACTATAAATTTTCAAAACGAAAATTCAAAAATTACTGTAAACGGTACTTTAAATTTAACAAAAGATTCTCCAGTAGACTATTTTACAATAGATTCTCATTTTGATTCAGATTCTACGGGAAAAATATATTGTAGTGATAAAGTGAACCATCTTGTTATTGAAACAACTTTTTCAAATCTTAATAGCATAGAAAAGGTTGGCGGAGATATTACAATATCTCAAAATGTAAAATGTGAATCAATAAATGCAAAGTCAATAATAATTAAAAACGACACAGCTCCGACTGTGGAATTTGGTTCAATTACTGCAGACTCTATACAAAACGGTGGAGATTTAACTGTTAATTCAGAATCACAAGTTTCTTCCATAATAAATCAACACAAACTTACAATTGCAGATGGAGAATATCTTGATGTCAAAAAACAATTTAGTAACAATGGAATTTTTACAGGAAGCATAAAATTTTCTGGTGATAATATAACTGAAAATAATATATTATTAGGTGATTCAAATTCTGAATATAAAGAATTATTGATAGATACTACAAAATCAATTCAGTTTGAGGGAGACTCTGTAATTGAGAATTTAAAAGTTGTAAATGCTGAGTCTGTTAAATTTCTTTCTGCTGTTACAATTAACGAAATTGATGATAATGGTTTTACAGGGGATTTTTATTTTGACGCAACAAAATTTGATCAAAATACAGGTGGGGCTACTTCGGAAGGATTTAATTTTAATACATCTGGTGTTGTATATATTGGAAAAGATTCAAATTCTCAAATCTCTTTTGTGAATGCAACTTCACCTGTTAATTTTACACATACAGCGGGCAAGACATTAATTACAGGGAACTTGTCTGCAAATGACGTGACATTAAGTGAAACTGAAATAAGTGGAACAGTAACGGCAAATAATATCACTTTAGAAGCAACAAAAATAATAGGAGATTCTGAACTTAAAGCTACAAACGGAAAAATCACACTAAAGGGAAATATTTCATCAACAGATTCAAAAAGTCTAACATTAAATGGAAATGTTGAAATTCCAACGACATCTACATCACAATTAGAAATAAATCTAAATGAAGGAATTTTAGAAACTAAAGCCATAAAATCAGAAAGCTCATTATCAATTAAAGCAAAAACTCAAACTTTTGACGGAACAATTTCTGTTACAAATGATTTTACATCTGAAGGAGAAACTTTTACTTTTGCAGATAAAGTTACTGTAAATCAAAATGCTCAGATTCAAAATACGGGATTGCTAAAGATTTCTGATTTTGTTTATGGAAAAAAATTTACTCAAAAGGGTATTGGTCAAGTTATGATTTCTGGTTCTTTTGAGCAATCTGGGGAAAGTGGTGCATCAGAAAAACCACCTGCAACTTTTGGCTCAAATGTTTATTTTTATAATTCATCACAAAATTTATCACCTATAACTATTGGAAGTGATAAATCTTCTATTACAATAAAGGGAAATCTGATTATTGCAAAATCAAAAGAAAATGATGTTGCAATAAAAGGAACTGTAGAATCAAAAAATTTTGCATTGTATTCTGGAAATGTTGATTTGTCTGGAGATCTTTCTACAGAAAAAGATGTTGTAATTCTTGGAGAAAATTATTCTTTAAAAGATGATCAAACTGGAATTGAAAATCTTTATTCTTACACGGAAAATCGTCCTGCACTTTGGAGCAAGGCTTCTTATAGTTTTGAAACTGAACTTCCTAACGGAACAAAATTGCCTGATGGAACTGAATCAAATCGTTTTTCGGGAAAAGTAAATGTTTTAAGTGGGAAATCAATAACTGTGAAAAAAAATCTATATGCCAACGGAACAGTTTTTGCTTTGTCTGGGACTCTAGGAAGTGGAAAATGGAAGTTGAATGTTCCAGATACTTCAGTTGCGGCAAATGCATTCTGCGAAGTTTATAATTCTGAAGTTTCGGATTGTGATGCTGCATACCAAATTTCAGCTTTGCAATGTACAGATAAATCTGGAAACCAAAATTGGGCATTTGATGATGTAAAAATTACAAAAGCATATTCAGTTTCTGATAACGTAATTCGTGTGGAATTTAACAAACCAGTTAGAATTTTAAAAGACGGATTTACTCAAAAACAAATGTGTTTTAGCAATGAACCAGATGAACATTATTTTGAAAATGTTTATTTAGATGAAAAATGCACAACAGAAGCTTCTGAAGTTGTAAATCAATATTATGAAGAAAACGGAAACAAAAATTATTTTGTTTATTTCAAAGCAAATTCAAAATGGAATACCGACGCAACAGGAACTTCTGCTGGAGCAGAAAAATCAACAGATTACGATGGAGTTCATCACAACACCACCATTTGCTTGGATTTTCCAAGGGCAATCACTACTACAACAGGGGTTCTTTCTTACATCATTACCGACCTTTGGGGAAAAAGACTTACAAACTATTCTGCACGCACATTATCGGGAACTCAAAAAATTCCTTTTGAAAATGTTGAAGACAAAACCGGACCTGTTTTAATTTCTGTAAAAACAGGACAAGAAAATCACACAGAATACGACGGAACAAAAGGTGCAGAATCTCAGCCATCTTACGATTCTCACAATTTTATTGAGTTTGTATATTCCGAGCCTGTAAATTTTGGTTCGGAAAATTCTAACGGGGCAGATGAAGTTTTCTTAAAAGCCGATGACCAAGGCATTGAAAAAGCAAAAAATATTCAAGTTACACAAAAATTTGGTGCACTTCAAAATGAAGATATTACTCGAAGTGGGGAATTAAAATTTGCGGGGCTTGCAAAAATTCAAAATGGAAAAATTTACACAGATTCTCAAAATAATCAGGGAAATGCAGACAAATATGTAAATGCACTTTATCGTTTTGACAAATATTCTTTGCGATATTCAATTGCAGGTTATACTCATCCAACAGAATTTGTTCAAGATGACCAAGGAAACAATCATAAAAAATGGATTGGATATATTGAAGAAGCAGAACTTCCAACTGGAACTGTTAGCATGATTTGCGACGGAAAAAATGATTTAGTATTCGACATGGCAGGAAATTCTCAAACTTTGGTAAAAAATAATTTGACTGTAGATTCTTCAAAATCTGGTGTTTATGGGAATTGGGATATTTCAAAACCAATTTTTGCACCATTAAGAAAAAATGGTTATGAATGGGATAATTTTACCCCTTCTGAGTACGAGATTATTGGTGATAATGAAGGCTTTGGAGATACTGTAGACAGAATTAGTATTCATTTGTTTGATAATACTCCTACGTATAGTAATCAGGACCAATATGCTTGGATTACAGAAAGAGGTTGGTGTAATTTGTCATCTCCTGATTTGTATACAAATTATTCTTATGCAGCAGATATTTTTGGTGGTTCAAGGCCATTTCAAGATGAAAATTATAGAACAAGCGGAGGAATTCGTTTTTCGTCTTTGGATGGTTGTTGGAATAACTTTTCGTATTCTGTTAATGATACTTCTTTTGAGTTTGGTACAAAAATTGACACTTCGGTTAAATCTAAAATTTTTACTGGAAATAATGATATTAAACGAATTCCAAATAAAAATGATGGTTTATATTTTTCGATTTTGTTTAAAAATGGTGTTAATTATGAAAATAAGACCCAATTTAATGTTATTTATGATGGAAAATCATACATTACAGATCTTGCTGGAAATCGTATAAAAGATGAAGAAAGGGAAATGAAATCTGTAAATAGAAAAGCACCTTCTTTTACAATGATAATTACCCCAATTGGCAGCAAAAAAAGTTATTTGTTTTTTGTTAAAAGCATTACTCAAAACTCAATTCAGATTAGCAAATCTGATGGTTCTAAAATTGAACCTAGTGATATAAATTTTTCGGAAGTAATTAAAGAGTCATTTGAAATTGGTTCAATTGATGAAAATGGTGAATGGAAAGAATCTGAAGATTTAAAAATAGATCTAAATGTTCCCTTTGAATTTATTGAGTTAAAAAAAGATAGAGATTTTACTTGTATTGCCATTTCTTTAAACAAAGAAGTCACTTTTGAGCATGTAAACAATTTGTTTTTTAGAGTAAAAAATCCTGACAAATATAACTACACAATGAATGATCCTTGGTCTAATTTACCTGGTGCTAATGTAACATTAATTCAAGATGGGTTAGGAAATTATATGGAAAAATATGAAGCTCATGCTTTATCTGATTTTTCAATTAATCATATAGATTTACAATACGCTTATAATGATGTAGAAGAAACTGATTTTATGGATTCTATGAAAAATCTATATGATGAAAATTTGCAAACTGTAAGAACATGGAATGAAAATCAAGGAAACTATGGTACTTTGTTTGTTCAAAAGCCAATAACAACTGTTGCGGATGTTACAGAAGGAAAAACGTCTGTAATAAAAGATATAGATTATAAATTAAAAATGTATTACACAGATCATCCTGACGAAAATTCTTTATCTAATGAGTATAATTCAAAAATGAAAGGTGATTTAAGACTATGGTTACCTAATTTGAACAATAAAGTTTTTTCAACTATTTCGTTGAGTAATAATACAAATTTTAAAGAAAAAGAAAGCGAATTGGTTAAATTAAATGATGTTCCTATAAACATAAAGTTTAGTCTTGATTATAGTGATGTTGAAAAATGGGGAAATGGTTCTAAAATCTCATTTCTATTTTCATATTATGATGAATTTGATAATCCTTTTGAATTATGTTTGGCACCTGTATTTTTAGGGGATAATAAATATTCATTGGTTGAAAAGTATCCGTTGTTTGCAATAAGAATGGAAAATCCACAGGATATTACTACTTTAGATTTGTGGTCTTTTAGATTAAAAAATCTTACAGAACAGCGTGGTGGAGTTTCCATTTTGAACAATGTAATTAATGCAACTTATGGCGAAAAAGCGGTTGTAAAAGTAAATGTTCCACAAGATTCAAATGTAGACGTAATTGTTATGACTCTTGATGGAAACATTGTAA
>JAFXDY010000088.1 GCA_017521105.1 Treponema sp.
AGCAAAACTTTTCAATTTTTTCAAAAAACTCGTTTGCTATTATGTCTGCAATGATTTTCTGCCAGGGGAATCCGTAATAGCGAAACGAGACTGACAGAAAGGCTGCAGAAAACGCTATAAGAAGCAGCTGCAAGTTTCTTATCCACATCAGACCGTCGGGGAAACGAGCTTCAGAACATCCACAGAGGGGAACAATGCGATGGGTGGTGGAATTAGCAGGGCAGGGTGGGACCTGGTCTGACAGAAATCTTAAAAGTATGTATTTGATCCTAACGACAAGGCGAGGAGTATCCCTTACGCTACCTGGATCCAATCTAGTTTCTTAACAGCGTGCGGAGAACGGCATAAAGCGCTGAGCATTGCGGCTAAACCTTAGCCGATAAAGTTATGTCTGCCAATCACGAAGGGGGGTAAGGTGATTGACGCCTGATGGCTCCATACTGTCCTAACGAGGACGTTATGAAATCCTTCTGGCATGTTCTCAACTCTCAGAACGCTTCTTAACTTGTCATTTTGAAGTTAGTACGAGGGAGCGGAATTTGCCTAATTCACCACCTGAGCCTTCAAGAACGTTATGGAAGTTTCTTTTCAAGTTTTCTAAGAAATTTAAAAATCCTAAAAATAATCATGTAGGCCAAGAGTAATGCAAAGCATCACCGCGGCAGGTGGGGTCTGGGGACACTTCCCTAGGATATATCAAACAGATTTCAAAATGACAGAAAAATACCTCATGAAAAATTTATACCATGTTCTGAAAAATCATCATAAAAACCTAAATATTTAAGTTATAAATAAAAGAGCTGCTGTTGCTGCTTTTTAAATATATTATTAGCTATATTATTGGGTCCGATTTTCGGACGGGGGTATGTCTGAATTCCGGACACCCCTTGTCTGATTTTCAGACATATTTTTATTTCTGAGAAACCTAAATATATAGATTTAATGTTTTAGATTTTGCAGCAGCTTATTTATATTATTATTTAAATTATTATTGGGTCCAAATTTTGAACTGTTTTAGTTCAGAATTTGGACTCTGCAGTTCATTTTTTGAACTGATCTTTATTTGTTTTTATGTTGAGAAACCTATATAAATAGGTTACAATTTTATTTATGGAATCAGTAAAACAGATGATGGACGGCCATATTGAGAATCTTGCAAAGGAAACGGATCAGCTTAGGGCCAGACTTGAGACACTTTATGATATGACGAAAGGGAAGAGCCGGATCTATGTGGATAGTGAAAAACTGGATCAGCTTTTCCATCAGGCAGAAGCTATTGCAAGAGAAATGGTATCCCTGCAGTCTGCAAATGAGATTCTTTATCAGAACAGAGGAAAAGCTTCTCCCAAAAAAGCAGTATCTTCAAAAGCAAACGGAAAATTTGGCGGCCGGCCGCCACGAGAGATTGCAGAAAAAAAACGACGCATTCAGGATCTTGATAACAAGACTTTTATTCTGCATGAAAGTTTGACTCCGGAAGAACGTAAGGAATATGACGAGCTTTCTTATGATGTAATTGCGTGGGAAACCAAAAAGAAATTTCGAATCCGTGAGGAACAAGAAAAGTTCGAGAGATAATTTTTTTTAGTTATTGGAAATTGGGAAAAGCTTTAGAAATTCTTCTAAGGCTTTTTTTGTTTCTTTGTCCTTTCTTGAAGTCAGGCCTTCAATCATTTTTACAATGCGTTGATTCATTGCCTGATTGAACTGAGAATCATTTTTTTTATCAGCGATGAGCTTATCCATGTAGGCGATTTTTGCACGGTCCAGGAGTTCCTTTTTTTCTTTTTCTCGCTGAGCTTTTAGATTTTCAAGTTCCTTTAGTTTCTGTTCGAGTTCTTCATCACTGTAATATTTAATTGCTTTCGGCATTTTTTTGATTCTCCTTTTTTGCTTGTTCTATCAGTTTATCCTGAGCTTCAATTTCTGCAGCAAATAGTTCCTTGAACTTATTGATCGCTTCCAGGTCCTGCGGCCGGAGACTTTTTGTTTTTTCAAACAACTGGAAAACTTTTTTATATCCCCAGATGCTTAAAATAATTCCACCCAAAATATATTTTATTTTGTTTTCGGCCTTTCTTTTTGCATCTTTCTGCAGCCGTTCTTTTCTGAGATTCTTGCGTTTTTTCTGGACTTCACGGAACTTTGTTTCTTGTTTGTAATCTTCAATCCGCTTGTCAATTTGTTCATCAGTAAGTTTTGCCATCACTAATAATATAATGCTTTTCTTTGCAAAAATGAAGAACAACAATTCTGTTTTCTTGCCGTTTTAGAAATATCTTAGTATATTATAGAAGACCCTTTAGCTAATGAAATTAGATAAAGGCGCACTGATACAAACTATTTTAGTCTCGCTTTGCTTTCCTAAAATAGTTTGTTCAGTCAAAACCCGCAAGGGGTTTTGGTGGGGGTCTCTTGCCCTTGGCAATTCACTCCCACGCGCCTAGATTTCGCTTCCAGCCGGTTCAGTCTTACAAGTCCCCAAAAGGACTTTCCAGACAAAATGGCCTGGCTTTCAGCGACTTGGGGTTATTTCCCAAGACCCTAGAGGGTTATCCACCCTCACGATTTTCTGCGTTCAGCATCACTCTGGCCGGTTGTTGCGGCCGCCGTTCTGCTTCGCTTGAAAATCTCCTCTGGACCAAAGAGCCTTCCTCTTTGGAAACTTGCGTCAGGAATCTCGGACTCCCGACACCTACTTTTATCTTTTGTGGAGGTTCAAATGCTTTATCATTTTTGTGGAAAAATTGTAAAAAGATCCGGCGGAAAAGATGCGACTGCAGCTTGTGCCTACAACACAAGATCATGTGTCTATGACCGAACAACTGGCCTTGAATGGAATCATACTTACCATAAGGACAAGGCAGTCTATAATCATCGTTATCTGCCTGCAGATCATCCTGACTGGGCAGAGGTCCAAAAGGACAAAAAGGGCCGTGATGATTACGGCGAATTCTGGAATCTTGTTGAAGAAAAAGAAAACAGAAAAAACTCTCAATTTGCCAGGGCAATTGATTTAGCCTATCAGTCAGAATTTACTCCTGAACAGAATAGAAAAGTTCTTGAAAGATGGATTGAAAAAAACTGGACGAGCAGGGGACTTAGTGTTGATGTTTCGGAACATCACGGACATGTTGAAGAGGATGGAACTTCAAACAGTAATGACCATGCACATCTTTTAATCCCAACTCGAAAAATGGATAAAACCGGATGGACTACTAAAGACCGTGAATCCAATGATCATACCTACTGGCAGGAAGTAATCCGCAGATCCTGGGCAGAAGAAAACAATCTTATGTTTGATGAGATTTTCATTGAAAAACATAAGGAAGAATATGATCAGATTGAAAAAGAAATAAAGAATGACTATGAAAATCAGGATGAATTGCATAGGGAAGTCTTGAACAGACTTTATGATGAACATCCTGATGAATGGATTTATATAAGCGAAAAGACTCTTCCTGAACAAAGAGAAGAGGTTGACCTCTGGCTTGATGAAGAAGAAGCTAAGGAAAAACCAAACAAAAAACGCATCGAACGTTTTGAAAAGAAGTTCCAGGAACTGGACCGTGAAGCTCAGCAGCACATGGGAAAAGCTCACAGAATGGCCAAGAAAGGCAAAGAAACAAAGCGAAAAAAATATCGCAGTGAACAGAACCAGGCAGATGCAAAAGCTGCAGAAGTGAATTCTCAGACAACTGAACTTGAACAGAATGCTGCAGCAGAAGATCCTATGTTGTCAGACAATGAAATCAATTTTGAAGAAACTCTTTCAGGAGTGGCCGGCTTGTCTGCAGAAAGAGATCCTGAACCAGAAGCACAGATTGATTTTTCAAAAATGGATGTTTCTGAGGAAGAACTTGAAGCTACTCTTAAGGATGATCCTGAATATCAGAAACTCATTAAAGAACGTAATAGTCTCATCAAAGAGATTGAAGAATCTGAACGAACAGAGCAGGAGATTGAGAAAATCCGTAAAGAAATTATGGAAATTGAAACTCTTGAAAATCTCAATAAGTATCGTAACGAAGTTCTTGAGCCTCGTAGAAAAGTTGTTCAGAAAGAAGCTGAAAAACTTGCAATCTTTGAGGACATTAAATATGGCAATGAAAAAGAAAGTGAAATCAAAATTGTCATTGATCAGACCATGTATTCAGAACTTGAATACGAACATACAGATGATGCTCTTCTAGTTGTTTCAAAAATTGAAATGTTCCATAACCGCAAGGAAAATGAGGTTTTTGATTCCGAGAATGAAAAGCAGCAGAGTGATCTTGAAGATGTTCGAGAGAAAGTATCAGGTTTTAGTCTTGCTAAATGGGCAAAGAAAATAAAGGAAGTTTTCACAAAGATAAAAGAGAAGGCTGCAGAAATTATTGCAAATTCTCCACTCAGAATATTCAAGGTATTCAGGTTCCAGGAGAAAACTGTAAATGAACGAGAACTTGAACTTAAGAATCTTCAGAAACAAAAGAAAGCTGAACAGACTCAGAAAGTAGAACAGAAACCGGCCATTCCTGAACAGAAGCAATTCAGAATTGAAGATACTAAGCTTTATCACAGAATTGTTGATATGACACCGGTTGAATGGAATAAGTTCATGGAGAATTATGAAAAGCGATATTCTTATGTTGATAATGCAGTAGGAGAGTATGGCAAAATTCTTAAAAGCGAAGAAATGAAGGCTAGGGCAAAATGGGTAAAAATGCAGAGCAAACCTATTATTGATCTTTTTGTAAAACAAAGGGATATGGATAAAAGGAAGCTTAATGGTCTTGGTTCAAAACCTACGCTTGAAAAGGAAAGTCATAATATTTTCGGACATACATATTATGCAGCAGATGGAGAATCATATCGAGATTACTTTGACTATAGAGTCCATCAGAACTCGTTGATCACAAAATGGGAAAATGATTATAACCGCATAAAAACTGATGTAAATTATTGGAATACGGCTATAAAGGACCTTCAGGAAGAAAAATATGTCCGCACCTGCAATGTAATTCAGAATCATTTTTCAGGAGTCTGGAACCAGGTGAAAGATGGCGGAAACAGACTTCTTGATATTGATAAAGAGTTTGAGCCATTTAGACTTACTAAAAAAATTGTAGAAACATTAAAGCCGGTTAAAGACCAGGAATATAAAGCATACAGAGCTCAGAAAACTCTTGAAAAAACTAACGATAAGAATATAGGAATGGGCCGTTCTTAGAGTGTTCCAGATTGCAATAATCCGTATAAATGGTCGAGAAAAAATGAAATAACGCAATCTAGAACAGTCTAGGTTGCGTTTTGTTTTTACTGATGTGAAAGTACAGCTTCACGCAGAATAGAATTTATTCTAGTCTGATAACCTTTCCCTTGAGCTTTCAGAGCTTCCAGGACATCAAGATCAATC
>JAFXDY010000089.1 GCA_017521105.1 Treponema sp.
AGTTACAAGATGTTAATTCTCTGGAGAGTTCTCGCATACCAGTGAGACGCCGAAGGGTTAAAGTTTGCGCTATATAAAATTATAACAAAAACTTGATATCTCAGGCAAAGTGGACAGGGCTAGAATTCAAGTCTTATTCAACTCTTTAGAGAGCGTACAATCAAATAGGTTGGCGCTCTATTTTTTTACAAAGAGGTCAGAAATGGCTATTAATGATTTTTTTCTAAAGATTTTTGATACGAATGGAGATAAAATAATTTCATTCGACGAAATTCTTGTAAAGATTGATGATGTTGTTTGGGGAATTCCAACAATTATTTTAATCTTGTTTACAGGATTGCTTTTGACAATCCGTTGTCGCGGTATTCAGTTTACAAAATTAGGCCGTGCTTTTAAACAAATTTTCAAAAAGAATGAAGGTGCAGGTGAACTTTCAGGTTTCTCTGCTTTGTGTACAGCGCTTTCTGCAACAATTGGTACAGGTAACATTGTCGGTGTAGCAACTGCTATTGCTGCTGGTGGTCCTGGTGCTTTGTTCTGGATGTGGTTTGCAGCAATTTTAGGAACAGCTACAAAATATGCTGAATGTATGCTTGCAATTAAATATCGTGAAGTTAAAGCTGACGGTACAGTTCTTGGTGGACCTTTCTATACAATTGAAAAAGGTATGGGTTCAAAATGGAAGTGGCTTGCTGTATTGTTCGCAGTGTTTGGTGTAGCTGCTGGTCTTCTTGGTATTGGTACAATGACACAAATTAACGGTATTACATCTGCTGTTAATATGGCAATTTCTTCTGATGTTGCATTTACATTAGCTGGAAATGAATATACATGGGCAACAGTAATTGGTGGAGCAATTGTAACTCTTTGTGCTGCATTAGTAATTATTGGTGGGCTTAAACGTATTTCTAAAGTTGCAGAAAAAATTGTTCCTGCAATGGCAATTGTTTATGTTTTCTTAGGACTTTCTGTTTTAATTATGAATGCAACAAAAATCCCAGCTGCATTTGCTTTGATTTTTAAATCTGCATTTGGATTGGAAGCTGTTGCTGGTGGTGCTGCTGGTTTTGTTTTGAAAGAAGTTATGGATTCAATGCAAAAATCAATGCAGAAAGGTATTGCTCGTGGTATTTTCTCTAACGAAGCAGGTCTTGGTTCGGCTCCAATTGCTGCCGCTCCTGTAAAAACAGATGAACCAGTTGAACAAGGTCTTGTAAATATGACAGGAACTGTAATTGATACATTAATTGTTTGTACAATGACAGGTTTGGCAATCGTAATTGCATTCTGTAATCCACAGTTTGTTGCAGGTGATAAAGTTGGTGTTCAACTTACTGCTGCTGCTCTTTCATTTGACCTTGGTGGTGATGGAGTTTCTGTTCAATTCCTTCTTATGCTTTGTCTTGCATTCTTTGCATTTACAACAATTTTAGGTTGGGATTATTATTCAGAAAAATGTCTTGAATACTTATCAAACGGAAGAATGAAATTTGTAATGTTCTACAGAGTTCTTTACATTCTTATGATTGCAATTGGACCTTACTTTACAGTTGATGCTGTATTTACAATTGCAGATATTACAAACGGACTTATGGCAATTCCAAACTGTATTGCTTTGATCGTTTTAAGTGGTATTGTTGCTAAAGAAACAAAATCTTACTTTGACAGATACCCAACACTTTCGTAAATTCAGAATAATGAATTGATAAAAAAGCGTTTAAGTTTTAAAACTTAAACGCTTTTTTTATCTACCTAATTATCTTTCCTTTTCCAAATTTTATTCTTTCGGCGTAATCAAAAATGTCTTTTAGCGGAGTTTCAAATTCAACACCAGTAACGTTTGGTTTTCCATCTTCTGTAAAAACATTTTGAATGTGGTGAATGTCGCTGCCAGCTGTAATTGGAAGGTTATGAACTTTTGCCAATTGTTCTGCAAGATCGTTTTCTTCTGGTTCGTTTCCAAGATTTAAAGCTTCAATTCCGTGAATATCCCGTAAATGAATGCTAAGGGACGGAATGTAATCTCTTAATCTAAATGGATGGGCTTGAATCATTAATCCTTTTTGAGAATTTACCGCTTTGAATAATTCTTTATGAGTCATCAATTCAATTTCTGGGTGAGCAAGAAGCCAATTCTTATCTAATCCGTAAATTAAATATTCGTCGCCTCTAAAATTTTGTTCAAGTCCAAAAAAAACTTTAAATTCATCATCAGTGCCAACTGTTTTATTTGCAATATTGATTTCTTTTGCTTTTTGTAGAGCTTTTTCATAGCCACTACAATATTGATTTACACGATTTTCCCAAGTTTCTTGCTCATGATTTGGAACGCAAGTGTTTCCTTGAAAAAAGTGATCTGTTACAATAATTCCTGCATAACCAGCTTGAATATATTTTTCAATATATTCATCACCACTTGCTGAAGCACATGCACTTGCCTGAGATGTATGTAAATGTGTTTCGTATTTGTAAGTTTTCATATTAGATTAAGCTTGTTGTTTCATCAATTCCCATCATAATATTCAAACATTGAACTGCTGCTCCAGAAGCACCTTTGCCAAGGTTATCAAAACGAGTTGTAATCATAATTCTGTCATCGTTTCCGTAAACAAAAAGTTCCATCATGTTTGTATTTGCCAAAGTGTTTGCAGGAATAAATGGTTCTGGCAAAGTTCCTTCACCCATAAATCCACAAACTTTTACAAAGTTGCAATCTTTATAATGTTCTGCGTAAAGTTCCCAAACATCTTTTGCAGTAACTTTTTTACCCAAAAGTCTTGTGTGTAAACCAACAGAAACAGACATTCCTTGAATGTAATCACAAATGTAAGGATTAAAAATTGGTTCAAAATCTAAACCACTAATCACTTTTATTTCTGGAAGATGTTTGTGTTGCTGAGTCAAAGCGTAAAGACGAGGCGATTCTAACTGAACATCCCGATTTTCGTCTTCGTATTGAGCTATTGCTTTTTTTCCAGCACCTGAATATCCACTTACTGCGTGAATTAAAACAGGATAATCTTTTGGCATAACATTAGATTTTACCAATGGATACAAAATTGCATTTGAACCAGAAGCATAACATCCAGGAACTGCAACTCTGTGAGATTCTGTAATTTTTTCTCTAAAAGATTTGTCTAATTCAGGAAATCCATAAGCCCAAGCTGGATTTGTTCTGTGGGCAGTAGAAGCATCAATAATTTTTGTATGAGGATTTGTGCACAATGCAGCAGACTCAATTGCAGCAGCGTCAGGCAAGCACAAAAATGTAAAATCAGAAGCATTAATGATTTTTGATTTTTCAACAGGATCTTTTCTTTTAGATTCTTCTATTGTAATGATTTCAATATCATTTCTGTTTTCAAAACGTTCAAATATTTTAAGACCAGTGGTGCCTTCTTTTCCATCAATAAAAATTTTGTATTTCATATTCGTCAGTATAATGAAATTGATATAAAAATTAAAGTGTTACATAAAAATCTGTTAACATAAAAATCATTGTTCATAAGGCTCTCATTTACAATCTTGATGATTTTCTATATAATATTTTTTTATGAACGCAAACGAATTAAGATCAAAGTATATTGAATTTTTCAAATCAAAAGGTCACGCAGAAATTTCTGGTCAATCTTTAATTCCAGAAAATGACCCTTCAGTTTTATTTACAACAGCTGGGATGCATCCACTTGTTCCTTATCTTTTGGGGGAACCACATCCAGCGGGAACTCGTTTAACTGATTATCAAAAATGTGTACGTACAGGCGACATTGACGAAGTTGGTGATCCATCTCACTTAACTTGTTTTGAAATGCTTGGAAACTGGAGTCTTGGAGATTACTTCAAAAAAGATTCTATTGCTTACAGTTATGAATTTTTAACTTCTCCAAAATGGCTTGCTTTAGATCCAAGAATGATTTCGGTAACTGTTTTTGAAGGTGATGAATCGGCTCCTCGTGATGAAGAAGCAGCTGGTTACTGGAAAGAAAACGGAATGCCAGAAGATAAAATTGCTTATATGCCAAAAAGCGACAACTGGTGGGCAGCAGGTCCAACAGGTCCTTGTGGTCCAGATACAGAAATTTTCTATTGGGTTGGCGAAGGTCTTCCTCCTGCTGGTTCAAACAAAGGAACAGATCCTGACAATTGGATGGAAATTTGGAACAACGTTTTTATGGAATATAATCGCATTGACGAAAATACTCTTGTAAAACTTCCAAAACAAAACGTAGACACTGGTATGGGACTTGAAAGAGCAAACTGTATTCTTCAAGGAAAAACTAGCGTTTACCTTACAGAAGTTTTCCAACCAATCATTAAAACAATTGAAGAACTTTCAAAATATACTTACGGAACAGACGAAGAAAAAGATAAATCTGTTCGTATTATTGCAGACCACAGCCGCTCAAGTGTTTTCATTTTGGGAGACCAACGTGGCGTAACTCCAGATAGAGTTGGTGCTGGTTATGTTTTGCGTCGTTTAATTCGTCGTGCAGTTCGTCACGGAATGAAACTTGGAATTGAAGAATCATTCCTTGCAAAAATTGCAGCAACAGTTGTAGATAACTTTAAAATTGCGTATCCAGAATTGGAACAAAATGCAGAAAAAATCTACAAAGAACTTACTGCAGAAGAAGAAAAATTCCGCAAAACTTTGTTAAAAGGTGAAGCAGAATTCCAAAAACTTTTGCCAAATTTGATGAAAAATCCAAAGAAAATCATTTCTGGAAAAGTTGCCTATAATTTGTACGAAACTTACGGTTTCCCATTGGAACTTACACAGGAACTTGGTGCAGAAAACGGATTTACAGTTGATGTAGAAGGATTCAAAGAAGCTGAACGCAAACATCAGGAAGCAAGTAAAACAGCTGATGCAGGTGCTGCAAAAGGTGGACTTGCTGAACAATCTGATGTTACAACAAAATATCACACAGCAACTCACTTGTTGCAACAAGCATTGGTAAATGTACTTGGTGACCAAGTTGCTCAAAAAGGTTCAAATATCAACAACGAAAGAATGCGTTTTGACTTTACTTTTGACCGTCCAATGACAAAAGAAGAAATTGCACAAGTTGAACAAATTGTAAACGAACAAATTAAAGCAGATTTGCCAGTTACAATGGAAGTTATGAGTTTGGAAGCTGCTCAAAAAGCTGGAGCTCGTGCATTGTTTACAAATAAATATGGCGAAGATGTAAAAGTTTACACAATTGGTCGTGATGTAAATAATGATTGGTTTAGTAAAGAAGTTTGTGGTGGACCACATGTTCAACACACTTTACAAATTGGAGATTTTAAAATCCAAAAAGAACAATCATCATCGGCTGGCGTTCGTCGTATTAGAGCGGTAATTTCTGGTGGATTACCATTAGATAAATAAATTTTTTTGTAACTAAGAATAAAAAATTTTGTTTAATTAATAAAAGTGTAATATAATACTATTAAAGGATTATAAAAATGAAAAAAATTGTACTTGCATTTACTATGTTTTTGGCAACAGCTGGAATGGCTTTTGCTCAAGCTGATTTACAGCCAATTGTTACTGTAAAATTAGGAAAAAGTGAAACTATCACAGTAAAACAACTAAAATCTAGAGTAGGGCTTTTTGAAAAACAAACAAATAAAAAGCTTACTGTTGATGAAAGAAAAAGTGTTTTAGAAGCATTTGTTGAAGAAAAATTAATTTTACAAGCAGCTGCAAAAGCAGGTCTTTCAATTCCTGATAGTAATATTGATCAGTATTTTTTACAAACAATGATGCAACAAATTGGTGTTCCATTTTCTTCTGAAAAAGAATTGGACGATATTATTTTACAAACACAAGGTGTTACATTAGATCAATTCTTAAAAAATCAATTAGGCATTTCAAAAGCTGAATATAAAAGCTACATGAAAAATCAGCTTATTTCTCAAAACTATGTTGTTAGTCAAAGACAAGCTGAATTACAGAAAATTGGTCCAACAGATGAACAAATCCGTGCTTTCTATGAAGCAAATAAGGCGTCATTAGTTTGGACAGACATGATGAAAATTTTTGCAATTGCAGTTCCAAAAGGTTCAAATCCTGAACAAGCTAAATTAACAGCAAATGATTTTAGAAACAAAATTGTAGATAAAAAATTGACTTCAGAACAAGCTTTAGTTCAGTCACAAAAACCTGATGCAGGTTACCAAGCAATTGAAGGTGTAATTCAAAAAAATGAAGCTTATGCAATGCAGCTTGGTATTCCATTACAAACACTTCTTACAATGTTTAATCAAAAAGAAGGATTTGTTTCTGATATTCAAGAAACAGAATCTGATTATAGAGTGTTTGTTTTGAAAAAGAAATATGAAGCTAAAATGCTTTCTATTAGTGATGTTGTTCAACCAGAAACAACAATGACTGTTTACGAATATATTCGTCAAAACTTAGCAAACCAAATGCAATCATTATACTTGCAAAATGCAGCTAACGAAATTGCAAAATCATTAAATACACCAGAAAATGTTGAATACAAAAAAACTGGGGATGCATTAACAAAAATTCTTAACTGGGGTGAATAAAAGTGTCACGAAGAAAAAGTAGAATTCTTGCTTTTCAGGCACTTTTTTCATGGGAAGCTAGCGAATCAACATTAGAAGATTTGCTAACTTTCTCTTGGTTGCAAAAAGACTCAACAGGTGAACTTGAAACTTCACCCGTTTTAGAAAGTGACGCTGCAAAGGATGAAAAATTATTTGCTAGTTTGTTAGTGTCTGGAACAATTGATCATATTAAAGAAATTGATGAGTTGATTACAACCCACCTTTCTGATAATTGGAGTTTTGAAAGAATAAATAAAGTTGCTCTTGCTATTTTGCGCATTAGTATTTTTGAATTAAAATTTCAACCAGATTCTGTAGCAAAAATTGTTATTGATGAAGCTGTAAATATTGCAAAACAATTTGGGGCTGATGATTCTTATAAATTTATAAATGCAATTTTAGATAAATTAGGAAATAATGAATAAAGAAAAAATCTTTACTAAAACATTTCCAATATTTTTATTTTCTTTTATTTTGTTCTGTTTTTCAGCGTGTAGTTTGAAGGCAGAACAAAAGTCTTTAACAAGCCAATTTGAAACTATTGATTCTCTTATAATGCAAAATCAATTTGCAGACGCTGTAAAAGATTTAAAAAAAATTGAAAAATCTGCATACGATTCCTGGGTTTGCATTGGAATTTACAAGCGTTATTTTCAGTTGGGAGAGTTAGAACTTGGCGAAAAAATCTTAAAAAAATCTTTAAAAAAGAATTCTAAAAATCTTGAATTAAATGCATTAATGACAAAACTTTTGTTAAGTAAAAATAGAATTGAAGAAGCATTAGAATTTGGAGAAATATTAAAAGGTACAGATTATGGTTCAATTTTTTCTGAATGTGTTTTGCGTGAAGCGGCTCTTAATAAATTAATTTATGATGAGTCTTTTTATAAAAGTGAAGAATTATATCAAATATATTTAGATGCTTATAAAGGTTCAAAGAATCCAATTTGGCTTAGAAATTGTGCAGTATTTAATATTACAAAAGGTCTTTATGAGAATGCTTTTACTTTGCTTCCTTCTTCTTTTAAAAACTATAAAGATGCTTTATTTTGGGCTTTAGTATGTTATGATTCAAAGCATTATTATGAGTGTGTAGATGTTTTGGATTATGCTATTAATAATTTTGATGTGGATTTAGTTCAATCTGTGGCTTTACAATCTGATGCATATATTGCAATTTCTGATGTTGAAGCGGCAGAACAGGCAAGGCAAGCAATTATTGTTGATGTTGATTCCTATGCAAAAAACATAAATGCAGATGATGTATTAATGCCAAATATTTTAGTGAACAGTGCAATTTGGGCAAAAAATAACGGATTTGAGAACCAATGTGTTGATTTGCTTTTTTATACCGTTACAAATTTTCCAACTTATGTGCCTGCCTTAATTTTGTATTCAAACTATGCTTATGAATCTAATGTTGGTCGTAAAGAAGATTCCGAAATGCTTAATTTGCGCAATGCAGGTATTTTTTCTTCAGAGATGGAAGTGTATGATAGTCGCAGAAAAATTCCAATTAGTGATGCCCAATACCGTTTAAAACAAGCATTAATCACTACACAAAATCCTTATTTGTCTCTTGCACAATTAGATTTAAAATATAAATTAGATAAAAGCTTAAATCAAAATGATAAATTACGGGATTTATGGTTTATGTTGGAAGATAATAATGAACTTTCAACAGAATATAAATGGCTTTTAGTTCAATATGCAGTAAATTTACTACTTTCAAACGGAAAAATTGATGATGCTTGGAATGTTTTTATTAATTATGTAAATCTTTTTGCAAATGAAAAATCAGACAAAAGAATTATTTACGGAAAAGACAATGTTTGGAAATATTTTATTGAAAATGTGCATAATTTTGAATTACCAATAATAGAAATTGCTTCATATTTTGCAACAACTTTTGGATTGCGTCAAGATTCCCTTAGATTGCTTGAATATTGTGTTTATGAAAGTGGCGGAATTCTTGAATCTAATGTGGTTTCTCCTTATGTAAGCACAAAAACGGTTTTGAACCTTGCAAATGTTTATTATTCAATTGGAAAAACAGATCTTTCTTTAGATTTATTTGGAAAAGCTGCCGGGCGTGAAAGTAGTTCAAAAGTTCGGTCTGAAATTTTTTATGAAATTGCTTGTATATACGCAGAACTTGGGGACAAAAAAAATGCCTTGCGTTCTGTTGATTATGCTTTATCACTATTTACAGAAAACGCAAAGGCATCTTTATTAAAAGCAAAATTACAATAAATTGTAATTAATGTTTTTAGCAAATGATTGCGATGATGTCGCTCATTCTTAAAATTAAATGGTCTTCACCATCAATTTTAATTTGTGTTCCAGCGTATTTATCATACATGATTTTATCACCAACGTTTACAGTAATTTTTTCTTTTTCTGTACCAGGTCCAACAGCAATTACTTCTGCTGTTTGTGTTTTTTCTTGAGCAACTTCTGGAATAATGATTCCACTTGAAGTTTTTGTTTCTGGTTTAGTGTTTTTTACAAGAACTCTGTCTGCTAATGGTTTAATTTTCATAACTAAGTATACCTCAATAAAAATTTTTATTAAAAATCGTAAAAAACGATATATTTAATTTACTAAAATCATTTGTGAATGGTCAAGTAGAAAAAAATTATTTGGAAGATTCCTCTTTGCCTTTTTCTACGTATTTTTTAATTTGCATTTCTGCCACTTTTTGCTGATTAATTACGCAAGGTCCAGAAATACAACCGCCTTCACAAGACATAACTTCTACAAGATTTGGAGTTTGGTCTGTGTAAGGTAAAACCCCTGCTTGAATTTTTCCAAAGTTTTGTAGTTGTTTCATTCCTTCTTTTCCAAGTCCGTTAATTACAGTTGCACGCAAAATTGAAGGATCTTTTAATCTTAATTTTACTGCGTTTGCAACACCACCAGAAACAGCAAAGTTTCTTCCAGATTTAGAAGCTTTTTCATTTTCGGGTTTTTCTTCTGCATCAATTTGAAGTAAATCAATATTTTTTGCTGTAAAATAGGCTGCTAATTCTTCTGCCGAAAGAACGTAATCTACATTATCATCGTCCATACCTTCGCGTCTTTTTGCAAGACAAGGTCCAATGAAAACTGTAATTGCGTCGGGATTTTCCTTTTTTGCAAGTTCAGCAATGTAGTGCATTGGACTTTTTGTGTCTGAAATACAAGGATCAAGTTCTGGAACGTGGCGGTGAACAGCTCTAACGTAAGCTGGACAACAAGATGTTGTCATTAATTTTTCTCCACGAGCCATTCGTTCTTCAAATTCTTTTGCTTCTAAAGTTGCTGTAATATCTGCACCTTTTGCAACTTCATAAACTTTTGCAAAACCTGCCATTAAAAGGGCTTTTTCTAATTGTTCAGAGGAGGCTTTAAATTGGCCGGCAATTGCAGGAGCGTACATGGCAACAATTTTTTCTTTGTTTAAAATGTGCTTTAATACGTCTACAAGTTGACTTTTGTCCATCATAGCGCCAAAAGGACAGTTTCTCATACAGTTGCCACAAAAAATACATTTGTGGTAATCAATTGTTTCTTTTCCGTTTTCATCTTTAGAAATTGCTCCCACAGGACACGATTCTTCGCAAGGAACTGGAATTTTTATGATTGCGTGGTAGGGACAATTGTTCATACAAAGTCCACAGTTTACACATTTTTCTTTATCAATTACCGCTCTGTGATTTTGAATTGTGATTGCTTTTTTTGCACAGTTCATCATACAAGGGCGAGCAATACAAGCCTGACATCCATTTGTAACCAAATAGTGAGTTTTTACACAGGCATTACATGCTTCATCCAAAACAGTAAGCATAGGCCAAGTTGGTTTTTGTCGATTTAAAGCTTCTGTGGCATATTCTGCAAGTTTTTTTTCATCATCATAATTTTCAAGACTACAACCAAGACGAGCAATTACACGCATACGTAAAATTTCTCTATCATGGAAAATACAACATCCCATTGGCTCTCGTGAACGTGGAGCCATTTCTCTTGGAATTGCGTGAACTCCTTCTTCAAGTTTTCCTTCTAGCATTAATTTTGCAATGCGAACTAAAATTTCCCGTTTTATTACAGCTGTATTATTATTTATATGAAGCATAGTTTTTCCTTAATGTATTAATAATATCAGTTATCTTGAAAATTGAGAATAGGATGATTCTTTGAAAACTACCAGTGTCCGCTGGCTCCACCGCCACCAAATCCTCCGCCACCACCAGAGAAGCCTCTAAAAGAAGAACCGCCGCCAAATGATGAACTGTTGAAATTTGATGTGTGTATATGTAAGTTTGATTTGTGATTTCCAGATGATCCCAACACTTTTGAAAGGAAAATCCATTTGAAAATACCACCTTTTGACATTATGATTGCCAAAACAAAAATTAACCAAACAATCATAAATACAACACCAGCTAAGGCTTCGTCACCTTCATCTGTGCCGTTCAAAACTGCGTCGGAAACTAATTCTACATTGTTAGAAGCAATTCCACCCATGTTTTGAATGCCTTTTAAAATTCCTTCTGAATAACGACCTTCCCGGAATTCTGGAATAATTACGTTTCTAATAATTAAACCACATTTTGCGTCTGTTAAACTTTCTTCCAGACCGTAGCCAACTTCAATTCTAACTGTTCGTTCTGCATAAGCAACAACAAGCAATGCACCGTTGTCTTTGTCTTTTTCGCCAAGTTTCCATTTTTCTGCTGTTTTAATAGAAAAAGAGGCAATATCTTCGCCTTCCAAAGATTGAACAGTTAAAACTGCCATTTGAATTCCTGTGGAATTTTCCAAAGAGGCCAAATATTCTGTAATTTTAGCTTCTGTGTTTTTGCTAATAATTCCAGCGTAGTCGTTTACGCGACCTTCTAATTTTGGAACAGCCAAAGCAAAAACATTAAAACTTAAAATAAAAAATAAAGTTGCAATGATTGATTTTCTTTTGTTTAGTACCATTCTTCGTCCTCCAAAATTACAAGTCCGTCTGGATATTCGTTTGGATTTTCTTTACTTGGTGGAAAATTTTCTATAAGAAGTTCGCCACATTTTGAAATTGAATTAATAAATCCGTCTTTTGCTTTTTTGTTTTTTAAGCTTTCTGCCAATTCGTCTGCAATTAAATTCCACAAATCTTGTGAAATTTTTGAAGCAATTCCTTGGTCTGCAATAATTCTAACTTGTTTTTCCATGTAAGAAACAAAAATCAAAATGCCAGAGTTTTCTTTTGTTTTGTAGATTCCGCTTTCTGTAAAATATCTGAATGCACGATGTGTTACGCAATTTCTTCTAACTTTACCAGGAATAACCAAGCGGTCAATAAATGGAATGTTGCAAAGATAAAAAATCAAAACAACAGAAGCTAAAAATGTTACAATAAAAAATGCTGGCATAATCCAAGAAGGTTGGTTTTGCCAATAAAGTTTTTCATATAACTTGCTAATTGCATTTGCGAATGGCAAAAGAAAAATAATAAGGATTGAAGCAATTCCGTTTGCTGCTAACAATTCCCAAAATGAATAGTGAGCGCTTTCTGGGGCAACTGCAACTGCAATTTCTCCAGAAGTTTTTAATTCAATTTCTTCAATCTTGTTTTTAATTTCTTCAAAATCTTTTTCAGAAAGATTTAATTCTTTAATCAATTTTTTTTGTTTCATTAATAGCTTCCTATTTTGTAAAAAATTATAAATTAAAATTCTACTTTTGGAGCAGACTGAGCGTCTGAACTAGCTGTAAAACTTTGTTTTTTATCAAAACCACTCATGTTTGCAATAATGTTTCCAGGAAATTTTCTAATTTTGATGTTGTATTCTTTTACAGCGTCGTTAAATCTTTTGCGAGCAACTGCAATTCTGTTTTCTGTTCCTTCAAGTTGATCTTGTAAAGCCAAAAAGTTTTGGTCTGCTTTTAAGTCTGGATATTGTTCTGTAACCATTAAAAGACGTTGTAAACTTGCTCCCAAATTGTCTTGAATTTGTTGATATTTTGCAAAAGCTTCTGGATTATTCAAAACATCTTCGCTAATGTTAATTTGTCCGCCGGCACTTGCACGAGCTTCTGAAACTTGTGTAAGAACTTCGCTTTCGTGACTTGCATAACCTTTTACAGTTGAAACAAGATTAGGAATTAAATCATAACGACGTTGATATTGGTTTTGAACTTCTGCCCATTCTGCAGAAACAGTTTCGTCTAAAGTTACAAATGAATTGTATGTATTTTTATATGCAGAAAAAATTGCAAAAATACAAACTACAACAATAATTACAGCAATAAGCCATTTTGGAAATTTTTTCATATCCATTCTCCTAAGGTAAAAAATATTACGTTTAAATTTAATTATAAATGGCTAAATGGTCAATATAAAAGTATTGATGAAAAAAAATACGTCCGGTCAAGGGACACTTCGTTCAAGCCCTTGACTCGGCCGTTTTTAGGATTTGTAATAAACCCTAAATCAAAAAAAAGTTCATTTTTTTACTGGGATTGAAAAAATAAGCAATATATTCTATATTATCAAGAGTTTTGTAAAAATAATTATTTTGTAGTAAAACGTTTTTATTGCAAAAGATAGGGGTAATAAATGGATAAAGAAGTATTTGATTTTTCAATTGAAAGCTTGGGACCTTGTACAATTCAGTCTCCAATTAAATTTTCATTGGAACACGGTGACTTTACTGCAAATTATGTAAGTGACGATTCTTACGTTATAAATAATATTAATATTTACAATACAAAAGACGCTATTAAATTAGATTCATCAAACTTAATTCAAAAAGCTGGTCCAAGAGAAAAAATTTATTTTGATCCAAAACACGCAAAAGCTGGTATTTGTACTTGTGGTGGTTTGTGTCCAGGTTTGAATGATGTTATTCGTGCAATTGTTAGATGTTTGAACACACGTTATGGTGTAAAAACAATTAAAGGATATCAATATGGATACCACGGATTTTTTGCAGACAGTGGTTATGAACCAATTGAACTTGATCGTTATTTAATTGATGAAATTCACAAAATTGGTGGAACTTATCTTGGAACAAGCCGCGGTGGTGGAACAAGAACTTCTGAAATTGTTGACTGTCTTGAAAGAGATGGAATTAATATGCTTTTCATTATTGGTGGAGACGGAACTCAACGTGGTGCTTACGATGTTGCTTGCGAAGTTGAAAAACGCGGAATGAAATGTGCTGTTGTTGGCATTCCAAAAACTGTTGATAATGACTTAATGTTTATTGATCGTTCATTCGGTTTTGAAACTGCTGTTCAACGTGCAAAAGAATCTATTGCGGCTGTTCACATGGAAGCTGCAAGTCAAATTGGTGGTGTTGGTCTTGTTAAATTGATGGGACGTGAATCTGGATTTATTGCAACAGCTGCTTCTTTGGCAAGCCACGAAACAAATTTCTGTTTAATTCCTGAAGTTCCATTTGAACTTGAAGGCGAAAACGGATTCCTTGCTTGTTTGGAACGCCGTCTTGCTAAACGCGGACACGCTGTAATTGTTGTTGCAGAAGGTGCTGGACAAGATTTGCTTACTTCTACAAATGCTACAGATGCTTCTGGAAACAAAAAACTTGCTGATATTGGTGTTTTCCTAAAAGCAAGAATTGAAAAATACTTTAAAGAAAAGAACATCGAAATCAACTTAAAATATATTGATCCTTCTTACCAAGTTAGAGCTAGTGTTACAACTGCCAGCGATTCAATTTATTGTGAACGTTTAGGAAATAACGCTGTTCACGCTGCAATGGCCGGAAAGACAAAACTTGTAATTGGTTTGGTTCACGATAAATTTGTTCACTTGCCAATTAAGGCTGTTACAGCTCACAGAAACGCTGTTGATCCAGAAGGTTCATTATGGCGCGATGCCTTGGATGCTACTGGTCAGCCAGTTCTTATGGTTAATGATCTTGAAGCTGCACACGCAAAAATGGCTGCTGATGTTGCAGGTGCAAAAAGCAAACCAAGCGAACAAAAAAAATCTAAATAAATTAAAATAATTTATAGAAGTAAACAGGATTTGCCAA
>JAFXDY010000010.1 GCA_017521105.1 Treponema sp.
TGGAACTGGTATGGTTGGAACAAATTCTGTAAAACCAAAAACTGGAAATATTAGTGCGGGAACTTCTGTATTTAGCATGGTTGTTTTGGAAAAAGATTTGCAAAAAGTTTATCCTGGAATTATTGATATTGTAACTACTCCAGATGGATATCCTGTGGCAATGGTTCACGCAAATAACTGTACTGGAGAACACAATTACTGGATTAATCTTTTTGATGAAGTTGTAAAAACAATGGAATTCTCTGCTCCTCTTGGTGATTTTTATGAAAAATTGATTACAAAATCACTTGAAGCAGATAAGGATTGTGGTGGCTTACTTGCTTATAACTATCTTTCTGGTGAAACTATTACAGGATTTACTTCAGGCCGTCCTCTTTTTGCTCGTAGCGAAAATGCAAACTTTTCTTTGGCAAACTTTATGCGCACTTTGATGTTTAGTTCTCTTGGAGCTTTGCGTTGCGGTATGGATATTCTTTATAAAGAAAATGTTGAAGTTGCAAGTATGACTGGGGCTGGCGGATATTTTAAAACTCAAGCTGGATTAAAATATATGGCAGCAGCAATGAAAACTAGCGTAAGTGCAATGGAAACTGCAGGTGAAGGTGGACCTTGGGGAATGGCTATTTTGGCTTCTTATGCGGCAGAAAAATCTAGTGATTCCCTTGCAGATTTCTTGAACAATAAAGTTTTTGGCTCTTGCAAAAAGACAACTTCAGAAGCAGAAAAAGAACTTATTGAAAGTTTTGATATTTTCTATAAACGTTATATGGACGGCCTTGCAATTGAAAAAGCAGCAGTTGAAACATTAATTTCGTAGAAATTAATGTGTCAAATTCAGAATTCAGAATTCGGAATTCAGAGAAAAATATTTTTGAGAGGATAATTAATTGTCATTGCGAGCGCAGCGAAGCAATCTAGTACTTGTAAAAAAAACACTGGACTGCCACGACCTAAAGGTCTCGCAGTGACACTTTTTTTGTCATTGTGCAACAAAGTTAAAACAATCAAATTAATAATAGAGGTAAATTATGAATTATGAATCGTTAAGACAAGAAGCTTATGAAGCAAATATGAAAATCCCAGAAAATAATCTTGCATTGTATACTTGGGGAAATGTTTCGGCTTTTGATAAAGATAAATGTGTTTTTGCAATTAAACCTTCTGGAGTTCCTTACCCAGATTTAACTGTAGAAAGCATGGTAATTGTTGATATTGAAGGAAACAAAGTTGAAGGTTCTATGAATCCTTCTAGCGACACACCAACCCACGCAGTTTTATACAAAGAATTTGTTGTAAACGGTGGCGCAAAAATTGGTGGAATTATTCACACACACTCATCTTACGCTGTAAGTTGGGCACAAGCTGTTAGAAGCGTTCCTTTGTTTGGAACAACTCATGCAGACCATATTCAAAAAGCAATTCCTTGTACACCTTACCTTTCAAAAGAAGCTGTAGAAAAAGATTACGAAAAAGAAACTGGCCTTTTGATTGTAAAACATTTTAAAGAATTGGGATTAAATCCTTCTGAAATAAACATGGTTTTGTGTGGCGGACACGGACCTTTTGCATGGGGAGAAACTGCTGCAAAATCTGTTTACAACGGTACTGTAATGGAAGAAATTTGTAAAATGGCTTTAAATACTTTGGCACTTAATCCAAATGCAAATGAATTACCAAGTTACATTGTAGACAAACATTATTTGCGCAAACACGGTCCAAACGCATATTACGGACAAAAATAATTTTTTTGCCATTAAATCCTGTAAAACACTATAATTTTATAAGTTTTCCTATTATAGTGTTAGTAAATGAATAGGAATTTTTGTGCAACAGCTATTGTTCTTTCTCTAAAACCCTTGGGCGAAAACAATTTCTTAGTAACTTTACAAACCAAAGAAAAAGGAATTGTTTTTGCCACATTGTATGGAGGTCCAAAAAGCAAACTAAAATCTTTAGTTTCACTTTGGAACAGTGGAAAAGTTTGGTTGTACGAAAATCCCGAAAAAAATCAAATTAAAATTAGCGACTTTGAAGTTCAAAACTATCACAATTCATTTAGTCAAAATCTTTTTAAAATGTATGCAGCCTCATTAGCAGCGGAACTTTCTATAAAAACAAAATGCGCAGGAAGTTCTGAAGAATGTTTTAAAATTGTCTCTGGCTTTTTTGACGGCATGGAACTTTGCGATGAAAAGCAAAGTCGCCTTGGTTTAATTAGATTTTTGTGGCGCTATTTGGAACTAATGGGAATTCAACCTTCCGCCCATGATTGTGGCGGTTGTGGAGAATCTTTTTTTGACCAACAATTTGAAAATCATAACATTTCGTACTATAATGTAAATGAAAATTGTTTTACTTGTTCTGATTGCGGTGGGAATATTCCAATAAAAACAAGTGCAATAAAATATTTGTGGGCAATTTCTGTTTTACAACCTGCAGAAGTTAGAAAAATGCAAATTGACGAAGAATCATATTTACAAATTAAACAAGTTGTATTTTTTTTAATTGAACATAGTTTGGAACAAAAATTGAATTCCATAGAAACTGGTGTTGGAATTTTATAAAAATTAAAAATAGGGAAAGATTTTGAACAACTGGAAAATTACAGAAATAAATCCAAAAGAAATTGCAAATGTGCAATCATTTTTTGGAAACAAATTTGAAGATTTAGAAAATTCAAAAGACTTTAAAAATATACTTTCATCAATTTTTTTACGTAGAAATATAAAAGAAGGCCAAGATATTTTATATTTTTTGGAAAATGATTTACGATTTTTGCATAGTCCTTACAATTTTAGTTCTATTGAAGACGCTGTTGAACGAATTTTACAAGCAAAAGATGAAGAAGAAAAAGTTTTAATTTTTGGAGACAGCGATGTAGACGGAATTACAAGTACAGCAATTTTGTATTTGTATTTAAAAAGCATAAATATTGATGTTGAATACAAACTTCCAAAAGAAGAAGACGGCTACGGATTAAGCATTTCTGCCATCGACGAATTTTACAACAATAACGGAAGTTTAATTATTACTGTAGACTGTGGAATTTCTAACAATGAAGAAATTAATCACGCAAATGATTTAGGAATTGACGTAATTGTTACAGATCATCATAATCCACCAGAAGATTTACCTTACGCAACTGTAATTGTAAATCCAAAAACAGATGATTCAAATTATCCATTTAAAGATATTTCTGGTGCAGCAGTTTCTTACAAATTAGTTGAAGCCTTAAGATTTGCTCACACAGAATATTACAACAGTGAAGTTTGCATTTTGCACATAAACGAAAATCAAGATGGAACTTTTGATTTAGATTGTTTAAAAACAAGAAATCTTTTAGTTACAAAACAACTTCACGAAAAAATTGATCCAAAGCGAACTTCAATTTATGATTTAAGATTTCCCACATTTGTTCAAGGAAATCTGATTTATGTTTGGGATTCAAAAGAAACTTTATCAATATTAAATAGTCTTTTTGGATACGGAATTGATTTTAATTTAACAGATTTAAAAAGCCAAATTAGTCAAGTTTATCCTTCTTTGCGACAAAAAAATGCATTTGACTTACCTTCCCTTTCTGTTTTGGCAAAATATATTCCAGAAGAAAATTCAATTATTAAAAGCATTTTTAATTTATTTGTTTCATATTCAAAACGAATAATTGACACAAAATATCCTTTGTTTGCAAAAAATCAAGAAAAAGATTTACAATTAGTTGCATTGGCTGCCCTTGCAGATATTATGCCAATGAAAAATGAAAATAGAATCCTTGTAAACAATGGATTAAATTTTATAAAAAAAGAACCTTGCAACGGATTACGAGAATTATTTAGTGCTTTAAGATTAAATTTTCAAACAATCAATTCAATAGATTTGTCTTGGACTGTAATTCCGGCATTAAACGCCACAGGAAGACTTGGTCAGCCAGAAATTGCACTGGAACTTTTAATTGAAGAAAATCCACAACGACGAGAACAATTAGCATTTAAAATTGTAGAATTAAATGAAAAACGAAAAGAAATTGTAAATTCCACAATTTTTAAAGTTTCTAATAAAGCTTCTGAAAGTTTACAACAAAACGAAAATAAACTTTGCCTTGTAATTGACGATTCAATTCACCAAGGGCTAACAGGTCTTTTTGCAGGCCGTCTTATGTCTGATTTTAAAGTTCCTTCAATTGCAATTTGCCAGCAAGAAGAAGTTTGCACAGGTTCAATGCGCAGTAACAGAGGTGTTGTGGCAACAGATTTTCTTAATAAATTTGGGGACTTTTTTATTAATCACGGTGGCCACGATTGTGCAGCAGGATTTTCTTTTGAAACAAAAAAACTTCCTGAATTTTTAAACAAAATTAAAAATCTTTTGCCAGAAATTACATTAGAAGATGAAAAAACTGAATATGTGATTGACGCAAATATTCCTCCTTCATATCTAAATCCTGAATTGTTTAAACTTATAGATTTGTTTGAACCTTACGGAAACGAAAATCCAGAACTAATTCTAAAAACAGAAGGTTTTGGAATTTATGAAGCAACAGAAGTTGGAAAAAAAGAACCAACTCACTTAAAACTTACATTTGCAAATAATAATTATAAATTTCCTGCCATGTATTGGAGCCAAGGAGAATTATTAAGAAATTATATAAATGTAAGCGAAAAATGTGATATATTATATTCATTAAATAAAAATTATTTTAATGGAACTGTTACAAATCAGTTTATCATTAAAGATTTACAAAAATAGAGGGTAAAATGATTTTAAAAAGAAATTATTCAAAAAAATTATTTATTAGTTCATTATTGATTTTATTTTCTACTTTATTATTTTGTGCAACTGCAAAATATCAAGATGAAAATTTTTCATTAATCGTAAATTACACAGAAACAGTTACTCCTGGTGATGCAATTTTTGTAAGATTAAATATTCAACCTACAGGTGAATTAAAAAAACACAAATCAGAAATTGCAACAAATTCTTTACTTCAATTAATAAAAGATAAAAAAGAAATTGATAAATCATCATTTTATTCAATCTCAAAATCAAAAAAATCAAATAACATTGAAGTTTTGGCTGGGATTCCCCTTTCAAGTTGGCTTAAAAACGCAAATTATTCCATAAAAGTCACTTTTAATCTTTCAAATAACAAATTTAAAGAGTTTGAACTTCCTTTAACATTTACCGAAAAAACTTTTTTTGAAGAAACAATTGAATTAGATGAAAAAAATACAGAAATAAAAACAGATAATTCTCCAAAACGTGCTGCACAAATTGATAAATTAAATTCAATTTTGTTTACGGTTATGCCTTCTGATGTTTATTCTTTGGGAAAAATGACAGTTCCAACAGATTCAACAAGATACACTTCTTATTTTGGAGATCGCAGAACTTACGCTTACACAAATGGAAAATCTTCTACAAGCATTCACCACGGAAATGACTACGGAGTTCCAACTGGTACACCAATTAACTCTTGTGCTGCTGGTCGGGTTGTAATGGCAGAAGACAGAATTTCTACAGGATATTCTGTTGTAATTGAACACTTGCCAGGGCTTTACAGTTTGTACTATCACCTTTCTGAACTTTTGGTAAAAGAAGGAGATATGATAAAACAAGGTGAGCTAATTGGAAAATCAGGAGCAACAGGTTTGGCTACTGGGCCCCACTTACACTGGGAAATGCGTTTAAACGGAGCTTCTGTTAGACCAGAATTTTTCTTATCAAACTTTACTTTTGAACAAGAGTAAGAAATTCTTTTTCATTAATAATTGGAATGCCAAACTTTTGTGCTTTTTGATTTTTTGAAGAGCCACTTTCTGTATCATTTGTTACAAGATATGACAAATCTTTTGTAACAGATGATTTTGTTGTTCCACCATTTTCTTTTACTAATTTTTCTGCATCAGCACGCTTCATTGTCACTAATTCACCAGTAAAACAAAAAGATTTTCCTGTAAGTAACCCTTCAGTTTGTAGTTGCAACGTAATAATTCCATTATTTACAAGATAAAGCATTTCTTCTTTATTTTCATTTAGGCCATCTTTTAAAGTTTGAGCAGTAATTTGAGCAAAACCATAAACTGCTGCAATTTGATCAACTGTTGCTTCAAAAAGTTTCTCTAAGGAATTAAAACCAGCTTCTACAAGTTTTTCGATTGTAGTTTCACCAATTCCTTCAATATCAAAGGCTCCAATAAAAGTTGGAAGACTCATATTTTTGTGAGATTGTATACTTTTGTAGACTTTTTCTGCACCTAAAGATTGTTTTTCGTTTTCAATACTTTCTTGATTTAGGAAAAATGGCACTAAATCTTCAATAGACAATGAATATAAATCTTTTATTGATTGAACTTTTTTTGAATTAAAAAGTTCTGTAATTAAAGTTTCACCTAAATCTCGAATATCTACAACTTGCTGAAACTTTAACAATTGATGCAATACTCTTTTTGCACAATTTTTATTTGCACAATACAATCTTGAACCTGCATCAACTAATTTTGAATGACAAACTTCACACTCACAAGGAACAATTATTGGGGAAGTTGTAGATGGATTATTTTCAACAACGCTTTCAATTTTTGGAATAATTTCGCCACGTTTTACAACAACAACTTTGCTTCCAATTTTAACATTCAAAGCACGCATTGTATCAGGATTTGCTAAACTTGCTCTTGTAACCCGAGTTCCGTTTAGTTCAACTTCATCAAAAATGGCAACTGGAGTATAAGTTCCTCCGTTTACGCTCCATTCAACTTCTTTAATTGTAGAAATGGCTTCTTCCAAACTAAATTTAAATGCAATTTGTCTGTCTGGTCTGTTTCTAAAAGAATCTTCTAAATTGATATTTCTTTCTTTTATAACAAGACCGTCAATGTCAAATTCCAAAGTTTTTCTTTCTTCCATAACTTTTTCACGGTAAGAAATTACATCATTTGGAGTTTTACAAATTTCAAGTTTTACAACATTAAATCCACAATTATTTAACCACTTGATTTTTTGTTCTTCATCACTAAAAAAGATTTTGTCGTTTGTAGAAAGGGCGTCGTAAACAATAAGAGTTAAATATTCGCTTCCTTCACCATCTTTTCGCTTCATTAAGCCGTTGGCAGCATTTCTACAATTTGCTTTGTCGCTAAAATGTGTTTTATGAACTTGATGGGTCATAATTACTTCACCACGAATGCCACCAGTAAACAAAACTTCTTCATCATTGATTTTTAGATTTTGAATTACACCATTCATTTTTTTTGCGTTGGCAGTAATATCATCTCCAATTTTTCCATCTCCACGAGTAACAGCGTGAATTAGTTTTCCGTTTTCGTATTGAAGTTCAAGGGAAGCACCGTCAAGTTTGTATTCCACAAAGTATTCATCATAAATGTGTTTATTTGCCCAAGCTAAGAATTGTTCTGGATTTGCAGCTTTTTCTTGGCTTCCCATTGGCATAACGTGATTTCTTTTTGCAAAGTTTCCAGAATCTGCACCAATTTTTTGAAGGATTTTGCTTGTTGGAGAAAGTTCTTTTAATTCGTCCCAAAGTTTGTCAAATTCTGCATCTGAAATTTCTGCTTCGCCATTGTAATATGACGATTGATACTTTTGAATTAAAGTTTCAAGTTCTTTTATTCTAGCGTTTTTTGTTGTAATTTCATCTAAATCAAATAAATCTGACATATTTTCCCCTAACCCATTTTAGTTGATTATCGGGTCAAGCCCGATAATGACATAAAAATCACAGTGTCATTGCGTGCAAATTTTTTCCTTTGTCATTGCCGTGCAAAACTTTTCCTTTGTCATTGCCGTGCAAAACTTTTCCTTTGTCATTGCCGTGCAAAACTTTTCCTTTGTCATTGCCGTGCAAAACTTTTCCTTTGTCATTGCCGTGCTTGACGCGGCAATCTATTTACAAACAACTTTGTCATTGCCGTGCAAAACTTTTCCCTTGTCATTGCCGTGCTTGACACGGCAATCACTTTACAAACAACTTTGTCATTGCCGTGCTTGACACGGCAATCTATTTGCAAAATTATTTTTTTTCAAAAAAGATTTCTGTAATTGGTCTGTCGTTTGCAAGACCTTTTCGTTCAAATTTTGTTTGATTTCGCCATGGCTGAGGTTCTGCAAAACCATCATATTTATTTTTCAAACCTTTAGTTAAAGTCAATTCTTCCAAAGCAAATTCAGCATATTCAAGCCAATCTGTAACAAAATATAAATATCCATCAGGAGCAAGTTTTTTTGCAAAAAGATTTGTTCTAGGACGTTGAACCAGTCGTCTTTTGTGATGACGTTTTTTTGGCCATGGATCTGGAAAGAAAATGTGAATTCCATTAATTGATTTATCACCAATCATAAATTCCAAAACTTCCAAAGCATCATATTCAATTATAAAAAGATTTTTTAAGTCTCGTTTTTTTATTTCAGAAAGAACTTTTCCAACACCAGGTGTATGAACTTCAATCCCCAAATAA
>JAFXDY010000090.1 GCA_017521105.1 Treponema sp.
GTTATCTTGAATTGAATAACGGAGCAAGTTATCTGCAACTTTTTCACCTTTTACAATGAACAAAGAATATTGCAAGTTTACTTGGTCTTGAGTTGTATTCCATTGGTTAGCAAATTCACAATAAGAGAAAACACGAATTTTGCGAACTTTGTCGCTTGTGTTTGTTACTTTTAATCTCCAATATTCAAAATTTTGTCCAAGTGGAACATAATATTTTGTTTCTGATTTAATTCCTTTATATTCAGAAGTGATTGTTGTGTAAGCTGTACCATGACGACATTCAGATTTATATTGATCTAAAGGTTTTCCAACAGGTTGCCAAGATGCAGACCAGAAATCACCATCATCTTGGTCTCTTAAATAAAAATAACGACCTGGTTGATCCATTGGAACTGCATTAAAACGCAAACGCATAAAACGTCCTTGAGCTCCAGATTTGTAAAAACCGTATCCACCAGCGTTGTTTGTAATAACAGCACCATAAACTGTTGAACCTAAATAATTACTCCAACTTGTAGGAGTGTCAGGACGAGTAATAACATATTCGGCATTATCATCGTCAAAGTAACCGTATTTCATACGCACCTCTATAATTTTATAGTAAAACTTAATTAAGAAAACGTTTTCGTAATCTAATTTACAAGATGTAAAATCATTATTATGGTAAATTATACATTTTGGTTTGTCAAATAAAAGAATTAAGTTATTCAAAAATTGTATAAATATTTATTTTGATATGCTATAGAGAATCTAGATTGTGCTTTTTATTATAAATAAAAACAATAATTGCCATTGAAATGATGATTATATATCCAATTAGACTGTAAAAATCTGGAATTTGTCTAAAGGCAATATATCCAAGAATTGCTGAAAATAAGATTTGCGAATAATCATATACGCTAATATCTCTAGCAGGAGCATTATAATAAGCTGTTGTTACTCCAAATTGCCCACCAGCTGCAGCAAGACCAGCCCCTATAAGAATTAATGTTTGTTTTAATGTCATTGGTGTAAAATCTAAAATCAAAGAAGGAACAGAAAGTAAACAGGTAAAGGCCGAAAAAAATAAAACTATAAATGCACCTGTCATTTTTAAAGAACTAAGTTTTCTAACACAAGTATAAGCAACACCTGCCCCTACACCACCTAAAAAGGCAACAATAGCAGGCAATGACTGAATTACATTTGCACTTGGTTTAATAACAAAAATAGCTCCAACGAAAGCACCTGCAACACACATAAAAGGAAGCAATTTTACTTTTTCACCAAGAATTATAAGACTAAACAAAACAGTAAAAAAAGGTGCCATTTTATTTAAAATTGTAGCATCTGCAATTGGGATTCTATCCAATGCATAAAAGTTCCCAAAAACTCCAACAGCGCCAGCAATACACCTTGTAATTAAATATTTAAAAGAACCTTTAGGAACTACAATTTTAGTTTGATTTTTTAATATAACAGATAAAGCAACAAAAAAAGCAACGATATTTCTAAAAAAAGCTTTTTGAACAAAAGGAATATCACCTGCAAGATGAACAAACATTGCCATTAATGCAAAACTAAAAGATGAAAAAATTAAACTAGCAATTCCTTTTTTTAAATTTCGTGTTCCCTGAATTTCTTCCATATATTTAATTATGACGTTTTTAAACTTAAACTGCAATAAAAAAATTAAATATTTTTAAACAAAAAAAAGGGACTGTTTTAATAACAGTCCCTTTAATATCAATAAATTTATTATCCTTTTACAGAACCCATTGCAACACCAGCTACGATATATTTAGATAATAAGAGATATACAATAATAAGTGGAAGTGCAGTTAAAGTTAAACCTAAGTAAACACAACCATATTCTGTTTTATAAATATCACCTTTTAACAAAGATACCATAATTGGCAATGTGTAATTTTCTTGTCTTGTAAGAATTGTCAAAGGACGGAATAAGTCGTTCCAAGAAGTTACAAAACAGAAGATTGCTTGAGTAGCAATAGCTGGTTTCATAATTGGTAAAGCAATTACGTTGAATGTATAGAATTCATTAGAACCATCAATACGAGCAGATTCAATTAATGAAGGAGGAATTGCAGGTTTCATATACTGACGCATAAAGAATACCAAAGATGGTGCAGCAATAGCTGGTAAAATCAACATTAAGAAGTTGTTTGTCATGTGGATTTTATAAACCATCTGAACAAACCCAATAATTGTAATCTGAGCAGGAATCATCATAATAGCCATAATAAAGCTAAAGAATGCATTTTTAAGTTTCCAATCGTACATTACAATTGCATAAGCAGTTAATGTAGAAAAGTACAAAGAACATGCTGTTGTTCCTACAGAAATAATTAAAGAGTTTCTAAAACCAACTAATGGATTAAAACTTTTTCCCAACAAGATTTTCAAGTTATTTAAGAAATAAGTTGAAGGAAGTAATGAAACTGCTTGTTGTTGAATTTGATATGTAGAACGTGTTGAGTTTACAATCATTACAACAAATGGGAATAAGCTTAAAATTGCCAAAAAAATACAAATTAAGAAAATAATTGTTTTATAAACTGCTTTTGAAACAGTGTTTGTTTTAATTTGATCAGCCATTACATTACTCCTTTAGCAGCTAATTTAGCTTGTTTAGCTTGTAATTTCTTTTGTTTTTTAAGAGCAATTTCTTCTTTATCTCTCATTGCAAAGAACATTACCGCAGAACAAGCAACAATTAACAACCACATGATCATACTTGCAGCAGAGGCTCTGTTATACAAATAACCACCACTAAATGCTAATTTGTAAATAAATACGTTAGTAGTAATTGTAGCATTATCTGGACCACCATTAAGGAAGAGGTATGGAATATCGAACATATTCAAACCACCAATAAGACTTGTTACTAATGTAAACAAGAGAATTGTCTTAATGTTAGGAATTGTAATTTTAAAGAAAACTTGAATACCAGAAGCACCATCAATATCTGCAGCTTCAAAGATATCTGGGCTAATACCCAAAATAGCAGAAATCATGATAATCATTGTGTATCCATACCACATCCAAGTTTGAATAAATATAACAATTGCTTGGGCAGTTCCCTTATCCTGTAAGAATTTAATAGGTTTACCATCTGTTATAATACCAAGTTTTTGAAGTAAACTATTTATAGGTCCTATTGGATCTGCAAACAAAGCATTGAACAAAATTGCTACAGTAGCGGCTGTAATGATGTTTGGCATATAGAATAGAACTTTAAAAGCACCTTCACCTGGAACTTTTACACGTCTATTTGTGAACCAAGCTGCAAGTAAAAGGGCTAGAATCATCTGTGGAATAAAGTTACAAATCCAAATCTTAAAAGTATTTAATAAAGCAATTCTAAAAGTTGGATTTTTAAAAATGATATATTCATAGTTTGAAAAGAATTTATCAAGAGCTAAAAATTTAAAATTTGTCTTTCCAACACCTCTTAAGTTAGTAAACCCAAGAATAGCTGTATATAAAGTTGGATAAAGTGAAAAAATTAAAAATGCGAGAACAAAAGGAATACTAAATATATATCCATATTTAGCATAACTAACAGTAGAACGTTTTTTTAATACAGTAACGTTACTATCTTTTTTCTTCATATCATATACCCCAAAATTAAAGAAGTAAAAAACTTTTTGTACTTAAAAAAATAGGGGCCACCAAAAGACAGCCCCTATATTAAGACATCAATTAAAGATTATTATTCAATGTCAATTCCGAGTGTATCAGAAACTGTTTGTTTGAAATCTTTAATAGCATCTGCACGTGATTTTTTACCGTTAGCATAAGCACGAACTTGGTCACGCCAGATCATATTGATACTTTCATCGTATTGTGTAAGGTTTTTACCATTAGCATATTTGTTAGCTGGTACGAAATAATCGAACATATTTTGTCCACCTAAGAATGGTAATACACCGTTAGATTTAGCCATTACTACACCAGAAGAAACTGAGTCTTTTGTTCCACCTTCTCCATTCAATGTACCGTTAGCCCATTTGTAAAGAAGACCATCTTTAGATGTATCAAGTGTAATCCATTGGATGATGTCTCTTACAACAGCTTTTTTGTCTTTAGACATTTTTGTTTTACCGTTAGCTAAAACCCATGTACCACCCCAGAAGAATCCTACTGGTGAGTTACAAACAGCCCAGTCACCGTATGTACCTTCTCCAACTTTAGATCCACCACAGTTAGGAGCGATTGTATAGTTGATAAGCCAAGCTGGTCCGAAGAAACCTAATACAGGTTTTGCACCAACACCTTTCATATCAGCAAACCAAGCATCTTGCCAGTCTTGTGTTCCGTTTGACCAACCTTTTTCTGTTAAGTTTTTAGAATAGTCAAGGAATTTTTCACGTTTTGGATCGATGTAAAGTACATCATCAACAATCCAACCTTTGTCAGATGAGTTTTCTACAGCGTGCCACAAGTCACCATCACCAGAGATGATAGCTACACCTTTAGAAGCACATTCTTCAGCAGCTTTCCAGAATTTGTCCCAGTTTCCTGATCCACCACCAAGTTTAGCTTGAACTGTTTTTGGATCATCTGTACCAAATACTTTTTTAGCAACTGAACGACGATAGATGAAACATCCACCTGTTGATTGGTAACCCAAAGCTGTTACATCACCTTTTGGATTAGATCCGATATCAACTGTATATGGAGCAATTTCAGAAGCTTTGATTGCTTTGTCAATTTTGATACCTAATTTTTTGTATGGCATTGCATAGTCTGCCATATCACCTTTTGAATATTTCAAGATGAATGCAGCTTCTGCACAGTAGATATCAGGAGCATCTTTTCCACCATTCATTAATGCTTGGTCAAGAGCTGGTTGATAAGCACCATCAGTTGTAGCAATGATTGTTGTGTTTAATTTGTATCCAAGGTCTGGGTGAGCAGCTAAGTACTTTTCAACCATTCCTGGTACTTCATCTGTAAAAGACCACAAGTTAATAACTTTGTCTTCTGGAGCAGCAAACAAAGAAGCTGCTAATGTGAGAGCGAGTAATCCTGAAAGAATTTTCTTCATTTTCATTCCTCTTTTAATTATAGTTTTTTTAAGCCAAATTAATTCAGCTTTATTTTATTATATTTGAATTTTATTTTTATGCAAAAAAAATCGTCATATTTTAACAATATTTAGGGGATTTCCCCTATGCAAAATGCCAAAATTTACGAAAACGTTTTCTTAAATATTAGAATACTAGTACAATATAGAAGAAAAACAACAAAAAAAAGTCCTAAACAACATAAAAATTGCTTAGGACTTTTATTTAGGGTTTAATACAAACCCTAAAAACGGCCGAGTCAAGGGCTTGAACGAAGTGTCCCTTGACCGGACGTATAAATAAATAAAATTATCAAATATAACTTACATTTGACCTAGATACTTGTTCAAAATTTCTGTTGCTTGCTTTGGATTAGCTTTTCCTTTAGACATTTTCATTACTTGTCCCATGAGCCAACCAACTGCATTTGTTTTTCCAGCTTTAAAGTCTTCAACTGCCTTTGGATTTGCTGCCAAAACTTCCTGAACAATTTTATCAATTTCGCCAGAATCGCTTACAACTTCAAAACCATTTTCTTTAATAATTACAGAAGGCATTTTGTTTGTTTCTAACATTTGAGTAAATACATCTTTTCCTTGTTTTGATGTAATTTTTCCTTCTTCCAATGCATTTGAAAGTTCAGCAATGTGTTCTGGTGTAATTGTAACATCATTTATTGTCTGTTTATTTTCATTTACAACAGCTAATAATTCAGAAAGAATAAGATTTGCTGTTCTTTTTGCAGATTTAGATTTACCTGCAGCTTCTTCAAACCAAAGTGAAAGATCTTTTGTTGAAGTTAATGTTTCTACATCAAAATCAGAAAGCCCAAATTCTTTTTTGAATCTTGTGCGTTTTGCTTCTGGAAGCTCCCCTACTTTTGATTTTGCCGAAGCAATCAATTCTTCGCTAACAGTAAATGGCTTAATATCTGGTTCTACAACAAAGCGATAATCTACAAATGAGTTTTTTGTACGTTGAACAACTGTTTGACCTTTTTCTTCGTCCCAACCCATTGTAACTTTGAATCCAGCATTAAATTCTTGTCTATCATCAATAAACTCTTGAAGCTGACGTTTTGCTTCGTAAGCACAAGCATCTTTAATGGCACGGAATGAGTTTAAGTTTTTAATTTCTGAAATTGGAGTGTGATACAATTTTCCATCTTCCCAAACATTTAAGTTGATATTTGCATCACAACGCATATTTCCTTCTTCAAGATTACCATTTGTTACTTTGATATAACGTAAAATTTCTTGAACTGTTTGCATAAATAAAGCAGCTTCTTCTGGGCTTGTCATATCTGGTTTTGTAACAATTTCTATAAGAGGTGTTCCACAACGATTGTAATCGATATAAGAGTGATTTCCTGCCAAGTGCAAAGATTTTCCTACGTCTTCTTCAAGGTGAATGCGTTCTACACGAACACGACGATATTTTCCGTCAATAATACAATCTTCGCCTTTGAAATTTTTTGAACGGTGTTTTTCTCCGCCTGGTTGTTCATCTTTTGGATAATGTGATAAAGGTAAATCTACATATCCATCTGTACAAAGTGGAATATCATACTGAGTAATTTGATAACCTTTTGCCAAGTCTGGATAAAAATAGTGTTTTCTATCAAACTTTGTAAAACGAGCAATATTACAATTTAATGCTTGACCAGCAACAGCTCCAAGTTCAACATATCCTTTTGAAATGCGTGGCATTGCACCAGGAAGTCCCAAACAAACAGGACAAACACGTGTATCTGGCATTCCACCGTATTTATTTTCACAAGCACAGAATGCTTTTGTTTTTGTTAACAACTGAGTATGGATTTCGCAACCAATTACAATTTCATATTTATCAATCATGTTAAATAACCTCAAAAATAGTTA
>JAFXDY010000091.1 GCA_017521105.1 Treponema sp.
AAACTGTAGTAAAACTTGCAAAGGCATTAAATTGTACTGTTGAAGCTTTGATGGAAGCAGTATAAAATTTTAATGGTATAAAATCTGGACAATAAAGATGCGTTTAACACTTTTTTATATCTAAATGATGTATTTTTTATATAGTTTTAGACTGTTAATAACTTTACAATAGTCTAAAACTGTGTTATTTTAAGTTTGAGAGGTAGATTTATGACTGAAAAGATTATTGGCAGACAAAAAGAAATAAAACAACTTCAAAAATGCATGGATGCAAATCAAGCTCAGCTCATAATCGTTTATGGAAGAAGACGAGTAGGTAAGACCTTTCTGATTAATAACTTTTTCAACGGCAGATTTGATTTTAAGGTTTCCGGTTCATATGCACAGACTAAAGAAGTACAGCTTAAAAACTTTATTATAGAACTAAATCTGCAGTCTAAACAAAAACTGAAGGTGCCTGAAAACTGGACAGATGCATTCTTTTGTTTAAGAGAATATCTGGATACTCTCCCTAAAACCGAAAAGCATGTTATCTTCTTTGATGAAATGCCATGGTTTGATACTCCAAGAAGTGATTTTCTTCCGGCCTTTGAATATTTCTGGAATAACTGGGGGTCTGCACAGGATAATCTTGTATGCCTTGTTTGTGGATCTGCAACTGCCTGGTTGGTTGATAATATAGCAAGAAATAAGGGGGGCTTATACAACAGACAGAACTGCAAACTGTATCTTGAACCGTTTACATTAAATGAAACAGAACAGTATCTCAAGGTAAACGGTTTTGAATGGTCTCGGTATCAGATTGTTGAAAATTATATGATAATGGGAGGTATCCCATATTATCTAAGCCTCCTGGACAATTCCATTTCTCTTGAAGCAAATATTGATAATATGTTTTTCAAGAAGCGTGCATTGCTTTGGGATGAATTTGAACATCTGTATGCAACACTTTTCAATAACAGTGAGCAATACTTGAAGGTAGTAGAAGCCTTGAGTTCAAAAAAAATAGGGCTTACAAGAAAAGAGATTTCTCAAATTACAAAACTTCCGCCAAATGGAAGTCTTACAAAAATCCTTGAAAATCTTGTTAATTCAGAATTTGTGCGAGCATATCAATTCTTTGGAAACAAAAAACAGGATACTTTGTATCAGCTTTCTGATTACTTTACTTTATTTTATTATAAGTTCCTAAAGAATAATTCTGGAAAAGATGAACGTTTCTGGTCTAATTCAATAGATAATCCATCTGTAAGAGCATGGGAAGGATTTACATTTGAACAGGTATGTAAAGATCATATTCAACAGATAAAGAAAAAGCTTGGTATCTTCGGTATCCTTACAGAAGTTTCATCATGGTTTACAAAATCAACTGAAGAAGCTGATGGGGCTCAGATAGATATGCTTATAGATCGTCGTGATAAAGTCATAAATATCTGCGAAATGAAATTTGCAGTCAATGAATACGAAATAGATAAGGATTATGAGAAAAAGCTGATTAACAAAATAGAATGTTTCCGCAAAGAATCAGGTTCTAAAAAAGCCCTGCACCTTACTATGGTTACAACTTATGGCGTAAAGCAAAACTCACATTCAGGCAGAATCCAAAGTGAAGTCACAATGGATGATTTGTTTGAAAATTAAAAATATAAAAGAGTTAGAATAATTATACAAAGCTATATATAGCGTGTTATGTGTTCTTTATTGCAAAACAACGGTAAGCGTCAAATTAACACCACCTAAAAATCATCAAAAACATATACTAAAATGGTCTCAAGAAAGGAGGCCATTATGTTTTTTGAGACAAAAGCCACAAGAGAAAAATGGTTAGACAGATTTGCAGTATCAAATTTACCAATAGATGTATTTTGTGAAATGAATCACATCAAAAAAGAAATGTTGGTAAAAACATTAAACGAAAAAATGAATAATCATAGAAAAGAATATCCACCTAAAGAACCAGCAGTAAAAATAACCGATTTTATGGAAGTAGAACCTATTCAAGAAAAAATAATTGAAAAAGTCAAATTATTTGATGATGAACCAGAATACGAACAAAATCCAAGAGAAATAATAATTAGATTAGGAAAAGCAATAATAGTTCTTCCTGTAGGAATAAGGCAAGAACAATTAGTAACAATACTCAAGGCGGTAACTGAAGTATGAAATTTGATTTAAGCAATACAAGAATATTTATAAGACCAGGAATAACAGATTTACGTATTTCAACAGATGAAATATTGCATTTAATAAAAAAAATAATGAACCAAGATCCATTAAGTGGAGCAGTATTTTTATTTTGTAATAAGCGAAAAAATATATTAAAAGCAATATGGTGGGATAAAACGGGATTTTGGGTAGCACAAAAAAAATTAGAAAAACATAAATGGCCATGGCCAAGTAAAAAAGAAGAAGTTAGTGAAATCACAACAAAGCAATTATCAATGTTATTAACAGGCATAGATTTTACTCAAATGCATGATGAACTTCAATTTGAAAAATTTTAACATTTTTGTTTAAAAGTACTTTTTAAATTTTTTAAAATATTGTAAAATTTAAACCGTGGGAAATAAAACGGGGATAACATTAGAAGAAGCTCTCAAAATGCTGGAAGCCGCAAACTCAATAATCCAGAGTCAGCAGAAAGAAATAACAGACCAGCAAATAAAAATAGATGCCCAAAAAGTCTTAATTCAGAAAAAAGAAGAAGAATTAAGCAAAACACAAACTGAAATAAACCAAATCAATAGAGTAATAGATAAAAAAAACAAAGAAATAAATAAAAAAAATCTAGAACTAGAACAAAAACAAATAGAAATAGAGCAAAAGAGAATAGAAATTATTCAACTTCAGGAAAAATTAGCAACACAATTAAGATATCGATTTTGTGCCCATTCGGAAAAGATGGATAATCAACCAAGTCTATTTGATTTTGAAGATGAAAGATTTATACCAACGGAAGAAGAAATAGAAGCAACAGTTGCCGGAGAAGGACCATACAAAGAAGAGATAGTAAAAAGTTATAAAAGACGAAAATGTGGTCGTAAAAAACTTTCAGAAGATTTACCACGCAGAAAAATATATCTAGATATTCCAGAAGAAGAAAAGCAATGTGCGTGTGGAACAACACTTGTAAAAGTAGGGGAAGACCGATCTGAAAGACTTCAAGTTATTCCAGCTCAAATCTATGTAGAAGTGACAGTACGACCAAAATATGCATGTAGAAACTGTGAAGGCAGTGGAGATGAAGATAAACCTGTTTTTAGACAAATGCCAGCTCCAAAAAATATTATTTCAAAATCAATATCAACACCAAATTTATTAGCATTTATTTTCTCACAAAAATTCTGTGAACATAATCCGTATTATAGACAATCAAAAGCCTTTGAACGACGGCTTATTGATATATCAAGAGCTGATATGGATAATTGGCAGCTTAAAGTTTACGAAAAGTTAAAGCCAATGGAAAAGATTTTGATGAATCATATAAAATCAGGATCTGTAATTAATATGGATGAAACAACAGTTAAAGTTCTGAAATATGAAAATGCAGAAAAAAACAAAGATAGAAAAAAATCTTATATGTGGTTGGCATGTGGAGGTCCGAAGAAGCAAAAAGCTGTGATTTATCGTTATCATGAAAGTAGAAATCCAAAATTTATAAAGGAATTTATAAATGGATTTACAGGTTGGCTTCAAACAGACGAATATGGTGGATATGAAGCTGCCTTGGAAGAACATGCAAAAATATATCCAGATGATTTAATAATACATGTCGCGTGTTTGGCTCATGTAAGAAGAAAATTTCATGATGCAGTAAAATGTGGTCATGGAAATGCTAAAGATGCAGAAAAAGCGTTGGCATATATTCAAAAGATATATTTTCTCGAAAATAGGTTAAGGGAACAAAATCTAGACGATGAAGAATTTATCAGTGAAAGGAAAAAGAAAATTCTTCCAGTATTAAATGAACTTCATGATTGGCTTGTAAAAATACAACCTACAGTAATTCCCGAATTAAAGTTTGGGAAAGCCATAAATTATGCACTAAATTCCTGGGAACATATATTAAATTATATAGAATGTCCAGAAATATATTTAGATAATTCAATAGCAGAACGCTCCATAAAACCATTTGTTTTAGGAAGAAAAAACTGGCTGTTTGCAGGTTCAGAAGATGGAGCTCGTTCAAGTTGCCTCTTGTTTTCTTTGATAGAATGTGCTAAAATACATAATATAAATCCAGAAGATTATCTTCGTTGTATATTTGAACAAGCCGCTAATACTGATAGTTGGACTGAAGATGATTGGAAAAAACTACTGCCTTGGAACATAAAAATCACATCGTTCATTCCACAAGGCATTTGGATTTCGTCCAAAAGGGTCGAAAATTGACGGACGCTTCTACAAGCTGTTTATTTTACTACCCATAATGTATATTCTGTCTACCCAAAAGCTGTTCTTTTATCATGTAAGCGTCAATTTTTAACCACCTACGTGTTATTTTTCCAGGTTCCCTCTTCGTGAAATTCTGTTATTTTAATGTTCCATGGAAGCAATTTTTCAAAATCTTTTTCTGTTTGACAATAAGGAGCCTGATCAAAAATACATCTTAAATATTCATATGGATCTAATTTGTAGAGCTTTGCATTTTCAATTAGTGTAAAAATAAAACATGAACTTTCA
>JAFXDY010000092.1 GCA_017521105.1 Treponema sp.
ATGAGATTTATTATTATCATACAACTCTTGAACATCTTCTGCACATTCAGCTTTTTTAATTTCTTCGCCAAGAATTTCTCCAACTCGTTTTAATTGTTCCAAAGCACCTGCTTTCATAATGTCAATAGTAACAATACACAATGCTGGACGAGGTTTATTATTCTTTTTTGCGTCAATAATTGTATTTGAAGCCAATTTTTCAATTGTAGTTGTTTTTCCAACTCCTGTTGGTCCCACAATTATAATAACATGGGGCGGTCTAAAAAACTTGGGTTGCTTAATTTCAATGGATTCTGCAATCCAATCTACAACATATCTTTCAACTAACGCAAAATCATCAAGTTGTTCAACAACAAAAGTCGATCTAATTTTTTCTTCAATCATTTTTATATAAGAAAAGGAAAATTCATTTTGTTGTAAAATTTCTTGAATTTTGGAAATTGTTTCATGCTGTTCAGAAACGGCATGAGAATAATTTTTTAGTTCATTTGTAAGTTGAACTTTAAAATCTTCAAGAGTTTTATTAATTTCTTTCATTTGCGAAGTTACAATTGTTGCATTGTTTGCTTGTAAAATTGCTTGTCTATTTTTTTCTAATTCATCATCTTCAGATTTATTATGAATAAAATAATTATCTGGATTATAAGAATTTCTATGAGTTACAGTATAATTAACAACTTTTATTGGTCTTTTACAAAGGTTAAACAAACCGTATGTTTCAAAATCAGTGCGGATATTAACAATTTTATAATCAGTTCCATATTCATTAAACAACTGATCTTTACATTCTTGAAGAGTCTTTCCTTTTATTGTAAAAAATCTTTCATCTTCACTCATTTATATTAAACCTCATCTTCTGATACTTCTGATACTTCTGATAATTCACTAATAATTTCAACACCAATTGAATTTCCTGCTGAATAAACTTCCATTTCTGAAAGGACAACAACACCAGGCATTTCGCGTTCTAGGGACTGGTGAACTAACTGTCTTACTTGTGAAACACAAATAATTATTGGAAGCATTCCCATTTGTTGCACATTTTGCATACATTTATCTACAGCACTAAGCCATTTTCTTCGATCAACAGGATCTAAAGCAACATAAGGTTCCGAACCATCTGGCGGATAAACGGCATGATTAGCAATTAATTCAGACAATTCTTGAGAAAGCCTAATTACTCTAAGTTTCTTTTCATTTGGATCTACATATTGCATACAAATTTGTAATCCAAGTGCTTCACGAACTTTTGCAGTTAAATCCCAAACATTTTGGGAAACATTTGCATAATTTGCCAAGGTTTCAAGAATTTTTGTATAGTTTCTAATTGAAACCTTTTCGGCAAGAAGATTTTTAAGAACTTTTTCAATAGTTCCGTAAGAAACTTTTGCAGTTTCTAAAACTTCATTTACCAAAACAGGATACTTTTCTTTTACTTTATCAATAATCACAGAAACAGACTGTCTATCAAGCATTTTAGCGGCATTAGCTTTAATAATTTCTGTGATGTGGGTAGCAATTACAGTTGGAGCATCAGCTACAATGTAGCCAGCTTCTTCGGCTTCTGCACGTTGGGATTCAGGGAGCCAAATTGCACTCATACCAAAAGCTGGATCTTTTGTTACCTCACCTTGCAATGGATTTACTACAGTTCCTGTATCCATACACATTACATAGCCAACTTTAATATTAGCATGACCAGCTTCAATACCTTCAATTTTAAAACTATAATCATTTGGATCTAATGTCATATCATCACGAATGCGAATTTGAGGAATATCAAATCCCATATCAAGACGAGACTGGTTTCTAATTCTTGTAATACGTTCCAAAAGTTCAGCTCCTTTTTCTTTTTGAACTAAAGGAATTAACGCATAACCAATTTCCAAAGACAAAGGATCCAACATAATGATTTTTTCATCATCTTCAGATTTTTTAACTTCTTTTGGTTTATTTTTTTCACTCTGAATTAAAGCAAGTTCTTTTTCTTTTTGTTTTGAAAGTTTTAATCCAATAAATACAAAAAGAGCACCTAATGGAATTAAAAGGAATTGAGTTCCAGTTCTTAAAATTAATCCTGAAACAGCAAGAACAACTCCAACAATAACATAAATATATCCAGATCTTGTAAAATCTGATTTTAGTTGTTCGTCAAATGTTTCATCAGATTTAGTTCCAGTAACTAATAACCCTGTTGCAAAAGAAATGATTAATGATGGCAATTGTGAAATTAATCCGTCACCAATTGTTAAAATTGAATAAACTTGAAGAGCATCAGAAAAATTCATATTATTGTAAACCATTCCCATGATAAATCCACCAATAAGGTTTACAACAGTTACAACAATACCAAATTTTACGTTTCCAGAAACGAATTTTGACGCACCATCCATATTAGAATAAAAGTCAATTTCTCTACGAATTGCATCTTTTAATCTCATAGCTTCTTGATCATCAATTGCTCCACTATTCAATCTGTTATCAACATCAAAAAACTTTTGACTCATTGAATCCAAACTAAAACGTGCAGCAACTTCAGAAACTCTTCCAGCACCTTTTGTAATAACAAGAACTTGAACAATTACTAAAATAATAAAGATAATAAATCCAATAACAATGTTATCACCACAAACAATATTTGCAAAAGCTTGAACCATTGCACTTTGTTCACTAGAAACACCAGAAGCAGACGCTTTATTTAATAAAATCAAACGTGTTGATGAAATGTTAATACCAATTCCAAATACAGTTTGAAAAAGAATGATTCTTGGGAAGGTTTGAAAATCTGAAGCCCGAGGTGTATTAATAACAGCAAGCAAAATAATAAATGAGAAAGCAAGATTCACTATCATAAGTAAATCTATAAGAATTTTTGGTAGTGGAATAAATAAAAGAATTACAACAACGACAATTGCAACTGGTACAATGTTACGTTGAAGTGCATCAGCTATGCTTCCCCTTTTTTCATTTGCCATAAGTCCCCACCCAGCAAGTTTTATTTATTTTTAAATTTATCTAATTGACTATAAATAGTCGCAATAACGTTAAAGTATATCTGTGGTATTATATCACCAACTTTAAGATTTGTATACAATTCTCTTGCAACTGGACGATTTTCTACAATAGGAATGTCATTATCTTTTGCAATTTGTTTAATAGTTTGGGCCAAATTATCTTCTCCCTTAGCATTAACCATTGGTGAATCTGTTTTTTCTTGATCATATTTTAATGCCACCGCAAAGTGAGTTGGGTTTGTAATAACAACATCAGATTCAGCAACAGCTCTACGAACATCATTTGCAAGAAGTTGTTGTTGCATTTGTTTTAATCTATTTTTTACTTCAGGGTCACCTTCCATTTCCTTATATTCTTCTTTTACTTCTTGCTTTGTCATTTTCATTTCTTCTCTAAAATCCCTTTTTGTAATAAAATAATCGGGAATAGCAATAATTAAAAAAATAACTGCAACAGTAATTAAAATTTGTGCACACATCACTGCAATTTTTGAAACTGCTTCATTGATTTGTCCATTATCAATTACTTGAATTAAAATTGGAATATTTCTTTTTATATATAGATATCCAACAAAAACAATAATAATAATTTTAAAAATTGATTTAGCTATATTAAATAAACCTTTGCCAGAAAACAGTGTCTTTTTAAAATATTCTCCTAATTTAGGAACAATTTTTGAAAATTTTGGTTCAATTGGTTTTAAACTAAAAATTAAACCTTTTGTTTGAATAATATTTGCCATAAAAGCTGCCACAGAAGCAACAACACCAACTGGAACAAGGCATTTAAATAATACATCAAAAAAATTATAAACTAATCCTGGATTATTTAAATTTCCAGACATTGAAACAGAAAAATAATAGTAAAACACATTAATTAATTGATTTATAATCCATTTTCCTAAAAAAAGAAGAACAATAACTCCAAAAAGTAAAACTAAAGCGCTACTAACTTCTGCACTTTTAGGAACTCTTCCTTCTTTGCGAGCTTTTTCAAGTTTGTACTCCGAGGGTTCCTCGGTTCTTCCTTCATCTTCGGCAGCCATTACCTAATACCTCCCGAAAAAGTTATAAATAAATCTTCAAGAGCTCTAAATCCTTGAAAGAAAGATCTTGAAAAGAAATTTATTAAAGCAGGAAGTGACATTGCTATAATTACAAATCCCACCAAAATCATAATTGGAAAACCTTCAGATAAAAGATTCATTTGTGGAGCCGCTTTAGAAAGAAGCCCCATACACAAAGTAATCATTAACAAAGTTCCCATTATAGGTAAAGAAATTACAAAAGCATCTGCAAACAATTTTGTAAGGCTTTTCATTAAAAACATTACAAAATCGTTTCCATGAACCACAAGAGAAATTGCATTTAGAGATTTATAACTAGCAACTAATCCACGAGAAAATAAAATCTGTAAAAAGTCTGTCTGTAAAAAAACAAACATTGCAATAAAGTTAAAAAATTGTCCCATTAAAGGATTTTCAACTTGAGATAAACTATCATAAGAAGAAGCCGCACTAAACCCCATTTGATATGCAGTAAGTTGTCCTGATGTACTGAATGCTGCAAAAATTACAGTAATATAAAATCCCATAATAACACCAATTAAAGCTTCTCCAATGGCTAACAAAATAAAATGCAAAGAAAAAGCTTGGCCATCGGTAATAAATGGCGAATAAATTGAAAAATCTATTGTGTTAAAAATGATAAATGACATATAAGCTGCTAAGGCAACTTTTGCAACACGAGAAACAGCCCTCATAGAAAATAAAGGTAATGTTAGAAGCATTGCAAAACATCTTATATAAACGAGAAGAAATACTGATGAATGTAAAAAAACTTTTTCTAACATTAATCCCCTTAATTATGATGCAAAATTAGGTATTAGTTTAAAAAGAGTTACTGTATATTCACCTAAATGGGAAAACATAAATCCACCTAAAAAGGCAATAACTAAAAGAATAACAAGTAATTTGGGTAAAAAAGTTAATGTTTGTTCCTGAATTGAAGTTATTGCTTGAAGAATTGCAACAACCAACCCCACAATAAGAGCAAGAATTAACGGAGGTGCAATTAAAGTGATTACTTCAAAAATTCCATTTCGCATTAAAGATGTAATTTCACCAATACTCATTTTGGTTCCCCTCCTACTTTATAACAGATGTAAATAAATTTTGTGTTAATAATCCCCATCCATCAATTAAAACAAACAAAATTAACTTAAATGGCATAGAAACTTGAACAGGTGGGAGCATCATCATACCCATTGCCATCAATATAGAAGCACAAACCATATCTATTATTAAAAATGGAATATACAGAATAATTCCAATTTTAAATGCAATTGTTAATTCATTTAGTATATACGCAGGAATTAATATATAAGTTGGAACATCTGAAGTATTTTTTGGTTGGTCTAATTTGGCAACACCCATAAACATAGAAATATATTTTTTTCCACTATCCGAAGACATTTGTGAAAACATAAAATTCCTAATTGGAGTTTCAGCTTCTGTAAAAGCACGTTCAATTGAAATATTTCCATCAGCTAATGGTTTATAGGCGTTATCATATATTTTTGTAAAAGTTGGCCACATGGCAAAAATAGTCATAAAAAAAGCAATTCCATTTAAAACGGCAGTTGGTGGAACTTGTTGGAGATTTAATGCACGTTTAATAAAATCCAAAACTATTGAAAATCTTAAAAAACAAGTTACCAAAATTAAAATACTTGGAGCAAGTGTTAAAACTGTTAATATAAGTAATAACCTAACAGAAAAAGCTACTTCTGATCCTGTTTGAGGCTCTGTAATTTCTATTGAAACATTTGGAATAATTGGACCACTAATTCGCTCATTCATTTCTGTAGTGCCATTTGTGGAACCAGAAGGAAAATTACTTTGAGCATTTAAAGTAGGAATTGAAAATAAAAATAAAAAACAAATTAAAAAAAATGATTTAACTTTCATAATAACCTACTTCTTCTTTAAAAATTTATTTAAATTAGAATCAGAATCTTTATAGATACTTCCACTTTTGCTTCCCATAAACATTTGAAGCACATCATTAAAATTGGTTGGTTTTTTAATATTTTTGTTTTTATCTGCATTCAAGTTCATTGCTTGAATTAATTCTTTGTCGTCAATTTCGCCCAAAAGTGAAATTTTATCATCGGTAACACCAATTAAATATGCTTTATCGATTAATGTAACAACTTCAACAGTTTTACCAGGTCCAAGATTCAAATAGGCAACTCTTCTTAAAAAATCATCATCTTCTTTTACAAAATTAGTCTTCTTTTTAATAAAAAAGAAAAGTAAATATATAAAAGCAACAACAATAATTAACACAACAATCATTCTAAAGAAAAGTCCAAAAGTAGATGGTGAATCTATATTTTCAGTATTAAAATCATAAGTTTCTGAAGAATCAAAATAATTTTCATCTACAAGTTCACTTTGATTTTCCACCGAAAGTTTTTGCATATCAACTGTTTCTGAATTTGAAACATTTTGAGAAAAAAAATAAGAAAAAGAAAATAATAAAAAAAATAAAGAAAAAAGTTTTTTTGAGACTACCAATTTTTCCCACCCTTTAAAAATCGGTTATTAAATTTTTATCTATGTAAAATTAAACCTTAGTTTAATTCATTAACTCTTTCAATTGGTGATAAAATTTCAGTAATACGAACACCAAAGTTTTCATCAATTACTACAACTTCACCTTTTGCAATTGCTTTATGATTTACAAGGATATCTACAGGTTCACCAGCAAGTTTTTCCAACTCAATAATTGTACCTTCACCCATACCCAAAATTTCTTTAATTGATTTTTGTGTACGACCAAGTTCTACAGTCATTTCCATGAAAACGTCCATGATAAGACTGATATTTCCTTGTTCTGCAGGTGTCATACCTGGTTGCAAGTTTGGATATTGTAATTGTTGAACATTTGGAACATTCATTCCCATATTCATTCCCATATTTGGCATTCCCATTTGTTGTTGCATCATAGGCTGTCCCATCATTGGTTGTTGCATTCCCATACCCATGCCCATATTCATTTGTGGTTGTCCCATCATTGGTTGTTGCACACCACCCATATTTTGCATTGGATTTGGAGCAGAAGTAGAATTTAAATCAACTGGTGTTAAAACAGCTGTTGAATCATCTTCACCATTTAATGCTTTTGAAATTGGTTCAGCAGCTTCACCACCCAAACATTCCCATAAAGTATAAGCTTCACCATCTAATGTTAAAGGATAACTTGTTAATACAAATTCACCTTGTGGGAACATAATCATAGCTTTAGATTCATTAATTCCCTGTGGTGTAGCATAAGAAAGTCCTGGAATCTTTCCAACTGAGTCAATTTGTGTAATTTGTGAACTAATATGAGTTGCTACAAATTCTGAAACTACAGATAACACCATATCATCAACGTCAGAAGTATCTTCCGAACTAACTAATTGATAAATCTTTAATGCAAATTCAGGAGAAATAAGGTACAAATGGTTACCCTTTACACCGTCATTGTAGTCTGCCACAACACCAACCACAACTTCTGGTAATTTAGCCAAAACCTTATCTCTTTCGGCAGATTCAACTACAGGGGCTTCAACAACAAACTGAGCACTAGTATATTTATTAATATTTTCTTCTAATTTTGGACGTAAATCATCTGCTAATTGTTGCAAAGCTTTAATGTCAAAATGAAATACTGGTCCATTACCAACATGTCCAGAAGAATTTAAGCCATCAATGGCAACTCCAGACAACAAAGCATCAATTTCATCTTGAGAAATAGCACCATCACTCATATGATTCATCTCCTTCTACCGAAAGTTCTTCAAATTCATCACTTTCTAAATCTTCAATTTTTCCTGTTATTTGCACAGCCATTTTTTTGCCAACAACACCCGGTTGACAATAAAATTTCTTTTTCTTACCAACGCTTAATGTTAAAGGATCACCAACTTTTATACTTGATAATCTTACAACATCACCAACACGCAAAGATAAAACATCTCTAATTGGTAAATTTATTGTTCCTATTTCAGCAACAACATCCATATCTACAGATGTTAATTGTTGCTTAATTGTTCCCAAATATTGTGTAGTAGAATTTTTTCTAACAGAAGAGAACCAGAATTGTGAAGAAAGTTTTGAAATGATTGGTTCCAAAACAAGATATGGAATACACAAACTCATCATTCCTTCTTCTTCACCAACTTTTGTTTCTAATGTAACCAATACAACAATTTCGTTTGGAGGTACAATTTGTGCAAACTGAGGGTTTGTTTCTATTTGTGCAAATCTTGGGCGTAAATCAATTACTTGTGTCCAAGCCTCTCTAATATTTGCCAAAATACGAACAATAATACCTTCCATTACTTCTTGTTCAATATCTGTTAATTCACGATTTTTAGTTCCTGTTGTTACACCACGACCACCAAACAATCTGTCAATCATACAAAATGTAATTGAAGGGTCAATTTGTAATACAGCATTACCCTTTAAAGGATCCATATTAATAACAGCTAAAGTAGTTGGCGAAGGTATAGAACGCAAAAATTCTTCATAAGTTAACTGATCTACAGATGCAACATGAACGTGAGCAATTGAACGCAACTGAGCAGACAAACTTGTTGTTGTTACACGCGCAAAAGTTTCATGCAAGTTCTGAATAGTACGCAATGTTTCTTTTGAGAATTTATCTGGACGTTTAAAGTCATAGATTTTTATTTTTTTAGCACTAGTAACAGGTCTGAAATCATCTAAATCTGGTTCCCCAGAGTTGATAGCAGAAAGTAACTGGTCAATTTCATCCTGTGACAGAACTTCATTCATGCTCTTCCACCTACACTATCAGTTTTGTTCAATTACATCTTTTTGTAAGAAAACAACATCTCTAATTCTTGAACTACTTAAAATTTTATCATTAATACCATTTTTAAGTTCGTTCTTTAAATTATCTTCATTATTAGTATTTCTAAGTTCAGCAGCTGTTTTACCGCTAAAATACCTTCTTAAAAAGTCTTTTAATTCTACAGTACGCAAAGTAATTTCTGTAGATGTAGCTTTATCGTCTTTTTTATATCCTAAAGCAACATCAACTCTAATTGTAGCGGGAATATCATCACATGTAGTAGTTTGGATTGTACCAATTGAAGTATACCAATCATATATTTCGCGTTGACCAGAAACATATTCATCTGACGTTGGTATAGCTGTAACTGAAGTATTATTTTTTCCAGTAATTTTAACAGTAATTACAACAACTACAACAATAACAATTACTGCTGCAAGCCCAATAATTATCCATTTTAATAAACCAGAAAAAAAGTCTCCTGCACCACCTCTTTTACCAGATGTTCCTGTAGAACCATCATCATCGAGGTTGATTTCATCTTCGTCTGCCATGTCCCCTCCAGCAAAGTCTAATTTATTTTATAATAACATTAAAAATGCCCTTCGTCTAGAATAATAATATCTACACGACGATTATAAGCACGACCTTCGGCCGTATCATTAGAAAACTTTGGTCTTGTATCTGCATAACCAGCTACAGAAAAAGAATTCTCATTTACTCCATAATCGGCAAGATAATGTAAAACATTAATAGCTCTTTCAGCAGAAAGTTCCCAATTACTAGGATACTTTTCACTATTTGCAATAACATTATCTGTATGACCTTCAATTCTAAATCTTTTATTTTTTATTTCATCAGATTTAAAGAATTCAGCCAATCTTAATAATGTATCTCTTGTTTCTTCTATATTTAATTCTGCACTACCTTCTTCAAAAAAGTTATCAGAAAGTAATGTAATAATTAATCCACGTTCATCACTTGTAATTGTAATTTTATTTGACTTAACATCTGGTGCAAACAAACTTACAGCTTTTTTCTTTGCTGTACCAAGTGATTTTCCTTTTTCCAATGAAGGCAATGAATTTATTTTATTTCCCAAATCAGAAAGTTGACCAGCAGACAATGACAATCCACCTGTAATAGTTTCTGTTTGATTCATTTGTAAACTTTGAGTAATTGTTGCCATCTGTGTAACATCAATTTCTGAAGGATTATACAATGCTACGAAGAAACACAACATAAGAGTAATCATGTCACCATAAGTACCTAACCACGATTGTGATGGTTTCTGTGGTTCTTTTGCTTTTCTACCCATTTTATTAAACCTTGCTTACAAATTAGTCTTTTAATACATCAGATTCAATTGCTTTTCTTGAAACTGGATCAAGATAAGTCAATAATTTCTGAGCCATAATTCTTGGGTTTTCACCAGCTTGAATAGCTAAAACTCCCTCTATAATCATTTCTTTTGTTCTCATTTCTGCTGCGTTTTGCGCAAGTAATTTTGTAGCAAATGGAGCAATTAACCAGTTTGCCATCATAGAACCATACAAAGTTGTTACAAGAGCAACGGCCATGTTTGGACCTAAAGATGACTTATCTTCAAGATTACGAAGCATACCAATAAGACCAAGTACAGTACCCATCATACCAAAACCAGGAGCAAAACCAGCCCAAGTGTTGATTAAACCTATCCATTCCATGTGGCGTGATTCAACTTGATTCATTTCATTTTCCATAATAGAACGAATAATATTTCCGTCTGTACCATCTACTACTAAGCGAAGCCCCATTTTCATAAATGGGTCTTCCAAATCTTCTAACTGATCTTCCAAAGCCAAAATACCTTCACGTCTAGCTTTTTCAGATAAAGATTGCATATTAATTACAATACTTTTTTCACCAAAATCAGGGATTTTAAATGCACGCCCCATTACTTTGAACATACCAAAACATTTTTTTAAAGGAGCTGCAATAAACATAGCAAAATAAGAACCGCCAATTGTCATGAAAACAGATGGAATATCGATAATACCCATCAATGAACCACCAGATGTCAATACTGACATAACAACCATGGCAGCGCCACCAACAATACCCAATATTGTAGCTATATCCATTATAAGACCTCTTGTCTTTCAACACCAATTTCTCGTCGGTATTGAATTATTTTTTCGATTAGTTCTTCAGGGGAATTTTTGACAATGATTTTTTTGCCCGATAACATTGTTAATGTTAAATCTGGAGTTGTTTCCATACTTTCAATCATATGCGGATTCACCCAATATTTTTTCCCATCTAACCGCAATACATCTATCATTTTAAAAACCTTTTTTAAACAATAAATTTATTAAATTATATACTATTTCTGTATTTTTTCAACTTAATTAATATTGATTTTTTATTTTTTTATAAAATTCCGTTATTCATTTATTTTTTATTACTATTTTTTTGAACAATTATTATAATAAAACTATGGATAATAAAAAATCGCTAGTATTTGTTATTGAAGACGAAGAATCAATTTCAAAATTAATTTGTTTATACTTATCAAAATCTGACATAAACACAAAAGCTTTTTACAACGCTGAAGATGCACTCAAAGAATTAGAAAATGGCACAAATCCAGATTTAATAATTTTAGATTTAAATTTACCAGGCATTAGTGGTTTTGAATTTTTAGAAAGAATAAAAAAGTCTTCAAAAATTCCTAATCAAAATATAACAATTCTTTCTGCCAGAGATGCAGATGAAGATATTATTAAAGGCTTAGACATTGGTGCTGATGAGTTTATTACAAAACCTTTTTCACCAAGCGTTTTAGTAGCAAGAATAAAAGCAAATCTTAGAAGAAATTCATTATCAATACAGGCAGAAGATATTATTACTTTTGGAGAATACACAATTTTATTAAATAGTTGTGTTCTAAAAAAAGGTTCTAAAAAGATTCCTCTTTCTAACAAAGAATATGAAGTTCTTGAATATTTGGCAAAAAACCCAAATACATCATTATCTCCAGAAACTATTTATTCAAATGTTTGGAAAGTTGAATTTGGAGACATTACAGCAGTTGCAGTTTATGTTCAACGATTAAGAAAAAAAATTGAAGAAAATCCTAACGATTGTAAATATATTAAAACAGACTTTGGAAAGGGGTATATTTTTTGTAACGAATAAACAATATGACAATTAGAAAACAAATTATATTATTAGCGTCATTTATTATTATGATTCCCCTTTTTTGCTTGGCTTTTATTTTAATTCACAATTACACAAAATCTGAACAAAGATTCATAATTAATGATTACAAAGAAATTAGAAAATACAATACAGAGGAACTTTCTCCTGAAGAATGGGATGAATTAAAGCAAACTATAAAATTACTCCCTCCAAATGTTCAAACTTTAGTAATATCTAACGATGATAAAATTATTTTTTCTTCTATTCCTGAATATGAATTTTCAAGCAGTCTTACAAAACATGAAACTTGGGAATTTATTAATAACACATCAAACCAATATTTTTACCAATTTACTTCGGTAAAAATTAATAATAAATTTTATACTTTTATTTCAAGGATGAGCAGAGAGAAACAACCTTTAAAACGTGGACAAATTATATTTTTTCAATTTCAAGTGTTTTTATTTTGTATAATTTGTATTTGTATTTTATTGATAATTCTTATTGCTAAATCAATTTTTAAATCAATAACATTCTTACAAGAAAAAACTGAACTAATTGCAAATGGAGATTTATCTGCAAAAATAGAAATTAATAAAAATCAATCTGCAAATGAAATTACTTCAATCTCTGAAAACCTTGAAAAAATGAGACTTTCTTTGTTAGAGGCTCAAAATCGAAAAAACAGATTTATTATGGGAATTAGTCACGACTTAAGAACTCCTGTCGCAATTATCAAAGGGTATACAGAAGCTCTTTCTGATGGAATAATTACTGAAACACAGGAAATTAAACAATCTTTGCAATTAATTAATTCAAAAACAAGTCAACTTGAAGAAATGATTGACACTTTAATTAATTACACAAAACTTAATAGTTCAAAAATTCGTGATAAAATGAAAATACAATCAATTACAGACTTTTTCACTTCATTTATAAAAGAAATTTCTATAATGGGTTCTTTATACAACCGCAAAATCATTACAAATAACAATCTAAATGAACAAATTCAACTTCTTTTTGATGAACAATTAATAAACAGAGCATTGGAAAATCTATTCTCAAATGCAATACGTTACACAAATAACAATGACACAATTACAGTCAACCTTTATAAACAAGATAATTCCATATTTTTTGAAATGATTGATACAGGATGTGGAATGACAAAAGATGAAATTAATAATATTTTTGATTTATTTTATCGTGGAACAAATTCTAGACTAGAAAAAGGAATGGGAATTGGCTTATCTGTTGTTAAAAACATTATTTCTTCTCATGAATGGAACATTGATGTTGAGTCTGAAAAAAATAAAGGTTCGAAATTTACAATAATCATTCCTTTAAAAACAAATAATTAATTTATTATTTCTGTTAAAAATTTATTAAGATAGATTATTCCTGTTTTTCCAAGTGTATAATTTACATTTTCATTTGATTTTGAAATTTTACATAACCCTTTTTTTTGCCATTTTTCAAAAGTTTCAATAATCAGAGGACTAATATTTGAGCCAAAAATATCAAAATATTCGCAAGAATTAATTCCAGAAATTTTTCTAAGCCCCATCATAAAGTATTCAATTATTGAAGTTTCTAAATCAATAAATTCTTCATCTTGAATTTCTTTTAAGAATTCAAAATTAGAGTTACGTTTATCAAATAAAACAAAATCATTATAATTGAAAATAGTTTTTTGATTATTCCAAAACTTTATGTATTTAAAAATATCTGTGGTATTCGTGTACCTAAATCCCTCTCCACCGTCAAAATAAATAGTTCCTGTTGCCCCACTTCCAACACCAACGTAAGTTTGATGATTCCAATAAGTAAGATTATGTTTACTTTCAAAACCTGGTTTGGCAAAATTAGAAACTTCGTACTGAAAATATCCTGCATTTTCTAAAATTTCCTTTGATTTTAACCACAAAGCATCAGAAAAATCGTAATCATATTCTATTTTTCCCTTATTAATTAAATTTCCTAAGGGAGTTTCGTCTTCTACAGTTAAAGAATACATAGAAATATGATTTGGATTAAATGATAAAATTTTACGCAAACCTTGTAAAAAAGATTGTTCAGTTTCTTCTGGAAGCCCACAAATTAGATCTATTGAAAAGTTTTTATTCCAAGTATTTTGCAATAAAGAAAGTGCTGTTAAATTTTGTTGTTTTCTACTTCGTCTATTTGAAAATTCCAAAACTTTATTGGACATAGACTGAATTCCACAGGAAATTCTGTTAATTTTAGATTTTTTTAATTTATCTAAATAATCTTCATCAATATCATCAGGATTCACTTCAATTGTAAATTCTAAATCAGATTCTAAATTACAAACAGATTCTATTGCATTTTGTATTTTTAATATTTGTTGAATATTTAATAAACTTGGAGTTCCACCACCAATATAAATTGTTTTAATTTTTGGTATAAAATTTTTAAAACGAAATTTAATTTCATTTACCAAAGCATCAACATATAAATCAATAGAAGATAAATCTGTTTTACTAAAAAAATCACAATATGCACATTTTGAGACACAAAAAGGAATGTGAATATACAAAGAAACGCTCATTTATTAAAATAGTTTTAAATTTTTAAATGGAAAATATAAAAATAATACTTTTCCTTTTACATCTTCTTTTGTAATTGCTCCCCACAATCTAGAATCATCACTAGAAATTCTTAAATCACTCAAAACAAAATATTCATTTGCTTTTAAAGTTATTTCGTCAAAGGAACCTGAAACTCCAATTGTAGAATCCCAATTACTTTGGGGCATTGTAAACGAAATATTATAACTTTTTGGTGCAATTTCAAATTCTGTAAGAAAGTGTTTTTCGCCCTGAGGTTTTATATATAAAACATAATCTCGCATATAAAATGTATCACCAGGAACAGCTACAATGCGTCTGATTTTTTCATTTAAAGCTGGTGTATCAGAAGAGTTATCTAAAGAAATTTGCTGTGCAGTAAAGATTTTAATAAAATAATTAGCAATTTTTTGAAATTTAGATAATTCACTTTTATCTTCAAGATTTAATAAAACTAAATCGCCACGTCTAAAATTGTTACCAACTTTTGAAACCATCAAAAAAGAATTTTTTTGAATATCTGGTTCCATAGAAATTGAAGTTTGTTTTACAGGAAATATTAAATATTTTTGAATTAAAGAAATTAATATAATTAATAAAATAAAAAAGAGTATAAATTTAAATATTTTGTAATTTCTTTTTCTTTTTATATTATATGGAATTTGAAAATCTGAATTAGCCACTTCTTTCCCCTTATTTCTGTTAAAATATCACAAAGAAGAGTAACTTACAATCAAAAATATTGTTTTTTTTATAGTTTCAATAATTAAAAACGTTTTTTTTGTATCTTGAAAGCAAAACAACTATATCTTATAATTAGCTTATGGGTAACGAAAAAAAATATATTGCAGAAAACAGAAAAGCCAGATTTAATTACTCGGTTGAAGAAACTTACGAATGTGGACTTGAACTACAAGGCACAGAAGTAAAATCTGTAAAAAATGGAAGCATTTCTTTTCCAGACAGCTTTGCAGAGATTTCAAACGGTGAAGTTTGGTTAAAGAATTTTCATATTTCAGAATACTTTTTTTCGTCCATTTTTAATCACAATCCAGATAGACCTAAAAAACTTTTGTTACACAAAGATGAAATAAAAAGATTAACACGTAAAGTTGATGAAAAAGGTTTTACTTTAATTCCATTAAATTTTTATTTAAAAAAAGGAAGAGTAAAAGTTACTTTGGGTGTTTGTAAAGGTAAAAAAGATTTTGACAAAAGAGAAACAATAAAAAACAGAGATATAGACAGAGACATTCAAAGAGAATTCTCTAACAGAATGCGGGGATAATACTTATTTGAAAATTAAGAAATTTATACTAAAAAATCTATTTTTTGGATTTTTCTCATTTTCGACTTTTGCACAAAGTTTTACTTCAATAGATTATTACGGAATTGTTTGCACAGAAATTGATTCAAACATGGCAAAAATGACAAGCGATTTATATTATACACAATTATCAGACCTGCAAACTTTTACAATTAATGACCTTAGAGAAAAAGAATACAGAGACACACCACCAGAAATTTTTTTGAACAATTCAAACTTAGCTTTTTATGTAACAATTCAAAAAAATGCAAATTCAGAAAAATGGCAGACACAATTACACTTAATTAACAAAAATGCAAACATAAACCAAATCGAAAAAAAAGAATATGAATCATTTTATAAAATTTTAATGGAACCAAAATCTACATTACAGCAAACTCTTCACCAATTGCTATCTTCTGCAAATGGTAATAATCAAAACTCAGACAAAGACTCAAATAATCATTTTTTTTCTCCAGCATCAATTTCAACAGATTTACTTGCGGGAACTTGGGGTGGCGAAGAAAACATAAACAAAATTGTAATAATGAGAAGTGGCCGTGGCTTTGTAATTTTTAAAAATGGTGCATCAATGAATATTTTAATTAAAATTCAAAAAGCAGAATCAGACACAAAAGTTATTATTACACAAGAAAGTAGACCAAATGCATCGTTTTTCCCTGAACTTCCAAGAACAGTTGCATTACAAGCAGCAAAAGAAGCTGAACCTATTGAATGGACATTATCTTTATTAAATGACAACACTCTTTCTGGAACAAAAAAAACATTAACTTTAGCATCAGATAATCAAACTTCAATGTCAAAATTAAACGTAACTTGGCACAGAAAATAATCTAAAGTTTTATTTTTAATGCCCCTTCCCTAATAACAGTAATTTCATCATCAATTTTTATTATTGTAGAAGGCAGACTATTTTTTTTATCACCATCCAATACAATTAAATCAACTAAATTTTCAAAAACATTTACAATTTCTTTTTCAGTTTCTAAAATTGGCAAACCACTAATATTTGCACTTGTTGAATACAATGGAAAATTACATAAATAAATAACATCTCTGAGCCACTCATCCCCAGGACATCTAAATGCAATTGTTTCGCTAGGATTTTCTTTAGATTTTACAATAATCGTTAAAGGACCTGGCCAATAAGAAAGTATAGAATTAGGTATTTTTTGATTTGTATATTTATATATATCTAAAGGAGAAGAAATTAATTGAATCATTTTTTTTGACTCATCTCTTCCCTTTACATTAATTATTTTTTTTTGGACATTTTTATCAAAAGTTTTATCATCAGACACAATTCCCGAAACACCATAAACCGTATCGGTTGGAATTATTACAATATTACCCTGAGATAACAGATTTTTACAAAGTATTTTAGATTCACTATCAGATTTGTGGCAAATCATAAACAGGAACTCCAGCTATATAAGATTTCTTATCTTTTTTACCAAAGAAATTATTATTTTTATTAGAATCTGTTAGAAATACTAAAATAAATGTAAGGAAACAAAAAAACAATGCAATAATTTTGCAATACTTTTCTGCCAAAAATATTGTTTTTTCATGATAAATAACAGAACCTGTATCATAAAGTGTAGTTTGAGCTGGTTTTAATCCATTTATCTTTACAATTTTTTCATCTGATTTTACATAATTTAATTTTCTTGCGTAAGCTGCAATTACATCTTTATCATTTTTTAATGCAGTTAATTCCAAAGTTAATTCATTATTAATATTCTGCAACTTTGAAGTTTGTTTACTAATAATCTTTTTTTGATATTCCATATCAGAATAACATTTAATACTATTCTGACCAAACATAACTGATAAAAGTACATAAACAAATGTACAAACAACAACTGGTAATAAATACTTTATATGTCTCATGATAAATATATTATCGGTCAAAAATTTATATTTTCTGAATTAAAAATGTGTGTTATAATAAAAAAAGTTAAAAATAATTATTTAATATTTTGTGGTATTTAAGCCGATAATGGTATAGAATACTTATATAGCGAGGAAGATTATGAGCATTTCTAAAGACAATGAACTAGATAATTATGGAGTTTGGGTAAAACACTCTGCAAACAGCGAGGAAAATATGGACCTTAAAACAGATGATTTAGACAAATTAGACGATTTATCATTAGATTTGCCGGATTTTCCAGAAACAGACACTTTTGATGATACAGATTTTTCAGATATGTTTAAGGATGATAATCAATTTTCTTCAGAAAAAGACACTTTAGATACAATTGATACAACTTTAACAAATGATGAATTAGAAAATATAACAAACACAACTTCTATTGAATCAGAAATAGAAGACACAACAACAGATTTAGATTTGGATAACATATCTGAATTAGGCGATATACCAGAATTTGATGATTCTAACTTTGATATAAATTCAGAATTGGCAGATTTAGACACAGGAATTGAAGTTCCACAAATGGATTCAGAAGAAGAACCTAATTTTGAAAGTTTTGATATGGCTCCTAGTTTTGAAACAACAGCAGATTCAGAAAGTTCAGATGATGATTTTAGTTTTGGTGAAGACGAAGAAATTTCTTTAGACGACTTTATGGATGAAGGATTCTCAGACGAATCTGTAGCTGCTGGAAACAACGGATACGAACCTGGAAAAGAACCAACAGCCCAAAAATCAAATGAATCTGAAGAAGTATCATTAGATGACTTTATGGACTTTATGGAAGAAACTCCAAAAGAACAAACTGAAGATATAGTCGATGAAAAACCATTAGAAATGGACATAGCCTTTGATGAATCTGCAGAAACAGTAATGACAGAAGATAATTTGTCTGTTGAATCTTATGATATGGATGATGATTATGATGATGCAGAAATATCTGATTCAAATGAAGATGTTTCATTTGTAGAAACTACAAGTAGTGAAATTTCTACTGCTGAATTTGGAGAATCTGAAGAAATTGACTTATCAGACTTTGGTATTGATGCAAATGCCGAAGAAACTGCTGTAACACAAGACGTTGAAGCATCAAAAGCAAAAGAAGTTATTGTAGATTATGACTTATCTGTTGGGGAAGAAGATAATCTTTCTTCAGCTCCAATTGTAAACGAAATTAAAGACAAAAAAGAAGATTCTAGTGCTGCAGCAACTGTTATTCCAGAAGGCTCTAGTGTAGTTGAAACTTCCCTACTTCAGCAAATTGTTTCTGATTTGTCTAGTTTAAAAGACGAAATTGATAACTTAAAGAAAAATCTTTCAGACATCAATAATTCAAATAATGTTGTTGAACAAGAATTAGACATACCAGAACAAGAAGAAACTTCTGGAGGATTCTTTGATTCAGATGATACAGACGATACAATCGCTTTGTCTGGTGACGAATTAAACAACATTATGAATACTGCAGATTTTTCAGAAGAAACAGTTGAATCTGCTACAGAAGAAACATTCAATACAACAAGCGATAGTGTAACAGAAATTACAGAAGCACAAATACAAGAAGATGTGGTTGAAACACCTGAAGAATCTGAAGAATCTGAAGAAGTTGAAGTTGTAGAAAATGATGAACCAGAAATTGAAGAAACTTTTGCTAATCCAGATGGTATTGAGCTTTCAAATGAAATTGGAACTGATGAAGTAATTTTGGCAATGGATCGGGAAGAAGACGATGTTGTTGTTGATACAGAAGAAGAAATTACAGAAGAAAATTCTTTTAATGATATTGGCTTTGACGATGTTGCTTCGGATGAAGATTCTTTAACACCAATTGAAATGGACAGTCTTGATGATGACATTACATCTTCAATTGATGAAGAACCAGAAATTGATGATCCAGATTTAGTTATGGACTTTGATGATTCAACATTAACTGAACCAGATGATTTAGATAATATATCTAGCGAAATTGAAGAAGATGATTCTGATTTGCCAGAAGAAATTTCAATTCCAAAAGATGAAATCTTAGTTGAATCTTCAGAAGACAACTACTTTGAAACAATTGCACACACAGATGAAGAAACTTCAATTGAAACATTTGAATCAATAGAAGATTTAGTTTCAGAAGAAATTATTGAAGAAGACGATTTTTCAGATTTTGAAACTACAGAAGATTTAGTTTCTGAAGAAAATACAATCGAAACTACTTTTGATGAAGTAGACTCTGATGCAACAACAGAAAGCGAAGATTCTTTTGCAGATGTAGAAAGTTTTGCATCAACTGAAGAAGATTTTGAAGAACAAACAGAAGTTCCAACTGTAGAAGCTGTAATTGAAAAAGAATCTCTTGGTGAATTAATTCACGAAAACAATGATGAATTTGAAACAGAAGAAATTGAACCTACAGTTGAACCACAATCAGAAAATAAAGATGAATTAAATTCAGACTTAAAAGCAGAAATTAAATCTGTATTATTGTATATGGACCAA
>JAFXDY010000093.1 GCA_017521105.1 Treponema sp.
ACCTATTTCCGATTGATTCACTGAACATTCGGGCATCTTTTAATGAACCAGGTGCAAAAAGAATTATGGTTTTACAATGGTCTAGGAACGGATGATTTTCTCCATAAACATCAATAAGCTGGTTCAATGCCTGACAAACAATAAAGAACGTAACTCCATAACCACATAAAATTCCAGCGTTTTGTGCGATGTCCGGAAAAAATCCTAAAACAGGGAATTCGTCCAAAAGGAACAAACAAGGAATTTTTAGTTTTACTTCATTTGCATTAGTTTCACCTGCAGAAAACTTTTTAATCATAAAAGTGATTATCATTCTAAAAACTGGACTGATTCGTTTTATATGATTGTATGGAACAATTAAATATAGACTGATTCCGTTTTTGGAAGTAATAAAATCATCAACACTAAAATCAGAATAAGCAGTTGCTTGTGCCAATAAAGGATCCTGAAAAAGTGAAATCTTACTGAACACAGTAGAGTAGGTAGAAGCTCTTTCTTTTGGTGTTTGAATTTTACTTCTGTTAGCAGCTTCTACAATTAACTGATGGATTTTTTTATTTCCATGGTCAGTTTCACAAAGTTTTTTTAACATTTCTGCACCAGGCCCAATAGTGTCATCTTGTTGTGGTTGCTGTGAGTTTTGATTTTCTTCTTTTACTGTACTGGAAAAGATATGTAATACATTTGCAAGATTCTTTGATTCCCATGGAATATCTTTTGCAAATCTAACATGCATTACAACAGCAGTAAAAATATCTCTTGCAGTATTATTAAAGTATTGAGTAGCTCCATCATTTGCAGATTTTGCATTATCTCCACCAAAGAAAATTTCACCGATTGTATCTGCCCAGCTAAATGCTTCACTTGGAGAATCAGGGATTTCCCAAATTGGATTATAATGAGCAGTATTGTTATCTGGGTCTAATGGTCTAAAAGGAATTACTCTACTAAACTTTGAACGGAAACCAGCTGTTGCAGCCCAGTTTTCTCCTTTCGGGTCAAAACAAACAATAGAACCACGACCAGAAACAACTTTCTTTTCTTTTATTTTGAAAAATAGGATTTTTCGTTTAATCCATGTGTAAACAGGAACTCCATAGCTAAGTAGTGTTGAAATAATACTAGAAACACCTTTTCCCGCCCTTGTTGGAGCAATTAAAAGAGTATTTGTTCTTCCCGAATGACAAATTAGTGGAGCAGTTTTTTTGCAGTGCAAAGTTAAAGATGCTTTTTCAGCATCAATTTTGTAATTAACTTTTGCATTTTCTAGTTCGCCACAAATAACTCCATGCTTTTGTAAAAGTCCATATTTCTTTAAATCTTTCTTTGTTGCATATCTTGCAGTTCCGTGAATATGTTGGTTTTTCTGATGACTATTTACCAGAATAGAAGTAATGATAAACAATAAAATTGCCAACACTAAAGAAATAAAAGTTGGAGGAATAGCCTGAAAGAAATAGAAAGAATATGTTTCATTAAAGGCAAACTTAATCATTCCAATAAGGAAAATTAGAGGATTATAGAAACGATATCCTTTTGATGTAACAAAAATAGGTTCTCCAATGACATTAGGGTCATAATTCATCAGAGGTGCAAATTTTTGAGTAGTAATTATTAAGCCTACAAAAACAAGGCAGATTGGAACCAGCCAATTTAATATAGCTAGCCAATAGATTTTATTAGAGTTATCTGGATCAACTCTTGAAAATTCTTCTTTTTCTCTTAACAAATCAAAGTCCTTTGGGCAGACATTGTTTTGTTTAATTAAACAATAATGAAATATAAAAAAAATGTCAATATTGTTAAACATACATAATAAAATATTTATTGCAATAAATGAAAAAGTCATTGACAAAACCAAAAAGCAGACATATATTTATATTAGATGAAGAACAAAACGCCTTTATTGGAGGTTTTTTATGGATAACGATAAGCGATTTGAAAAATTTGATTTTAGTAATAAGCAAAAAGGAAGAGGCGGAGCTAGACCTGGTTCTGGAAGAAAAGCAACAGGCAGAAAAACAAAATGTTTAACAATAACACTTACAGAAGAGCAAGCAGAGGTTTTGCAAGAAAAAGCAAAATATGCTCACCTTACTGTAAGTCAATTTATAGTAAAGGAATTAAATCTTCCGTACAAAACAGAAGAGAAAAAGGCTTTTACATATGACTTTTCTTCTTTTGATGATTTACTGGCTGCAGAAAGTTCCACTCCAGAATATAACGGTAAGAACTAGGAGGGTTATATGGGATTGTTTTCGTGGTTATTTAATGCTGTAGGAAAACTTGTAAAGTCTTTGTTTGGAATTATCCTTTGCATTATTGTTTTCATTTTGATTTTTAGAGGCTTCTCAAAATTTGGAGAGTCCAAAAAACTAGATAAATCAAAAGGACAAGGTTATTACGAATATTCTGTAAAAGATTTATCTTCAAATCAAAAATTCATAGTTACATTCTTGAACGATATAGACTGTACTGTGGATAAAATAGAATATTCATATCATTTTACAAAATATCTTTATTCTATAAAAACAGGGATATTAGGATTTGAGACAGTTTTAGAGGATAAAAATAATGGCGAAGAAAAGATTTTTAGAATTGTACAAGCCAAACGAATTGAAAAAGATAGTTATTTTGATGCTTTCTTGCAAGGTAAGGAAATTCTAAAAAATGATTTGTGCGTACAAGAAGTAACAGTTGACTACAAAACTTGGAATAAAGATAGGGAATATTTACCTTCAATGGAATATGAAATTATGGATGCAATGGTAAGAGATTTAATGGCTTCACCATCATTTATAGGAATACTTCAATAAAGGGGGATTTTATGAGAAAAGCAGTTTTATTGGTTCTTGTTAGTTTAATGTTTACAAGTTGTCTTTCAACAATGTTTGC
>JAFXDY010000094.1 GCA_017521105.1 Treponema sp.
CAATTTTACTTTAAAAACAATAAATAAACAATAAATACTTTTCAAATAAACAACATTTTATATAGAAACATTTAGATAATATATTGCTCAATCAAACAAAAAAATATATCATTTTTTTATGGAATTAACTTTTTTGGGAACAGGCACAAGCCACGGGGTTCCAGTTATAAAATGTAAATGTTCAGTTTGTAAATCTACAGACCAAAAGGATAAAAGATTCAGAAGTTCAGTTTATTTTACTAGCAACAATGGAACAAACATTTTAATTGATATGGGGCAAGATTTTAGACAACAAGCAATCATCCACGATATAGAAAAAATTGATGCAGTTTTGCTTACACATCACCACGCAGACCATCTTTTTGGAATTGATGATTTGCGAGTTTTTTCTTGTTCAGGTCCCCACAAAGAAAATGCAAATTCAGAAAAATATGACGCCCCTGCAATTCCAATTTACATGAATCAAATTGCGGCAAATTACATTCAAGATGCCTTTAGCTACATGTTTATGAATAAAAAAGAAGGTGGCGGAACTGCAAAAATTTCTATAAATGTTCCTACTCAAAGTTTTGTTATTGATGATGTAAAAATTACACCAATTCCTATGATGCACGGAAGCCTTGCAACTTACGGTTGGGTTTTAAATAATCTTGCATATTTAACAGATTGTAATTTTATTAGCCAGCAGAGTTTTGAGTTAATTAACAAAACTTGTTCTTGCTTGGAATATTTAATAATTGATGGACTTAGAGTAAAAAAGCATTCAACTCATTTTAATTTGATTCAAGCAATGGAAGCCGCAAATAAAATCAATTGCAAAAATGTGTATTTTACTCATTTAACACATAATCATTCTCACAAAGAAGTAAATGATTTTATAAACGAAAATTTAAGTAAGTTTGAAAACTTACAAAAAATTAAAGCCGGCGGTGGTGTTGTAGAAGCGGCCTATGACGGATTAAAACTTTCTTTTTAAAAAGGTTTTATACCTTCTGCTTCAAATTCGCCGTTAATTACACCAAGCATTGCATTTAATGAATATTCACAACGCCAACTGTACCCAATCAAAACGCAATCAGCCCAAGATAAAGATTCTGCCAAAATTGGGGAACGAGTATTTAATATAATAACCTTTTTTCCAGAATTCTTAAAAATATCTGCAATTTTTACATGATTTTCACTAGAAACACAAAGAATGATTGTATCATAACTTTTTGCAACACCAGGAAGATTATCAATTACCCATTGAGTTTCGTTTGGACCAGTTTCGTAAGAAAAGCGGAATTCCCCAGCCTCTGGGTAACGTTTTTTTCCATCTTTAAAGAAAGATTCCAAAGAACCAACAAGCAAAATGCGTCCAGAATTATCTTTTGTGTATGGAATGTTTCCTTTTTTTTCTATTGTAATTGAACGACACGCTTGTTCAAGGAAAAATTTTTGGCCTTCTTTATCTGGAACAAAGTTATCAATTGTATTTGGATCTGGATACAATGGAGCCGCATTTCCACTTTTAAAATAATCCAATTTTGCTTTTATTACTCTGCGGGCAGCATCTTTAACACGCTCATAAAATGCTTGATCAGAAGACATTCGGTCAAGATTTTTTGTCCAAAGAGCTTCGTTTAATTTTGCAGTTGTAGAAGAAAGAATAATATCGTTTCCGGCTTCAATTGCCATTTTAAATGCTTCAGATAAAGAGCCTGCATAACTTGTAGCACCAACCATCATCATATCATCAGTGATAATTAAACCTTTATAGCCAAGTTGATTTCTGAGCAATTGAGTTAAAAAATAATTAGAAAGACTTGCAGGAGCCCCAGTGGAATCAATTTGTGGAAAACTTAAATGACCTGTCATAAGAGCAGGCACTCCATGTTGAATTAAATAATTAAAAGGAACAAGTTCCCGTGTTGTAAAAGTTTCAAAATCAATATCAATAACAGGAAGTTTTCCGTGAGAGTCTAATTCTGTGTCTCCGTGGCCAGGAAAATGTTTTACAGTAGGAATTACACCAGCGGCTTCACTTCCTGCAGCAAAAGCAGCACCCAAAATGCCAGATTTTTCTGGATCTGAACCAAAAGAACGAGTTCCAATAATTGTTGAATCAAAATTAGTAAACAAATCTACAGTTGGAGCAAAGTTCATATTAATTCCAAGACACTTAATTTCTTTTGAAATATAATAAGCCGTGTACCAAGAATCTATTGGGTACCCTCCAGCACCAATTGCCATATTTCCTGGTGTGATAGTTGTATCCCCTTTTACGTGACGAATCCAGCCACCTTCTTGGTCGGTTGCCACAAACAACGGAATTTGAAACCTATTATTATTAGCACTTTTTTGAAGATTTGTAATTGATTTTGCCACAAGGTGAATGTCGTCTGTATTCCAACCAAAAACTTTTACACTTCCAAGCCCACGCCTAACCCACTGATACAAAATTTCTTCTGGTTCTGCTCCAGCCCATCCAAACATTAAAATTTGAGAATACAATTCTGTATTTGTCATTTGGTCTGTAATTAAAGTTGCAAGCTCGTCATTTGGAATGTCAGACCAAAAAGTAACTTCTTGAGAATAAATATTTGTAAATAAAAGCAAGGCAGCAAATAAACTAAAAACTTTCTTCATATTAAAACTTTCTTTTTTAATTATTTAAGATTTTCTATGTAATGTTTTGCAGAATTTGCAGCAATTGCACCATCGCTAACAGCTGTTACAATTTGGCGAAAAGATTTTGACCTAACGTCGCCAGCTGCAAAAAGTCCTGGCATAGCAGTTTCCATATTTTCGTTTGTTTTGATATAACCATTTTCATCTTTTGGAAGCATTTCTACAAGAGAAGTTTGAGGTGTCATTCCTGTAAAAATGAAAACTGCATCACAAGGAACATCAGAAGTTTGGCCTGTTTTTACATTTTTTAGAGTAACAGATTCAACTTTTACAGAACCATTAATGCTTTGTACAACAGAATCGTAAATTGGTTTTACCCCAGAATTAAGCATTTTATCTACAACAGCTTTTTGAGCTCTAAAAGAATCTCTTCTGTGAACAATGCTAACTTTGTCTGAAATTGAAGAAAGATAAATTGCTTCGCTACAAGCAGAATCACCGCCACCAACAACAACAATATTGCGATTTTTAAAAAATGGACCGTCGCAAACTGCACAATAAGAAACCCCACGACCACTTAATTCTTTTTCACCAGGAACTTCAAGTTGTTTGTGAACTGCACCAGTGGCAATCAGCAAACATTTTGATTTATAAATTTTGTCTTTTGTTTTAATTACAAATTGATTAGAAGTTTTGTCTATTGAAGAAACATTTACATTATGAATTTGCGCTCCAAAGGCAAGAGTTTGTTCTTTCATTGTTTTTATAAAATCTACACCAGAACAAGAAGGAAAAATACCAGGATAATTTTCCAATTCGGTGATTTGCATAATTTGCCCACCTTCTACAATTCCTTCCAAAACAACAGTTTTAAGCCCCCCACGAGCAGCATATTGCGCAGAAGCAAGCCCTGCAGCACCAGCACCAATAATAATGTAATCAAATTCTAAAACTTCTAAATTTTCCATATAGGTAAAATATAACAGAAAAAGTAGTAAAAGAGAAGATAGAGAAATGTAAAAGGAAAAGATTCCCAACTTGTTTTTTTATTTGACATATCGACTTTTTTTGTCATTTTGTATAAAATATGCAATACAAAAATTTAAATAATCGGGGTAAAAAAAAATGATTTCTAGTCTTCCTCATTTGCTATATCATCAAGGTTTAAGATATTCAGAAACTACTGCGCAACTTTCAAAAGATGTAAAAGGAGTTTTTCAGCCAACTTCTTACAAAGAATTAATGAATCAAATGTTAGATTTTGCAGGCGGCCTTTTGACATTAGGAACAAAAAAAGGTGAACATATTGGCCACATTAGCGACAACCGTGCGGAATGGCAAATTGTAAGCCTTGGAATTATGGCCATTAGTTGTAGCGATATTCCCCGTGGCACCGATGTTACAACAAAGGAACTTGCCTACATTTTAGGTTTTACAGATTGTCGCACTGTTTGTGTAGAAAATCCTTATGTTTTAGGAAAACTTAGTGAAATTATTTCTGAACTTCCAAAACTTGAACATATTATTTTGGTTGATGATCAAAACCAAGCATTGGATAAATATGAACTTGGAAATGTTACTTTGCACCGTTTTAGAAGCATTGTAAAAGCTGGAAAAAAATGGCGTGAAGAAAATCCAGAAGTTATTGAAACAAACATTTTAAACATAAAACCAGAAGAAACTGCAACAATCATTTTTACATCTGGAACAACAGGAACTCCAAAAGGCGTTGAATTAACTCACCAAAACTTTTTGTGTCAGCTACAGCCAATGCAAGACAGATTAGATTTTCACCGAGCAGACCGCTGTATGTGTATTTTGCCAATTTGGCACGTTTATCAGCGTGTTTTTGAATTTTTTGTTTTTTATTTTGCTGGAACTTTGTGTTATTCAAAACCTGTTGCAAGCGTTTTGCTTTCTGACTTTTTAAAAGTGCGTCCTCAAGTTATGCCATGTGTTCCTAGAGTTTGGGATGCTTTGTATCAAGCCATTTCTAAAAAAATCAAAAACGATTCAAAAATTGTTTGGGTTTTGTTTAATTTCTTTTCTAGTTGTTCAAAAGGTTCTATTGTATTGATGGACAAAATTAAGTGCCGCAATAAAAAGTTTAAGCACACAACATTGTTTAAAGTGGGAATGAAAAAACTTTTGTATGTTCCTTATGGCATTTTGTATCCTTTTAGAAAACTTGGTGATAAATTATTTTTTAGAAATATAAAAGACATGGTTGGTGGCCAATTTATTTGTGGAATTTCTGGTGGCGGTGGCTTTCCTTCTAAACTTGATAAATTCTTTAACTCAATTGGAATTAAGATTTTGGAAGCGTATGGACTTACAGAAACAGCTCCTATGGTTGCTATGCGTGAACGTTATAATCCTGTAATGGGAACTATTGGAAAACCAATGCCTTATTTGAACGTAAAAATTGTAAAAGAAGATAAAACTTTGGCAAAACCTGGCGAAAAGGGAATTTTATTTGTAAAAGGTACAAACGTTATGAAAGGTTATTATCTTCAAGAAGAATTGACTGCTAGCGCTTTTGACCAAGATGGCTATTTTAAAACTGGTGATATTGCAATTCAAACTTACAATGGCGAACTTATGATTCGTGGTCGCAAAAAAGACACAATTGTTTTGCGTAGTGGCGAAAATGTTGAACCATTCCCTATTGAAGCAAAATTGGCAGAATCTCCATATATTCAGCAGGCTGTTGTTGCTGGACAAGACGAAAATGCACTTGGTGCGTTAATCATTCCAAATAAAGAAGCATTGCGCGGAGCTGCAAAACAACGGGAAATTCCTCATGCCGATAATGATTCAAAACTTTTAGCAAGCGAATTTGTTCAAGAACTTATTCGTCGCGAAATGGAACGATTAATTTGTGCCAAAAACGGATTTAAAAACTTTGAAAGAGTTTCACAATTTATTTTCTTAGAAAAATGGGAAAATCCAAAAGAAGAACTTTCTGCAAAAGGCGAAATTATTCGCTTTAAGATTTACCAAAACTACAAAAGCCAAATAAACAAAATGTTCCACAGAGAAAACAAAAAACAAAAACTTTCCGACATTTTGCAAAATTTAATTGATGGGTAAAAATTACTAATCTTTTACGACCATTACTTTGCGGGTTTCGTCAAAATTTGGGCCAATGACGCGAACAAAATAGAGACCGCGGGCAACTTTTGTGCCAGACATATTTGTACCATTCCATGTAAAGTAATGTTCGCCAGAAGAAATTGCTCCGTGTTGCAAATAGGTTACAATGTTTCCATCAAGAGTCATAACAATTACGTCTACATTTGAATCTTGTGGAACATTTACTTTTACAACCGCTTTTTCGCCATAAGTTGCATTAATTACATTGTTCAAAATGGAAACTCCACCACGCTGTTCTGTAA
>JAFXDY010000095.1 GCA_017521105.1 Treponema sp.
AACGCCGGATTCGGATTCGCTTCACCAATTTTCACAATTTTTCCTGGAACAAAACCTGTTTCTTCAGTTAATTCTCTAAGGGCTGCTTGTTCTGGTTCTTCACCTGGATCAATTACTCCGCCAGGAAATTCAATACTCAAAGCTTTTTCCCCATGTCGCCATTGTTTTACAAGCAAAAAACTATCATTAAATTCAGGAATTACAACAACCCAATCTTTTGCATTTACAGTAATGTAATCACCTTCAACACCACCGTCCGCTTCATTATTAGCCACGTTGTGACTAGAAACAATATCAAAAACGCAAGTGCTCAAAAGAAGTTTTTCTTCCCCAGATATCCATTTTAATTTTTCATCGTCTTGTGTAAAATAATTTTTCAAAAATTGCTCCATTTTTTTGACATATTTTAAAACTAGATTTATTATACTTATTATTAGAAAAAATAAAAATATTCCAAGTGAGGTTTTTTATGGCAATTATTTCAATTTCAAGACAAGTAGCAGCAAAAGGTGACGAAATATCAGAATTACTTGCAAAAAAGTTAAATTATACTTTTATTACTCGCAAAGACATAGAAAATCGCATTGTGGAACTTGGTTTTCCTGCAGAAAAAATGCCAAAATATGATGAACGAAAACCTGGATTTTTTGCTTCACTTGCAAAAGACCGTGATGAATATCTAAATTACGTTCAATATGCAATTTTAGAAGCAGCCGCAAAAAAGAATGTTGTAATTATTGGTCGTGGTGCATTTTATACAATGAAAAACGTTCCAAATAATATATCAATTAGACTTGTTGCTCCAGAAGAAGTTAGAATTCAACGTTTACAAAAAGAATTTGACTGGAACGAAAAACAAGCTTTACAACGCATCCAGGAAAGTGACACAAATCGGCAAGGATATCACAGTAGTTTTTATAATGTTGATATTAATGATTCTGTAAATTATCATCTGGTTTTAAACACAGGATACCTTCCAGTTGAAGATTGTGCAGAATTGATTGCAACTTACGTAAAAACAATTATTACCCCAGAAAAAGATGATTTGGGAACAAAAAAAGTTGAAGATATGTTGTTGTGTCAAAAAATAATTAACAAATTAGTTTTTGAACATCAAGTGAATATTGAATTTGTTCACGGAGAAATAGAAGATAATACATTTATTTTGCAAGGAGTTTCTCAGTCAGAAGGAGTTGTAGAACAAGCCTTAAGAATTATTAAAAAGGAGCTTCCAGATTACCAAGTAAAATCAGCAGTTAGTGTAATTCACGATTTTAAATCTTTTAAATAAATATTACCTAATATGTTGACTTTTATTAAGTAATTTCGGATACTTATATAGCATGAAATTATCGAATAAATTTACATTATCAAGAATATTACTTTCACCAGTTTTTTTTATATTATATTTTTTGCCAATTTGGACAGGGAAATTTTCTGAACTTTCTGTAGCAATTGCAATTCCAATGTTAGTTTTTATGGAATTTACAGATTTTTTGGATGGTTATTATGCTCGCAAACACAACGAAGTAAGCGATTTTGGTAAAATTTTTGATCCATTTGCGGATGTAATGGTTCATTTGGCAACATTCTTCTGTTTTATTTTTTCGGTAAACACAACTGGATATTTGCCACCAATTATTTTCATTTTGATTTTGTATCGCGAAATGACTATGAACTTTGTGCGCATGGTTGCAATGAAAAAAGGTGTGGCAATTGCAGCCCGCAAAGGTGGAAAATTCAAAACTGTAATGTACGTTGTTTCTGGATTTTTTGCACTTTTCTTAGAAACTTTAGTTCGTTTTGATGCAATTCCTTCTTGTTTTGCAACATTAAAAATTGTTTCAGTTGTACTCTTTGTAATTTCTTTGATTTGTAGTTACGTTTCTTTTATAGATTATCTAGTAAATTTTAAGAACGTGTTGAAAGGATAGTTTTTAGAACGATTCATCACTTACTTGTCATCCTCGTGCTCTTATACGACAATCTTTCTTTATAATTTGCCAACGAAGCGAAGCAATCCAGAAAAGCAAAATGTCATTTTCTGGATTGCCACGGTTTTTCTTTACATTACGACGCAGCAATTTCTATGCGTTTTGGCTTTTCAATTTCGCGTTTTTGCATTGTTACTGTCAAAATGCCGTTTTTGAAGTTTGCTGTAATAGAATCTGAGTCTACATCGCTTGGAAGTGTAAAGTTTCTTTCAAAACTGCTTACACGGCGTTCTTTTAAGATGTATTTGTGTTTTACATTTTCCTTTTTTTCTTCATCTTTTACAGATGAGATTTTTAGATTTTTTCTATCAAGTTCAATGTTTACATCTTTTTCGCAACAGCCAGGTAATTCCATTTCCAAAACATAAGAATTATCTTCTTCTTTTACATCAACACGTGGAGTCATTCCCACTCCATAAACCGATTTTGGAGTATTTGAAAATACTTCATTAAACAAAGAATCTAAAAGACTTAATTCATTCATAGTGTTACCTCTTAAAATGTTATATTTATAAGATTTTATCTTACATAAAGATAGTAGCAAGAACTGTGCCAAGTTTTAAAAAGAGTAGATTTATTTTAAACACTTTTTACATCTATTTAAAAAATTGTTGATATGCTCCCAGTCGTGCTGCTTTGGGTCAAAACCGCGGGCTAGCCCGCTACACGCTGTTTTGCGGTGTTTAATATACGTTGCTGCTCACGCAGCAGCAAAACAGAGTGTTTTTGCCCAAAGCCCACTCC
>JAFXDY010000096.1 GCA_017521105.1 Treponema sp.
ATTGATTCAGTAACAGTAATTTCCCCTGATACATCATATTCTGGACTTTCAGCATCAGTTGATGAAGACCATCCTAACTGCCTGTATTTTGAACGCTCGGCTTCTTCTGCTGGCAATGAGATTTCATCTCCAGCACTGTAAAGCACGGTGGAAGAAGGAACAACAGAAGTCCAGTTTGTTACAGCTCCTGTATAGTTTTTGTTGTAAGATACATAAAGTTTTTTATTGATTTTAACTGTATAACTCTGATCCTCATAACCGTTACCTTTTACAAGAATAGAGTTAAGGCTTGATAATGTAACTCCTGTAATTTTTTCAGAACTTGAACCTGAATAGGAAGTTCCTGTTCCATTTAATTGGATTGATTTGCCATAATCAAGATATATGCAAATCCATGAATCAGTCCATGAATCGATATTTGCAGGCAAGTCTATTGTTATGGATGAATCTGATACTGTTCCTCTAAAACTTTTTTCGCTTCCGTTATAGCTTGCGAAAACTTCTATGTTATCGATAGTAGCCTTATAAGTTGTAGAAGAGCTTCCTCTTTGAGGGCCTGCTTCACTGCTACAGGACATAAAAGAACCTAGACTCAGAGCTATAGATGCAATAATACCTGCTAACAAAAATTTTTTTTTCATAAAATCCTCCAATGATCTTTTCTTTTTTTTGGGCGAAGTCGAGTGTAACAAGACTTCGCCCAAAGGTATTTAATGATAGAACTTAAGCTTATTTTTCCATTGCTTTAATTGCAGTTTTTATCAATTCTGGAAAATACCAAGTCTGTTTTGTTCTGTTGTAGTATCCGTAGTGTTCGCTGTAAATCTTATCTTTAGGATCGTTTTCGTTAATTTCCCAAACACCGTTATCCCACAAACAACATGTATAAATGCTATTTTTACGAGCTTCTGTAATAAAGAAGTTGAACCAGTTTATTCTGTCTTGCAAGTTGTTTTTGTTTGTAGCTCCCATTTCTCCAATTACTACTGGTGTTCCGGCACTTACAAATTTGTTATACAATTTTCTGAAGATTGTAGATAATTCTTTTTGGTGTGCTTCTGTAAATTTTATGTCGCCAGGAGAAGCCATAGCAAAATTGTATGGTGTGTACATGTGAACAGAAATTGCAAGTCTATTTTCTACAGTGTCTGTTGGAATTCTAAAATCTTTAGATAAAGCGGCATCTGGTGAAGCGGCAAGCGAAGGGACCATAATTACACGGTGTGTGTTGTTGCCTCCACTTGCTCTAATTGTGTTTACAATATCTTGATTAAGTTTATTCAATGTTCCCATGTATTTTTTACAAACAGGAGAATTTTGATCATACCACCATTCGTTGCTAGTGCCTCTTGGACGAGGTTCATTTAAAGTTTCAAAAATCAAGTGATAATCAAACTCAATAAAATGTGAAGAAATTTGTTTCCATAGGCATGTTAAAAACTTTTTAGATTCTTCATAGTTTTCTTCACTTGGATAATAAACACCTTTTCCAGCTGGAATCTTTTTATTTTGATCAAAATTGTCGTGATGTGAGTTTAAAATAATAAACATATCATTTTCATAAGCCCAAGTAACAATTTCTTTTACTCTGGCCATCCATTTTGGATCAATCGTGTAATATTTATCAATAACGTGTTCACTCCAAGAAACAGGAATACGAATTGTTTTTACTCCAGATTTTGCAAGACCATCAATCATTTCTTTTGTTGTTAATGGTTGCCCCCATGCTGTTTGTGTATTTAATCCTTTTTTCCATGAACCACCTAGAGCATCTAACGTGTTCCCTAAATTCCACCCAAATTTCATCATTGTTACAATTTGAGTTGCGTCGTAAGTTTCTGTGCTTTTTTTATCTTCTGCAAAAACAGAAGAAAGTAAAGTTGTTAATAATAAAATTGAAATTAATTTTCTCATATTAAGGATTATATACTAGAGATAAAAAAAACAAAAATAAAAAAATGTATAATAATTGTAATTAACTCTATTTTTGTTATTATTTTTTCTAGATGTTGAGAAAAAATGTAATTATCATTACAATTAAAGTATGAAGTCTAGAACTATTTCAATTATTTTTTTAATTGTAGCTATTTTTCTTGTTGGTGCTTTTTTCTTTTCAAAAACAGTTTTAAAAATAAATGATAAAGATACATTTAGAGCAAAAGTAATTACACCTGTTTCGGCAGAACAAAATGAAGTTTCTGAAAAATATAGTCAAACAATGGATGCAGAAAAATACGAAACATTTGTTCCCTTAAAATCTACAGAAACTTTAATTAGCGCAATCACTTTAGATATTAACAACGATACTTATGATGATGAAATAATCCTTGTAAAAAAATCTGGCTCACCACAGTTGTGGCTTATTCCTGGAATTAACAACATTGAAACTGGCGAATACGAACGACTAACAGAAATTTTTACAGGCATTTCTAAAGCAAGAACTTTTTCTTACACAGGAATGGATATTACTGGTGAACACAAAAATGCTTTAGTTTTCCAAGGCGACACAGATGATAACAATCATATTATGAAAATTTATTTGATGAATGATGATAACGAATTGGAAGTTATTGGAGATTTTACTTCGGATGGAATTATCTTTGTTCAGCAAACAGAACGTTCAGAAAGTTATGATTTGTCTCTTTCAAATGGTGAAAGTTTTTCTGTTTGGGTTTATAAATCAGAACCAAAAAGTGAAGAAACTCTAAATAATTCAAAAGATAACACATTAACAAATCAAATTCAGCAAGAATACAAATGGAATGCTTTTGAAAGAAAATACGAACTTGCAAAAGAAATTAAAGTTACTTCAAAAAGATTAGTTGCCAAAGAACTTTCAAGAATCCAAGATGGAACTGTAGAAACTTTTGCTTCTTTTTTAAACGGATTATGGTATAAAACTTCAAATACAAATGCTGGAATTCGTTATTTGTATTTTGATTACGAAAACAAAGAGATTATTCTTGTAATTGATGACACTCAAGAAATTTACAGATGGGAAGATAGCAATTTACGTCATAATGGAATTTATCTTACAACTGTAAACTCTTCAATTATGAACTTAAAACGTCGTTTTGATATTTCTTTGCTTGGTGTTGATGAAATAAAGATTACTTTAAGAGATGATATTAACCTTATTATTAAAGAAAGCAACTTGTGGGATGGTTCTTACAAAAAATTCCAGTCTCAAAGTACAATTTTGGGAGAAGATACAACAAACTCTCTTGATCAGTATAAAAAAGAATTTACAAGTGTGAAAAGTTGGAGCACAACAGACGGTCAAAATGTTTTTTCGTTAAATGATGATAAATATTCAATAAAAATAAACGAAATTGAAGAAACAGGGATCTATTCATTTATGAAAATTGCAGATTATGATGTAATTCAATTCCGTTCAGATAATCAGATATCTATGTTGAATGATACTTATGTAATGAAATTTGGTGTAAAAATTATTACAGAAAAACAAAAACGCAAAACAATTGAAAAAACTGTAACAAATTATGACGAAATTACATTAACTCCTGTAAAAATTTCGCCAACAGATTGCTATTCAACAGAAGGCCGAAGTTATACTTTAGAAAAAGTTATAACAGAATAATTTCAATTTTTCTCCATAATGACAAAATCCTCACTTTTGAGTATAATTTGCAAATCTAAATTTGAGGAATTTTTATGGGATTTTACGATTATTATGATGTTGCTGTAGTTGGTGCTGGTCATGCAGGAATTGAAGCCGCTTTGGCGTCTGCCAGAATGGGATTAAAAACAGTATTAATTACGCAAAGTCCAGATGCAATTGGTAGAATGAGTTGTAATCCTTCTATTGGCGGTATTGCAAAAGGAAACATTGTTCGCGAAATTGACGCTCTTGGTGGCGAAATGGCAAAAATAATTGATAAATCTATGATTCAGTTTAGAATGCTAAACAAAAGTCGTGGTCCCGCAGTTCAAGCTCCAAGAAGTCAGGCAGATAAAATCACTTATTCTCAAATTGCAAGAAAAATCTGTGAATCTACTCCAAATTTAAATACTTTAATGGACACTGTTATTGATATTTTAACAACTGCATCAGACAGTCCTCTTCCTCCAAATTTTGACAGTGCAATTGAAAAGGGTTCAATTCCTGGTGAAGTTAGAAACGCTGGTCAAACAGAAGCGGCCAAAAGTGGAATGCGTCAAAAAGTAACTGGTGTTGTAACAGAAAGAGGTAGAATTATTCCAGTTCGTTCTGTTGTTTTAACAACAGGAACTTTTTTAGGCGGGCGAATTTTTATTGGTGAATATGATGCTCCTTGCGGGCGCGTTGGTGAAGCGGCAGCTTTTGGGCTTACAGAAAGTCTTCATAGATTAGGATTTACAACAGGAAGATTAAAAACTGGAACTCCACCAAGAATTCTTAGAAAATCAATTGATTTTACAAAATTGGAAGAACAACCAGGAGATGAAGAAATTGTTCCTTTTAGTTTTGAAACAGAAAAAGTGGAACGTCCTTTAGTAAATTGTCACATGGTTTACACAAACGAAAAAACTCACGAAATTATCAGAAATAATATTGGACGTTCTCCTTTGTATTCGGGAAAAATTAGTGGAATTGGTCCAAGATATTGTCCAAGTATTGAAGATAAAGTAATGCGTTTTGCAGAAAGAGATAGACATCAAATCTTTGTTGAACCAGAAGGATTAGAAACAGAAGAAATCTATTTGAACGGACTTTCTTCAAGTTTGCCAGAATGTGTTCAAGATGCTTTTATGAAAACAATGGTTGGTTTTGAAAATGCTGTGCAAAGTAGACCTGGTTATGCAGTTGAATATGATTTTGTTGAACCAACTCAATTGTTCCCTTCTTTGGAAACAAAACGTGTTGCGGGACTTTTTAACGCTGGTCAAATTAACGGAACTTCTGGGTACGAAGAAGCGGCAGGTCAAGGTTTGGTTGCTGGAATGAATGCAAGTTTGTATGCAAAAGAACATATAAAATTGTGCGGACCTTTGTTTAATTTGCCAGAAGAAATGACAGGTGTTCCAAGTTCAATGGAAGAAGGGGCTTTTCTTCCAAAAGCAAATATGACAAACGATGAAAAAGCCTTGTTTGCAAAAATTAGCCAAAAAGAAACAAAAGATTTAAATACTTTTATTGCCAGAATGCAAAAAGAAGCTGGATTTGAAAAATTTGAATCAATTCCAGAATATGAACCAGTTATTTTAGGACGTGATGAAGCGTATATTGGTGTTTTGATTGATGACCTTGTAACTCTTGGAACTACAGAACCTTACAGAATGTTTACTGCTCGTGCGGAATATCGTTTAAAACTTCGCCATGACACAGCAGACAAACGCCTTGCAAAATATGGTTATAGATGTGGATTAAAAACTCAAGCTCAATTTGATTTTGTAAATGCAAAATATGCGCGCCTTGACGAAATTGAAGCTCAGTTGCTTAAAAATCCAAAGATGAAAAATCCTGGTTACCCAGAAAATGAATGGGAAGCTGCTCAAGTTGAAGTAAAATATAAGTATTATATAGAAAAACAAGATAAGCGAGTTGAAAAACTTCACAAAATGGAAAATACAAAAATCCCAGCAGATTTTGATTACGGAAGCATTCCGTCTCTTTCTGCAGAATCTCGCTACAAACTTGAACAAATTAGACCTGTAACTTTGGGCCAGGCAAACAGAATCAGTGGAATTAGAAATAGTGATATAATGCTTTTAATGGTGTATTTAAAACGCTAGCGCGTTTTAAATATTCGATGAAACACCCTTGCAAAATGCTTTACTAACTCGCATTTTGCAAGACACAGGTTTATCTAAAACGCTAAGGCGTTTTAGATATTCGATAGGACAAAAATGTGAAACGCTGCGCCAGCTCGCGTTTCTTAGTTTCACAGGTTATTCGAAGATGTTTTTTAGAAATTAAAAAAAGGGAGCACTTTACGATGCTCCTTTTTTTATGCTATTTAGGGTTTAATACAAACCCTAAAAACGGCCGAGTCAAGGCCTTGAGCAAAGCGTGCCTTGACCGGACGTATTTTGACAACTTGACGGAAAGTGTCAAAATAGATTATATTTAAACATACTAATTTTTGTGTTAAAATTGAACAATTATTTTACAATAAGAGGTTTTTAATGAATCAACGAAGAGTTGTTGTTACAGGTTTGGGTGCTGTTTCATCGGTTGGAAATGATGTAAAAACTGCTTGGAATGCGGTTAAAAATGGTGAAAGTGGTATTGATAAAATTACTCTTTTTGATGCTTCTGAACATTTGGTGCAAATTGCGGGAGAGGTAAAAAACTTTTCTCTTGAAGATTACGGTGTAGATAAAAAAGTTGCCAGAAAAATGTCTCGTTTTGGAAAGTTTTTGCTTGGAGCCAGTATTGAAGCTGTAAATGATGCTGGATTTGATAAAGAATCTATTGCTAAAGAAAATGCTGGAATTGTTTCTGGTGTTGGAATTGGGCTTGCAGAACATGTTGATTCGTCTTTTGAAAAATTTTATGATCCTAATGCAGGAGTAAACAGAATTCCTCCAATGACAGCTCCTTTGGTTTTGAATAACGAAGCGGCTGCTGGTGTTGCAATGCATTTTGGAATTCATGGACCAGCTTGGACTTTATCTACAGCTTGTGCATCTGGTACAGATTCTTTGGGACTTGCTTTAGATATGATTCGTCTTGGTCGTATGGATGTTTGTATTGCTGGTGGAACTGACGCAAATATTACAGGGTTTAATATTGGTTGTTATCAAGCGTTGTCTGCTTTAACTAATAAATTTAATGATAATCCTAAAGCTGCAAGTAGACCTTTTGATAAAGATAGAAGCGGTTTTGTTATGGGGGAAGGCGCGGCAGTTTTGATTTTGGAAGAGTATGAACACGCTAAGGCTCGCGGTGCTCACATTTATGCGGAAGTTGCTGGATTTGGTTCTTCTAGCGATGCTTATCATATTACAGCCCCATGTCCTGATGCGGCTGGTGCTTTGGTTGCAATGAAAAAAGCTTTTGATGACGCTGGAATTAAACCAGAAGAAGTTCAATATTACAATGCCCACGGAACTTCTACATCTGCAAACGATACAGCAGAAACTATTTTGTTAAAATCATTCTTTGGAGAACATGCTTATAAATTAAAGATTTCTTCTACAAAAAGTGAAACTGGCCACATGGTTGGTGCTGCTGGTTCTATGGAAGCAATTTTCTGTATTAAAGCAATTGAAGAAGGATTTGTTCCTCCAACAATTAATCTTGATAATCCAGATTTGGAACACGGTTGTGATTTGGATTATACTCCTAATGTTGGTGTAAAAATGGATGTTAATGTGGCTTGTTCTTGTTCACTTGGTTTTGGCGGACATAACGGTTGTATTATCTTTAAGAAAATTTAATTTGCATTTGAATTAAAAACTAATTTTTGAAAATAAAAAAATTGATAATATTGAGGTAAAATTATGGCAATTATTAAACCTATGGTAAGAAGTAACATTTGTTTGAACGCTCACCCAGTTGGATGTGCTAAAGAAACAGAACGTCAAATTGAATTTGTAAAAGCTAAAAAAGCTGAACGTGGAATTAAAGGTGCAAAAGAAGGCGGAAATGGTCCTAAATTTGTTTTAGTTCTTGGATGTTCTACAGGTTATGGTTTGGCTAGCCGTATTTCTGCTGCTTTTGAATATGAAGCAGATACAATTGGTGTTTCTTTTGAAAAAGAACCAACAGAAAAAAAAGGTGGAACTCCTGGTTGGTATAATAATATGGCTTTTGATAGAGCTGCAAAAAAAGCTGGATTAATTTCTGAAACATTTAATGCAGACGCTTTTTCTCACGAAACAAGAAAATTGATTATTGAAGAAGCAAAAAAATTAGGTCGCAAATTTGATTTAGTTGTATATTCTCTTGCAAGTCCTGTTCGTTCTGACCCAGACAAAATTGACCCAAATAGTGCAGATGGGAACCACATTTTGTACAAATCAGTTTTAAAACCAATTGGAAAAACTTATTCTGGTTATGGAATTGACATTTTAACAGATTCATTAAAAGAAAGTGCTGCTGAACCTGCTACAGAAGACGAAATTGCAAACACTGTAAAAGTAATGGGTGGTGAAGACTGGGAACTTTGGATTAATCAATTGTCAGAAGCTGGTGTTTTGGCAGAAGGTTGTCGTACAGTTGCTTATTCTTACATTGGTCCAGAATTAAGTCATGCAATTTACCGTGATGGTTCAATTGGTCAAGCTAAAAAACATCTTGAAGCAACAGCTTTAAATCTTAACAAAAAATTAAGCTCAGAATTGAATGGTGGTGCTTGGGTTTCTGTAAACAAAGGTTTAGTAACTCGTTCAAGTGCTGTAATTCCAATCATTTCTCTTTATCTTTCAATTTTGTTCAAAGTTATGAAAGCAAAGGGAAATCACGAAGGTTGTATTGAACAAATGGAACGCTTGTTTGCAGAACGTTTGTATACTGGCGAAAATTCAGCTGCTGGTGTTGTTCCTGTTGATTCAGAAAATCTTATTCGTGTTGATGACTGGGAAATGCAAGATGATATTCAGGCAGAAGTTGATAAAATTATGCCAACTGTAACAAACGAAAATATCAAAGAACTTTGTGACTTAGACGGATACAAACATGACTTCTATGCTACAAACGGTTTTGATGTTGAAGGTGTAGATTATAATATTGAAATTGAAGATATGACAAAAATCGATTTTTAATTGTATCTTGATTTAGTATAAATTTAGTATAAACGCATTGCATTGGTTCATTAATTTTGATGAATTGTGCAATGCGTTTTTTTGACTTTTTTGTAAAAATATAAACACTCTATAAATAGCTATTGGCTTGTTGAATAAAAAGCAAATAACGGTTAAATTATAACATATGGAAAATATTGTAACTAAATCAGAATTACTTCCCATTCGTGTTGGAATTGATGTTGGCTCAACTACTGTAAAAGTAGCCATTCTTGATGATAATGATAAAATTCTATACGGTGATTATCAAAGACATAGAGCAGATATTCGTTCTACAATTATTACTGTTGTAAATAAAGCATTAGATTTTTTAGAAAAAGAAGTTGAAGGCGGAAGTTCAAGAACTGTTACTGCAAAAGTTACTGGTTCTGGTGGTCTTTCTGTTTCTGGTTGGTTAAATATTCCTTTTATTCAAGAAGTTATTGCTGCTACAACTTCTGTAAAAAAACTTATTCCTCAAACTGATGTTGTAATTGAACTTGGTGGTGAAGACGCTAAGATTACATATTTTAAAGGTGGCGTTGAACAACGTATGAACGGAACTTGTGCCGGCGGTACAGGTGCCTTTATTGACCAAATGGCTGCGTTGCTAGAAACAGACGCTTCTGGATTAAACGAACTTGCAAAAGGTGCACAACAAATTTATCCAATTGCGGCAAGATGTGGTGTTTTTGCAAAAACAGATATTCAACCTTTAATTAACGAAGGTGCTCGTCGCGAAGATATTGCCGCTTCAATTTTCCAAGCAGTAGTTAGCCAAACAATTTCGGGGCTAGCTTGCGGAAAACCAATTCGTGGAAATGTAGCATTTTTGGGTGGACCATTACACTTCCTTGATCAGTTAAGATTTAGATTTATTGAAACATTAAAATTAAAAGATGAAGAAATTATTGTTCCAGAAGATAGCCAACTTTTTGTTGCAAGTGGTTGTGCTTTTGGTGCAGAAAGAAAATTTTCAGAAGATTCAGAATACAAATTTCCAACAATTGCAGAATTTAGAAGTTCGCTTTCTAATTTAGTTGATGCAGAATTAAGCGAAGTTCAACGTCTTGAACCGTTGTTTAAAAATCAAGCAGAACTTGATGAATTTGAAGTTCGTCACTCTGAACAAAAAGCAAAACGTGGAGATTTAAATAAAACTCACGGACCAGTTTTCTTAGGTTTGGATTCTGGTTCAACAACTACAAAAGCATGTTTAATTGATAAAGACGGTCGCATCATTTGGGATTTTTATGCTCACAATCAAGGAAATCCTGTTGATTTGGCTGTTCAAGTTTTAAAAGATTTGTACAAAAAACTTCCAGAAGATGTTTACATTGCTCGTGCAGTTTCTACAGGTTATGGAGAAGCCTTGTTCCAAGCTGCTCTTGGGGTAGACTCTGGGGAAGTTGAAACAATTACTCACTTTAGAGCTGCAAATTTCTTTGTTCCTGGTGTTGAATTCTTATTAGACATTGGTGGACAAGATATGAAATGTCTTCGCATGAAAGACGGAGCAATTGTTAGTATTCAGTTAAACGAAGCTTGTTCAAGTGGATGTGGTTCCTTCCTTGATAACTTTGCAAACACAATGGGAATGGACGTAAAAGAATTTGGAAAAATTGCTTTGATGGCTCAAAAACCAGTTGATTTGGGAAGCCGCTGTACAGTTTTTATGAATTCAAGAGTAAAACAAGCTCAAAAAGAAGGTGCTTCTGTTGGTGATATTGCAGCAGGTCTTTCTTATTCTGTAATTAAAAATGCTTTGTTCAAAGTAATCAAACTTAGAAAAGCAAGTGATATTGGTGAAAAAGTTGTAGTTCAAGGTGGAACATTCTTTAATGATGCAATTTTACGTGCATTTGAAAAAATCTCTGGTGTTCAGGTTTACCGTCCTGATGTAGCAGGTTTAATGGGTGCTTATGGTTCGGCATTAATTGCTCTTGACCAATGGAAAGATTTAATTGCCCCAAAACCAGGTGAACCAGAAGATACTGTTCATGATGTTCGTTCTTCAATTGCCACTTTGAAAGATTTAGAAAATTTCCATGTTGATTTGGAATTGAAACGTTGTGGAAAATGTCAAAATAACTGTCTTCTTACTATAAATACATTCTCAACAGGAAACGTAAAACGCACATTTATTACAGGAAATAGATGTGAAAAAGGTGCCGAACTTGAAGGAAAAGTAATTGACGCAAGTAATAAGGCAAACACTGGAATTGATGACGACGACGCTGGTCCAATGCCAAACCTTTTTGAATGGAAATATAAACGTCTTTTTAATTACGTTCCAAGAAAACCAGATGATGCACCTCTTGGAGATGTGGGAATTCCTCGTGTATTAAATATGTACGAAAATTACCCAATGTGGTTTACTTTCTTTAACGAATTGGGATTCAGAGTTCTTCTTTCTCAACGTTCAAGTCGTAACGTTTATGAAAAAGGTCTTGAAACAATTCCTTCTGAATCTGTTTGTTACCCTGGAAAAATTAGCCACGGTCATTTGGAAAGTTTGTTGCAGCGTGGTGTAAAATTTATTTTCTATCCTTGTGTTCCTTACGAAAAAATGGAAGATAAAGGGGCTGGAAATCATTATAACTGTCCAATTGTAACAAGTTATCCAGAAGTTTTAAGAAATAACGTTGATGCTTTAAGACAAGATGATTCAATTACATTTATGGATCCTTTCTTGCCAATTTATGACAAACCAAGATTGATAGAACGTCTTTGTGAAGAATTATTGCCAAAATTCCCTTCACTTACAAAAGATAAAATCAAAAAAGCAATGGAACTTGGTTGGGCAGAACAAGAAAAATTCCGTGAAGAAGTAAAGCAAAAAGGTGAAGAAGCTCTTGAAGAAGTTATTACAAAAGGCGGAAGCGGAATTGTTTTGGCTGGTCGTCCATATCACCTTGACCCAGAAATTAACCACGGAATTCCAGAACTTATTAATGGTTTGGGGCTTGCTGTATTTACAGAAGATTCCGTTGCTCATTTGGGTACAATTGAACGTCCATTAAGAATTATTGACCAATGGGTTTATCATAACCGGTTGTACAGAGCGGCTCAATTTGTAAGCGAAATGCCAAGTCTTGAATTAGTACAACTAACATCTTTTGGTTGTGGATTAGACGCCGTTACAGCAGATCAAGTTGATGAAATTTTGCGTGCGAAAAATAGAATGTACACTTTGATTAAAATTGACGAAGGAAGCAACTTAGGTGCAGTTCGTATTCGTATTCGTTCGTTGATTGCCGCTGTAAAAGAAAGACGCAGAAACAAAGTAAAAACTCAAATTAGAAGTTCAGCTTATAATCGTGTAATTTTTACAGAAGAAATGAAAGAAAAATACACAATTATTGGACCTCAACTTTCTCCAATTCACTTTAGAATTTTGCAAAAAGCATTCCAAAGCGGCGGATACAACTTTGTAGTTCTTGATGCAGTTGATCCAAAAGCAATTGAAGCGGGCTTAAAATATGTAAATAACGATGCTTGTTATCCTTCTCTTTTAGTTGCTGGTCAAATGATTGCTGCCTTAGAAAGTGGAAAATATGATTTAAAGAAAACAGCTTTGATTATTTCACAAACAGGTGGTGGTTGTAGAGCTACAAACTATATTGGCTTTATTCGTCGTGCTTTGAATGACGCGGGGTGGGGCCACATTCCAGTTTTAAGTTTGAGTGCACAAGGTTTTGAAAAGAACCCAGGATTCAAACTAACACTTCCATTAATCGACAACATTGTAAAATCGGTTATGGTTGGTGATGTTTTGATGCGTGTTTTATACAGGACTCGTCCATACGAAGCTGTGCAGGGAAGTGCAAATCAGTTATACAAAAAATGGACTGAAATTGCAGAGGAAATGTTTGTAAATCACGTTTCGTTCCATAAATATCACAAACTTATTAAAGCAATTATTCGCGATTTTGATAATTTGCCATTAAAACCAATAAAAAAAGCGAGAGTTGGTGTTGTTGGAGAAATCCTTGTAAAATTCCATCCAACTGCAAATAATCAAATTGTAGATACAATTGAAAAAGAAGGTGCAGAATGTGTAATGCCAGATTTTGCAGACTTCTTCTTGTACACTGCTTCAACTGGAATTTTTAGACACAAAGAATTGGCCTTTCCATCTAAAACAGAACGAAATGCTAGATTAGTTGTTGCTGCATTGGAATTCTATCGTCGTGGAATGAAAAAATACCTAAGAAAGAGCCGTCGTTTTGAAGCACCAAATTCAATTTACAAAATGATGAAAGGTGTTGATGACATTGTTCAACTTGGTAACATTACTGGTGAAGGTTGGTTCTTAACTGCCGAAATGGTTGAATTAATTGAAGAAGGTGCTCCAAGTATTGCTTGTGTTCAACCTTTTGCTTGTTTGCCAAACCATGTTACTGGAAAAGGTATGATTAAAGAATTGCGTCGTCGTTATCCAAAGGCAAATATTAGTGCAATTGACTATGACCCAGGTAGTTCTGAAGTTAATCAGTTGAATAGATTAAAATTGTTGTTATCAAATGCTCCAATTGGAAAACATCCTGACGAAAATAAAGAAGGAAAGATTCGTATGCCAGACGGAAGTTTTGTTGAACCACAGATTAGACGTGCAGAAGGGGCAACAGATACAGATCCTGCTGAACATTAATAGAAAAGTTGGAGGAATTAGTTTATATGAAAAAAGCAAGTTTACTTTTATTAATTCTACTTTTTGTTTCTCCTATTTTTGCAGCTTACAATAGTAAATCCGTTCCAGATTCCTCTGAAATTAGAAAATCTCTTGTGGAAAAGTGGTTTGAAGCGCCACTTTCTGCAGTTAGAATGAATTTGCCAGAAATCTATAATAATCCTGCTGGTGAAAAATTTCAGGTAAGATTAGAAGAATCTGATACAACTTATAACATTTTTGTTTCTCCACAGAAAAAAATTAAAGTTGATGTTTATTCTGATTTGGGAAAAGAAACAAAAGAGCAGGAAGTGTATCCCGGTGACGCACCTGGTAGTTGGGTACTAATAAAAGATAAAAAAACAGAAAAAATTTTAAGAATAAGATATTACTTTTTAAAAAACAGTGAAGTTTTTATTCAGTTTACACCAAGAGGAAAAACTGCTTTGGCAGATTTGGTGATTTTTGGTAATTATGCGGCACGTGGTGTTCCTACAGGTGTTCCTTTTACAACTTTCTATTCTGCTTCTTTTGACAGAGTTATGAACATTACAAAAAATTCTTTACCTTGGAATTATGTTGATGTTGATCCTTCAATGTATCATAGTGTTTTGCAAATGGCCGCTGTAATTCAAGAACGTTTGCCAAATATTCTTTTTGCTCCAGATGCTATGTATGATGAAAATGGAGAGTTGATTCAGATTTTTTCTGGAAAACCTTATGACGAAATTCAAACTGATGATGATAGGATGATGCTTTCTTCTGCAGGATTTTTAAAATGGATTGCAGACGGACTTGTGGAACCAATTGCTGGTGGACGAATAAAACGGGAACCCCTTTTGCAAGAAACTGTTCAAGTAAAAGAAACAGGTTTACAAGGTTCTCTTTCTCAAAAATATAATTTGTTTTTTTCGTTAGATTGGATTCGTAATCTTGCTTCGGCAGTAATTTCTGTTTACACAGGAAAAACTTATAAATTTAATCAGTCTGGAGTTGATGTAACAATTAATCCTTTTGCTTCTACAATTTCACCAACTGGGGTTGCTAATGTTGTTACTTTTGTTGAAAATTCTGGGTATTCTGTAGATGTTTTAAAATCACTTTTGTATGTTTTAGCTACTACAGAACCTTCTACTATGTATTTTGGAGCAATTAGAGAAACTGATAGAACTGTCTCTCCAGAAGTAAAAGTATTTAATCAATGTGTGGCATTTTTGCCATATTTTGCCACAGATGGAAGTTTTAATGCCTACGTTTTTATGAATGGTCGTTCAATTTCTTTAGAAGAATTTTGTAACATCTATTCAGACACTTTTGTTTACTTAACAAGGGTAAAAGCTTCTGAACGTTTTTTCCCTCAAGAAAAATAAATTGTAGTAAATTCAATTTACATTTTGAGAAAACTTATGAAAAAATTATTAATTTATATATCACTTGTATTTGCACTTTCAAATAATTTGTTTGCAAAAGATTCTGAAGTAACAGATAAATCTTTGTATAATCAAATTGTTTATTATTTTAATAATGGAATATATGATTCGTCCATTTCTTTAATTAATCAAATTAAGCAAGAATTTCCTTCATCTACTCTTTTGGAAGATTGTGATTTTATTTATGGAAAATGTTTTTATTATCAAAAAAAATATAATAAAGCATTAACTTGTTTTTACGATATTTGCCAGAATAAAGAAAGTCCATTTTTTTATGATTCTGTTTTATTTTCTGCTAGAAGTTATTTTTTAATGCAAAAATTTAACGAAGCAATTCCGTTGTATGAATTTATTATTTCAAATGGAAACGTTTATCAAAAAAATGATTATGTTGAATCTTTAAAAAAACTTGTAATTTGTTATAACAACACTGGAAATAAATCTAAAACAGAAAAATTATTGGCAAAAATTAATAAAGAAGAACTTGGTTTTGAAACTTTTGAACAACTAGAAAGTATTAACAATTCTGTTTTAGCAGATTATTATCAAGCAAAAAAAATGGTTGATGATTCAAATGTGGCAGAAGGATTAAAAGTTTTGAATCAAATTAAAACGGAAGTTGAAGTGTCAGAAGATGTCTCTTTAAAGGATGCTTATTACGCTTTGTTAATTCGCTGCTATGCATTAACTCAAAATTGGGCTTTAATTCCTGAGTGTTACAATAAAATTAATCAAAAAAATAATAACATAATTTATTTTACTGCTCATGCTCATTTTTATTTAATAAATTATGATAAAGTAATTGAACTTTTAGAAAATAAGTCTTATTTGCAGGAATTGTATAAATTTTCTTTGGCAATTCAAAGTTTTAAAGCTGGTGATTATTCAAAAAGTTTAAAAGTTTCTCAGTCTTTAAAAGATCCGTTGTCAAATTATTTGTGTGGACTGAATCATATAAATCTTAAAAACTGGAAAAAGGCAATAGCTTCTTTTGATTTGTACTTAAAATCGAATCCTAAAAATAAATATCTTTCTTTGTTTTATAAAGGGTATGCAGAATTTTTGTTAACTCAAAATAAACAATCACTAGCTTCGTTTAATCAGTTTATTAATGATTTTTATGAAAATAATTACGACAATAAATATTTAAAATTTGCCTATGAATATTCAATCAGAAACGCAATGAATCTGGATCAAAAAGAAACAGTCTTTATGTATGCAGATTTGTTGATGTTGAATGCAAAATCTGAAGTTGAAAAATATAATACCGCAATCTTTGTGGCAGAAATTTATTCTGATTATTCCGAATACCAAAAAGCAATTGATATTTTAATTCCTTTTACAAAAAATGCATCGGAAGACAAAGTATCTGTAATTTATGCTTTGGCAAATCTTTACGAAAGAAATGAAGATTTTGACAATGCTCATAATTTGTATAATTCAATATATAAAAAGTATCCAAAAAATGTTTATGGTCCTTTGGCTTTGTACAGACAAGCTCAAGTTTATTTTGCAACAAAAGATTACAAAAATGCAGAAAATTGTTTTTACAAATTTATTTATGATTATCCAAATGACGAAAATTTAGTTGCAGCTATGTATTATTGTTCGGAATGTTATTTACAAAATGACAAAAAACAAAATGCATTAATGATGTGTAATTCAATAATTACAAATTATCAAAATAGTACATACGAATATGCGGCTTACAACACCATGCTTTCGCTTTATTACCATTTTGAAAACTATGGTGAAGCGTTGAACATAGCAAACATTTTGATAAAAAAATATCCATCCCAAGTTTATGATGATGGAGTTGTAGAAAAACAAAAAGAATTAAGCAAAATTGTTGCGGGAGCAGATAAGGAAATTGCAAAAAAATATGGGGAATATTCCAAGTTAGGAAAAAATTCTATAAAAGGCAGAATTGTTGGAACTGAATTAGTAACTTTATATGCCAACAATAATCAAAGTGAAGAATCTTTTTTGCTTGCCACTCAATTAATTCCGCTTCAATCAGACGAAAAAGAAACTTTTTATAAAGCTCAAAATTTGGAAAATGTTGCAGCCTATTACAAAAATAAAACTGAATATAAAAAGGCTGCAGAATTTTATTTGCAGGCAACAGAAGCATACAGAATTACCGATAAAATTAAACCTGCAGAAACTTTGTATATTTGTGTAGAATGTTTTTCTTTGGCAAAAATGCGTGGAGATGCCGAAGAAACTGCAAAATTACTTATTGAATTGTATCCAGAAACAAAATATGCCAAAAACGTAAAAATGTTGGTAAAAAACTAAATGGTTGGGAAAAATATGAAAAAAATTAAAATAATAGTAACAATTACAAGCTTTTTTGTGTGTTTTCAGATGGGGTTTTCTCAGGAAGCAAAGATTGAACTTCCAGAAATTACAACAGAAGTTGTTGGAGTTTCTGTAGAAGCAGAAGAAGATTCGTTGCCTAATTTTGCAACAGTAATAGAAATTCCTTCTTCTTCGGAAGATTTAATTCCTATTTTGCCAGAAGAAGATATTCCAGAAAATAAAAATCAATTACAAGAGTTAAAAGAACCTTCCAAGTTTCATGGAGATGGAATGATTGGTGGTGGATATCCAAGTGTTTTAAAAGGTGAATTTAATCTGTACCAACTTGATGAATTGAATCCTTTGGAATTAAACTTTTTTCATAATTCTGTTTATGGTTTTGCAAGTAAAGACTTATTTTGTGGTTATTCTGATAGAAACACAAAAATTAATCTTGAAAAAACTTTTGTATTAGGAAATTTTAAGTTTGATTTGCAAGGTGCTTTTGACACTTTGGGAACTGGACTCCAGGCAAAAAGTGAAGACTTTACAGAAATTAATCAAAATGATTTGTATGGATTTGTTCAAGGTGAATGGAAACCTGTTTCTGTTTTTACAATTGGACTAAATACTGGTGCAAATTATTATACACGTTTTTTAGATGCTACAAAAAGTTTTGTAGGTAATACAGGTGCAAACAAATGGATTACAGAATTAAAATTGATTTCTATGGATCCAACTTTGTTTTTTAAGTGGGAAGATTCTGGTTTTACTGCAATGCTCAGTGGAAAATATAATTTTTCTTATGATGTAGAACATATTTTTGAAGATTCTAACAGTTTGCATCGAGGGCAAATTACGGCAGAATTTGGATGGAAAAATGATGTTGCAAAAATTTTGGGAGAAGTAGGAATTGCTTTTGGAAACAGATTTAACCAAAATAAATTTATTATTCCATTTACAATTAAAGCTGCTTTAGATTTACCTACGTATTTTTCTTCAAGAAACGTAAAAATTGAAATAAAAGGTGGTTTAGATTCAAAACCAACTTTAATTAATAGTAAAGAAATTTTTTATAAATATTCGGCTTTTAATTCGTTGCCTCAAGAACAATCTGATTGGTACGGACAACTTGATGTTGTAATTCCCATTAAAAATTCTTTTACAGGAAAAGCAAATGTTCAATACAGACAAACTGCATTTGATAACGGAGTTTGGCAGCCAAATTATCAAAACGGCTTAAATGGTTGTTTGTATGGATATGAGTTTGCTTCTAGACAATTGTTTACTACTGAATTTAATGTAAACTATAATTACAAAATGTTTTCTATTGGTGGACTTTGGAAAGCAAACTGGATGGATGTTCCTGTGTTAGAACATTCTCAGCTGATTGGGTTGGAATTAGGTGCAAATAGTTTGGAAGGTCGTTGGGGAGCAGAAGTTGCTATTAAATTTCCAATAATTTCTTTGTATGAAAGTGTTCCAATTGTTGATTTTGATGCATTTATTTCTGTTTCAAAATCTGTAAGAGTTATGCTTAATATTGAAGATATTATAAAACTAGTTTCTGTAAGAACAAGGCAATATGCTGGTGAATACGTGGCAAGAGGTGGAGCTGCATCTCTTTTAGTAAAATATATTTTTTAAGGAAATAACCAAAACGGAGGATTTATGTTTGGAATTTTAAAATCTGGTGGAATCATTATGATTCCAATTATCTTGTGTGGCATTATTGCAACATATATTATTATTGAACGATGTATTTATTTTTACACAACAAAGAAAAAAGATAAAATTTTAATTAATAATGTTTTGTCTTTGTTGAATAAAGGTGATTTTGATGCGTGTATTAGAATGTGCCGAGAATCAGAGACTCCAACTTCAAACGTAATCTTAAAAGCAATTCAAAGTCGTGATTTAGAAGAAAGAGATTTAAGAGAAATTGTAGAAACTCAAATGGATTTAGAAGTTCCAACTTACGAGCATTTAATTACAACTTTAGGAACAATTGCAAATATTTCTACATTGTTAGGACTTTTGGGAACTGTAACAGGAAATATTAAAGCTTTTGGCGTTTTGGGGGCAGGTGGTACAATGGGTGATCCTGCATTGTTGGCAGGAGCAATTGCCGAAGCTTTAGTTACAACTGTTGCGGGGTTGTGCGTTTCAATTCCTTCGTTAATTTTTAACAATTTCTTTATTTCGCAAGTAAATCATAAGATTATAGAAATGCAAACAATTGCAACACAGATTATTTTTAAGGTTTTGGGAAAATCTAAAAGTTTATAAGGTAAGAAGATATGAGAATAAAATCGCGAAAAGGGAAAATTCAATCAAATATTGATATGACTCCAATGCTTGATGTTGTTTTTCAGTTAATTTTGTTTTTTCTTGTTTCTACAACATTTGCAATTTTGCCAGGAATCAAATTGAATTTGCCACAAAGTCGAACTTCTGAATCAACTTCTATGCAGGGAATTACAATTTCGGCTTCTGAAAATGGAGATTTGTTTTTTAATGAAACTCAAGTTGATATGGATACTTTAGGAAACTTTTTAAGTGAGTTTGACACAGGTGAAACAAAAAAAGAAGAATTTCCTGTTATGTTAGAAGCAGATAGCGAAGTGACAAACGGCACAATTGTAAAAATATTTGATGTTATTAGAGAAAATGGATATTCATTAATAAATTTGCGAACAAAAAATCAATAAATATAAGTGACTTAAAAAAAAAGGTTGTTAAATGACAATAAAAGAATTGAAAGAAGAAATGAAAACTTGGTCTGTCTCAAAATTAAGTAAAAATTGTTCATTTGTTTTAACAATCTTTTTATGGTTTGTTTTGTTAATTGTTTTTATTTTTGTAAATCCTGTAAAAAAAGAACCAAAGTATAAAGAAATCCAAATTGTCTTAGAGCCAATAAAAAAGGTAGAAAAAAAAGAAAAGGTTTCTAGTGCAAAACAACAAGTGGCCTCTAAAAAGACCGAAGAAACTAAAACTTTAACAGAACAAAAAGTGCCTCCAAAACAAGAAGTTAAAAAAGATATACAAAAAGAAGTTGCAAAATCAAGTAAGACAGAAAATACTGTTGCAAAAAAAACTGAAACAAAACCAAAACCAGCTGCAAAACCTGTAGAAAAAAAGACAGAAACAACTCCAAAAACAACACCAACGCCCGCAAAAACTGTATCAAAATCAGAACCTGTAAAATATGCAAAAAGTGTAGACGATTTAATGGAAGAACAATTTAGCGAAAAGAAAAACGTTAGCGATTTTGATTGGGATTCTATGTTTGATGAATCTGAGGATTCTGAAACAAGCAATTTATCTACTACAAAAAAAGTAACAACAAAAAATACTGTTCAAGGAACAGCAGGAACTGTTTCTGATAAAAATTCAGAACCAATTGTAAGTTCAAAATCAAACGGAGAAAAATCTGCAAAAGTGTCTGATAATACATCTGGAAAATTAAGTGACATTTCCAATAAAAAATATTCCGGAAAGTCTACTGTTTCTGACGCTGCAACGGTACAGGTAGCAACAGGTTCCAACGAAAAGGGAACTGTAAAAATGCAAAACGGAATGAGCAGAATGTTGTTGTATCCTGCTGAACCAAACATAATAATTTCTGATGAAAATGCTAGATTGATAGAAAACACCGTAACTGTAAAAATTACTTTTACAGTATTGGAAAGTGGAAATGTTCCAAGTGCAGAAATTTCTATAACTCCGGCGTCCCTTTTGCCAAGCGCAGTAAGAAATGAAATTGTTTCCCAACTTTCAAAATGGCGGTTTGAATCGGCAGATTATGTAGCGGCAGCAACTCTTGAATTAACTATTGTTAAGAAGTAGAAGATTCTTTTAACAAATCTTCCATAACAGCGATTGTAGATTTGCAAGCAAGACATTTGTATTTTCCTTTGTAAGGTGCTTTAAGTTTTGCTTTGCATAAAGGACATTCAAATGAGAATGGAAACGAAGATGTTTTTACAATGAAAACATTATTTTTATTAATTTCTGAAATTGCTTCTTCAATAGTTTCTTTTATACAAAAAACTTTTGAAAATCCTAATAATTTTAGAACTTCCAAAATTGAATCGTTAAAATCAATAAAAATTAAAGAGCCTTCCATAAGTTTAATTTGTCTGTACAAAGAAATTAAAGATCCAACACCAGTAGACGAAACATATTTTAAGGTTTTTCCAGAAATTATTAGATTAATGAATCCTGCATCTAAAATTTTGTTCATTTGGCTTTGGAAAAAAAGAGAATTATATGTTTCAATAATTCCTTCCAAATTTATTAGCAAACAACTTTTTGCTTCTGAAACTTTTTCTAGTTTTATACTGAGAGTTTTGTCTTTTTTGTCATCAAAATGTATAATAATGTCGTTGTTTGACATTTTACTTAGGCTCCAAACAGAATATAAGTATATAAATAGCAACTAAAATATAACATAAAAATTAAAAAAAGAACAGAGAGAAAAAACTTGATTTTTGAAAAAGAAGGGGATTGTTTTTATTTAAGGACGTACACTAGTATACAAGTATTTTAGTTGCATAAATTTTATTTGGGTGTTATAATTTATGTATGGTGAATAAAGCCTAGCCCGTGCTGGAGCAAGCCCACGAAGTGGGAGCCACTGGACCTGGGGGCGTTTACGACACCAGGGAAGCGGCTGACCGTTAGGGAATTGCGGAAGGACGGTTTGGGAGTAGGGATTTGCTCCAAAAAATAAGAAAAATTTCATAATTCATAATTCTGAATTAATTTTGCGAGGTTTTTTTATGGAAATGACATTGCGTTGGTACGGAACAGGTTTTGATTCTGTTACTTTACAACAAATTAGACAGGTGCCTGGTGTAAAAGGCGTTATTACAACTTTGTACGATTCTGTTCCTGGTGAAGCTTGGGAGTTGGGAGCAATTCAAAAACTTAAAAAAGAAGTTAGCGATGCTGGTTTGAAAATTGCTGGTATTGAAAGTGTAAATATTCACGACGATATTAAAATTGGAAACGGCGACAGAGATAAATATATTGAAAATTACATTAAAACTTTGGAACGTCTTGGGCAAGAAGATATTCACATGGTTTGTTATAACTTTATGCCTGTTTTTGACTGGACTCGTTCGGAATTGGCTCGTGTGCGTGAAGATGGTTCAACTGTTTTGGCTTATAATTCAACTGCGGTAGATTCTATTAAACCAGAAGAAATGTTTAATTCTATTGATAAAGATTCTAACGGATTTATTCTTCCAGGTTGGGAACCAGAACGCATGGCTCGTGTAAAAGAGCTTTTTGAAATGTACAAGGATGTTGATTCTGAAAAACTTTTTGCAAACTTAAAATACTTCCTTGAAGCAATTATGCCAGTTTGTGATAAATATGATATTGATATGGCAATTCACCCAGATGATCCTGCTTGGCCTGTTTTTGGGCTTCCACGCATTATCACTTGTAAAGAAAATGTTGTTCGCATGTTGAATGAAGTTCCAAATCCGCATAACGGGCTTACTTTCTGTACAGGAAGTTATGGTACAAATCGCAAAAATGATTTGTGCGAAATGATTAAGGCTGCCACAGGTCGTATTCACTTTGCTCACATCAGAAACTTAAAATTTAACACTGCAATTGATGACCCAGTTCAAGATTTCCAAGAATCTGCTCACCTTTCTAGCGACGGAACTTTTGATATGTACAAAATTGTTCGCACTCTTTACGAAACAGGTTTTGATGGAATTATTCGTCCAGACCACGGTCGTATGATTTGGGGCGAAAAAGCAATGCCAGGTTATGGTCTTTATGA
>JAFXDY010000097.1 GCA_017521105.1 Treponema sp.
AAGTTTTACATTTCTTAATTCTACATTCATAATTCTAAATTATCACATTATGGAGGATTTCTATGGAAATTAATGAAGAAATTAAAGCTGTTGCTGACCGTTTAATTGGTTTGCGTGAAATTATGGATGTTTCTGTTGAAGAAGCTGCAGGTGTTTGCGGAATTTCTATTGACCAGTACAAAAAACTTGAAACTGGAACTGTTGATATTCCTGTAGGTGTACTTCAATCAATGTCTAAAAAATATGGTATTGATTTAGGCACATTAATTTCTGGTAAAGAACCTCACATGCATTCTTATTGTTTAACAAAAAAAGATAAAGGTCTTTCTGTTACTAGAAGAAGTGATTATAAATATCAAGCTCTTGCTTCTGGATTCCAAAACAGAAAAGCAGATCCTTTTATTGTAACAATCACTCCAGATGACAAAAAGGAAATTCATTTTAATTCACATCCAGGACACGAATTCAACTATATGATTGAAGGTTCAATGAAACTTGTTGTGGACGGAAAAGAATTAATAGTAGAAGAAGGTGATAGTGTTTACTTTGACGGAACTAAACCTCACGGAATGCAAGCACTAAATAACAAAAACGCTAAATTTTTAGCAATAATCATGTAATTATAAGGAATAAAATATATGCTAGAACAATTTTTAGAAAAAACAGAATTCGAAAACTACGACGACTTTTTTAAGAATTTTAAAATAAAAGTTCCTAAAAACTTTAACTTTGGTTATGACGTTGTAGATGCACTTGCTGCAAAAACACCAAATGCAAACGCATTAGTTTGGTGTAATGATAATGATGAAGAAAAAACATTCTCATTTGCAGAAATTAAAGAACGCTCAGACAAAGCTGCCGCTTATTTCAAAAAAATTGGAATTAAAAAAGGCGATTTTGTTATGCTCATTTTGCAACGCCGTTATGAATTCTGGATTAGCATTATTGCATTGCACAAAATTGGTGCAGCAGTTATTCCTGCAACTCACATGCTTACAAAAGAAGACATTGTTTTTAGATGTAATTCAGCATATATCAAATCTGTAATTGCTGTTGATGATAGAGATTTGTTTAAATATATTGATGAAGCTCAAGTAGAATGTGAATCTTTAAAACACAAAATTGCTGTAGCTCCATTTGGAATTGACTCAAATACAGAATATCACAACAAAAATGGTTGGGAAGATTTTTACACAGGACTTGATTCTGTAACAGAAGAAGATTTAGCATCTTTCAAAAATCTTACAAGAAAAGAAATCTCTTGTAATGACGATGTTTTCCTTGCATATTTTACTTCTGGAACAACAAGCCATCCAAAATTAGTAACTCACAACTTTTTGTATCCACTTGGACACATTGTAACTGCAAAATATTGGCAAGAAGTTGAAAAAGGTGGACTTCACCTTACAGTTGCCGATACAGGTTGGGGTAAAGCTGTTTGGGGAAAACTTTATGGTCAATGGATTTCTGAATGTTCTGTTTTTGTTTATGATTATCACGCAAAATTTAAGCCAATTGATTTAATCAAACAAATTGAAAAACATAACATTACATCATTCTGTGCGCCACCAACAATTTACCGCTTTTTGATTCAAGAAGATTTGTCTAAATATAATTTTTCTAGCTGTAAACATTGGTCAACAGCTGGGGAACCTTTAAGTGAAGAAGTATTTAATAAATGGAAAGAAGTTACTGGAAAAGAAATTCACGAAGGATTTGGTCAAACAGAAACAACTTTAAGTTTGTTGAACTTTGGAAACGAAAAAATTAAACCGGGAAGTCTTGGAAAACCAGCTCCATATTACAATGTAACTTTAATTGACGAAGACGGAAACGAAGTTGAAGATGGTGAAGTTGGAGAAATTGTTGTTGATATGACAAATGGTCGCTTCCCAGGCTTATTTATGGAATATTTTGGAGATCCTGCAAAAACAAAATCAGTTATGCACGACGGATACTACCACACAAGTGATAACGCTTGGCGTGACGAAGACGGATATTTCTGGTTTACAGGCCGCAATGATGATGTAATTAAATGTTCTGGATACAGAATTGGAACTTTTGAAGTTGAAAGCGTTTTAATGCAACATCCAGCTGTTGTTGAATGTGCAGTAACAGCCGCTCCAGACGAAGTTCGTGGACAAGTTGTAAAAGCAACAATCATTTTGAATAAAGATTACACACCAAGTGATGAACTTAAAAAAGATATTCAAAACTTTGTAAAGCAAACAACTGCTCCTTACAAATATCCAAGAATTATTGATTTTGTTGATTCTTTACCAAAAACAATTTCTGGAAAGATTAAAAGAAAAGACATTAAATAATTCAGAATGAAGAATTAAGAATTGTGAAAGTGGCGCACAATAACCATGTCATTCCCGGATATGAACCATGTCATTCCCGCACTTGATGCGGGAATCATTACAAAAAAAGTTCCTCGGGTCACGCCCGAGGATGACATAGAGGAAGGCATGTCATTCCCGGATATGAACCATGTCATTCCCGGATATGAACCATGTCATTCCCGCACTTGATGCGGGAATCATTATAAAAAAAAGTTCCTCGGGGCATGCCCGAGGATGACATAGAGGAAGGCATGTCATTCCACCTTATTCCACCTTATAGAACAAATCATTACAAAATGATATATTTATTTTGCATTTGTGAACTCCACACAGATAAAATTGCTACACGATAGCAACGCAAGTTTTTCAAAATAATTTTTTAGGAGTAGATGATTATGAAAAAATCTTCATTAATCACAAGTTTGGTTTTGGCATCTTTAGTTTTTATGGGATGTTCAAAAAAAGTTTCTGAGCCAACTACAGTAGAGATTTGGCACACTTATAATGGTTCTCAACAAGAATATTTGGTAAATGCAGCAGAACAATTCAACAATTCTCAATCAAAATATGTTGTAAAAGTTTTGGCACAAGATTATTCAGGGTTTGCAGATACAGTTTACAATGCTGTTGCAAACGGAATTGGTCCTAGCATTATTTTTAATTATGGTTCAACTGCTGTTGATTATGCAAATGAAGGATTAGCTGTTGATATTTCAAAATTTATTGCAGAAGATGTAAAAAAAGGCGATACATCCATGCAAGATTTTATCAATTCTCTTCCAAAAGCTATGTTAGATGAAGTTAATGGATTTGCTGATGGTGGAATGTATTATCTTCCTGGTGCTACAACAGGTCCTGTTTATTTTTATAACAAAACTTTGTTTGACGAACTTGGTTTAAATCCTCCAACAAATTGGGAAGAACTTGAATCTGTTTGTAAAACAATTTATGAAAAAAAAGGAATTCCAGGCTTCCATTCTGATGGTCTTGTTGACAATATTCAAACTTTAATTTTGCAAAATGGAATGGGCTACATTGATGTTGCAAATAAAAAAGTTTTGTTTGGTGGCGAAAAATTAGAAAAAATCTATCAATGGTATGCTGATTGTTGTGATAAAGGATATTTCTTGTTCAATACAATTGGAAAATACGCTTCTGAAGATTTGGCAACAGGAGCTATTGCTTCATTCTCTGGCTCTTGTGTAAATGATCAATATATTACAATGCTTAACGGTGCTGAACTTGGAATGGCTCCATGGATTAGTTCAGCAAATGGAATTGATTTTTATACAGGTTGGAACAGAGGTCCAATTTTCTTAAAACGTGCAGATGATGTTGATCGAGGTGCTTACGAATTTACAAAATTCTTCCTTTCACCAAAAATGAATGCTGGTTGGGCAAAAGCAAACTCAGCACTTTCACCTTACGGATTAACAACAAAAGAAAGCGAATATCAAGAATATATTAATAATCTTCCTGCAACTTCTGCTTTACCTTGTGTTCAAGCAAATCTTTCTGTTTCTGGTTCATTCCCAAATGTAACAGGTTCTGCTCAAATTAGAAACATTTTAGTTGAATATTTGAATAATGTAGTTGATAAAAAAATGACTGCAAAAGACGCCGTTGCAAAAATGGTTGAAGACTGTAACAAAGCGTTGAACGAATAAAAATAAAATCCTTTGGTTTGGGTGTTAAGCGATATATGAAAATCACTTTAAAAAATATTACAAAAAAGTTTGGAAGTACAATCGCAGTAAAAGATTTTTCATGCGAATTGGCAGACGGTCATTTAATTTGTGTTTTAGGTCCATCAGGTTGTGGAAAATCTACTATATTAAATATGTTATGTGGCATTGTTCAGCCAACAGAAGGTCAAATATTTTTTGATGATGAAGATGTAACAAAATTGCCACCCGACCAAAGAAACATTGGAATGGTTTTTCAAAACTACGCACTTTATCCACATCTTACAGTTTTAGAAAATATCAGTTTTCCTTTAGAAATAAAAAAAGTTCCAAAAAAAGAACGATTTGAAAAAGCAAAAGAAATTGCAAAACTTGTACAAGTAGACACTTTATTAAAAAGATATCCTGCGGAACTTTCTGGTGGACAACAACAGCGTGTTGCAATTGCCAGAGCGTTGGTTAAAAATCCAAAAATTTTATTAATGGACGAACCTCTTTCAAATCTTGATGCAAGACTTAGATTAGAAATGCGGGAAGAAATTAGACGCATTCAATTGGAAACTGGAGTTACTACAATTTTTGTAACTCATGATCAAGAAGAAGCAATGTCAATTTCTGATAGCATAATTCTTATGAAAGATGGACTTTTAATTCAAGAAGGATTAAGTCAAGATTTGTATAACAAACCAAACTGTAATTTTGTGGCAGAATTTTTGGGAAATCCTCCAATAAACAAAATCAAAAATTCAAAAGAATTAATAAATTCCTTAAACAACAATAAACTTTTACCTTATGATTTTTCAAAATTTTTAGACGAAGAATATTTTGTAGAAATTCGCCCTGAATGTTTTAGAATATCATCTTTACAAAATGCAATTAAATGCAAAGTTTTACGCATTAGCCAAATGGGAAAAGAAGAACTTGTTTATTTAGAATTTTTTGGTCAAGAAATTTGTGCAATTTTACAAACCGAAGAAGATTTAGAAGTAGGGAAAGAACTTCTAATTGATTTTAAACAACGTGGATTTTTTATCTTTGATAAAAATGGCAAATTACAGGAATTAAAATAATGTTTAAAATCAACTCAATACAAAAAAGAATCTTAAAAGATAAAATAGAACCTTACATTTATTTGTTCCCATTTATGTTTTTTCTTTTGATTTTTACAATTTATCCTGTAATAAATGTTTTTTTGTTATCTTTTAAAGAAAATTATAGTTTTTTACGTGGAACTTATGACGGAATTAGTTTTGAAAATTATAAAGAAGTTTTGTTAGATGATAAATTTAGACAATCATTAATTAATACTTTTTTATATGTTTTATTTGTAGTTCCACTTAGTACAGCAATTGCAGTTTTTGTAGCATATTTATTAAATCAAAAAATTAAAGGAATTGCTTTTTTTCAAACTGCATTTTTTATGCCAATGGTTACTTCAATTACTGCTGTTGGTTTAATTTGGCGATTTATGTACAACCAAAATTATGGAGTTTTTAATTACATACTTTCATTGTTTGGCATAGAAAAAATAGGGTGGCTTACAGATTCTGCTTGGTCTCTTGTTGCTCTTGTAATTTTTGGCATTTGGAACATTTTGCCTTTTACAATTATTTTGTTGCTTTCTGGACTTCAAAATATTGA
>JAFXDY010000098.1 GCA_017521105.1 Treponema sp.
TCCTTCCTACTTAAAAAATTACGGAAATCCTTTTCACCAAGCAAAAATAAATTAATCTACATCAGAACTATTTTCCCTAAGTTCATTTACAAAAGTGCTGTCGATGTTTAACTTTCCAACTTTTTTGAAAAACTCATCTTTGTTGAAACTTTTTGATTTTGAATACGACTTTGCTGTTTCAGAAACAGAATCTTTTGTGTTTTCTACTGTCAAAGCTGATAATTTGTTTCTCATTTCCATAATAACCTCCTGTAAACTATTTAATTGATTTTGAAAATATTGCACAACAGAGTCTACACCACCGTCAAACAAATTTGCACCACAGTTGTAACTATTACTTGGTCCAAAAGAAACTGATGGCGACGCGACATTTAAACTTTTTTCTTCTGGAAAACCATATAAAACTTTTTTTGGTTCTTTTTGCACCTTATTATCTATTAAAACATCATAAGAAACTTTATAAATCTTACTTAATTTTCTAACAATTTCTACAGATGGTTCCACTTCACCAGATTCGTATTTCATATACGCCTGTCTAGAAATGCCTAAAACCTTAGAAAGCAAATTCTGAGAATAACGATTTTCTTGTCGAAGTTTTATTAAAATTTCCTTCATAAGTTAAATCTATAACATCACTTTTATAAAGTCAAGCAAATTCAACAGCTTTTGTAAAGTTTTGTTACATTTTTTTATCATTTTCTATTTACAAACAAAGTAAAGATTACTAAAATCAACCTATGCAAAAAAATCAAATTATTTTTCCAGATTATAACAACAGTATTTTAAACTTCTCTTGTTCAATTTTGAATCACTTTGGGGCAAAAGTTCATCACAACACTCTACCCCAGGTTGATAAAATTTTAGAAAAAAATTACAAAAACGTTGTTGTTATTTTGCTAGATGGACTTGGAATCAACATTCTTGAAAAACATCTAAAACCAAATGATTTTTTACGAAAACATTTTTTATGTGAATATTCTTCAGTTTTTCCGCCAACAACAACAGCTTCTACAACTACAATGATGTCTGGACTTTCTCCAATTGAACACGGATGGCTTGGCTGGGATGTTTATTTTGAACAGGAAGATAAAATTGTAACTTGTTTTAAAAACACTTTGGCAGGAACTACAACACCAGCGGCAGAATACAACATTGCATACAAATATCTTCCATATAAAAATCTTGAACAAATCATAAACCAAACTCAAAACGCCGACGCAAAAATCCTTTTTCCGTGGATAGTAGAAAAACCTTTTGATTTAGATTGTTGGATAAACGAAATAAAAAATCGCTGCAACAAAAATCAAAGAACTTTTACATACGCATATTGGGAAGAGCCAGACGGATTTTTGCACGCAGAAGGTAGCGACTCACAAAATGTTCACAATGCAATAGAAGAATTGAACAAAAAAATAGAAGAACTTTGCGCAACTTTGCAAGATACTGTCGTTTTTATAACAGCCGACCACGGCCACATCGACATTCAAATGGATTTTTTTGAAGAAAATTACCCTGATTTTGCAAAAATGCTAGTTCGTCCAGTAAGCATAGAACCACGCGGAATTAGTTTTTACGTAAAAGATGAATTTATTCCAGTTTTTAAAGAAAGTTTTTTGGAACTTTTTGGCTCTGATTATTTGATTTTTTCAAAAGAAGAAGTTTTTCAAAACAATCTTTTTGGACCGGGAAATCCACCCCCAAATTTAACCGGAATTGGAGACTTTATTGCCCCAGCCATTGGAACAAAAACAATGTTCTGGAACAAAACCTCACCAATTTTCAAAAGCCACCACGCAGGCCTCACCTCACAAGAAATGAAAATCCCACTGATTGTTGTGGAAAAATAAGGAGAAAAAATTTATGGATAGTTTTGTTACAGAAACAGATTTTAACCTTCTACAAAAAGATAAATACACATTTTTTGTTTTGGCAAGAATTCTTCACGGCAATTGCAATTTTGTAGCAAGTAATCACAAGACTTTTATAATTTGCCATTCTTGTGAACCTTTTCCTCTTTGGATTTGGACAAGTGACGATATTTCGCAATCAGAAAAAGAAGAAATTTACAAAATACTTGATGAAAATTCATTTTTAAACGGAAAATATACTTTTAATCTAAAATACGATTTTGCAGAATTTTTGATTAATCGAGCAAAAACAGAAAACAAGACGCTTTCTATTCATAAAAATATGTTTGCCTACGATTGCACTTCCCCAATTGAACCTGTAGCAGAACAAAAAGCGGATGGTTCTTTTTCAAAAGCTACAATTGCAGATTTGGACGATTTTATTGACTTATGGGATTGGTTTCATACAGAATTAAAAATCGCTATGAAAACTCGAGAAGAATATTGCAAAGATGCAGAATATTCGCTAAAAAATGAAAATGTTTTTTTGTGGAAAAACACACAAGGAAAAATCGTTGCTTGTTGCCGATACAATGTAAACGGCACAATAGCATCTATTGGCCTAGTTTATACACATCCAGATTTTCGGCGAAAACATTACGCACAAAATCTTGTATATCAAGTTGCAAAAATCATTTCCGCCCAAGGCCTTACACCAATGTTATACACCGATGCAGATTACATTGCCTCTAACTCATGCTACGAAAAAATCGGATTCATTTTAAGAGGAAAACTTTGTACACTCAGATAACTTTTTAGAAAAGCCAATAAAAATCTGTCGTGGAAAAATAACTTCCCCTCTACCCCTACCTCACAAAATTGGTCCAAACTGGAGGTTCACGTTCTGGCAAAGTGATTCCGTTTTCTTTTCCAAGCTGAATACATTTTAATAACCAAGCCATATTGTTGCCCAAAGTTCGCATTGTTTGCATTCCTTCTTCATCTTGCAAAACTTGTTCTGCATAGGCTCCGTGAACTTGATTCCAATATTGTGACGATACAATTGGCATGGAACTAATTGTAAAATATTTATTCAATTGATCAAAAGCAGCAGTTGCACCACCTCTACGACAACTTACAACAGCAGCTCCAGGTTTTCCTGCAAATCTTCTACCGCCTGCATAAAAAAGTCTGTCCAAAAAGGCTCTAATTTGGCCGCTTGGACCTGCATAGTAAACAGGAGAACCAATTACAACACCGTCAAATTCATCACAGCGAGTCAAAATTTCATTTACCTTATCATCAAAAACACATTTTCCCAATTGACTACATTTTCCGCATGCAATACAACCTGCAATAGGTTTTACACCAAGATACAAAATCTCAGTTTCAATTCCATTTTTTTCCAAAGCTTTTGCAACTTCATTCAACGCTGTAAAAGTACATCCGTCTTTGTGTGGACTTCCATTAATCAACAAAACTTTCATAAAAATACCCCAATATTAATATAACATCCACATTTACTTTTTTACAACTGGGCGAACATATTTCCAGCCGCGTTTGCAATCGTGATAAAAATAGAAAAATCTGCCTGGAGTAAAATCTAAAGTGTATGGTGTTGCTGAATAATCAAAATCTTTCATGGCTTGTTCAATTTTTTGTTCCACAATAGAATTTTCTGTTTCGTAATCAAAAGGACCATGTTCAAAAACAATATATTCCCCTTCAGAAACATCTTCCAAAATCATCTGAGAGGGAACTTCGCCAGAAAAATCAGATGGAAGCCGAACACCGTAACATTCTGCCAAAGGAATTCCCCAACTACAAATGCGACCTTCTTCACAATTTTGCCAAGCCATCAACTGGCCACTTCCACTGTTATTTTCGCCGTCCCCAAAATCATCAAGTTTTCCCGGAATGCTTTCTAACAATCCGCAAATAGTTTCGCAATCTTGCCCAGGAATTGCAGCTTGTTTTTGCCAAAAATCCCAATACCCAATACTTTCGTAATTTTTAATGTGCAAAAATTTGTGAGCAGGCATAGAAATAAAATAAGCTTTTACATCATTCAAAGAATCTTTCATAAATTTTCCTCCAAAATCATTGTGATTCAAAAGATAACAATCAAAAGGTTTTATGATAGTTCTAAGAGCAACCGGAACAGGATTTTTTCTATATTCTTTTGGCGAAACCCCA
>JAFXDY010000099.1 GCA_017521105.1 Treponema sp.
ATACAGAAACAATCTTCTTTTTTAGCAAACTGTAACCATTCTGTAGAAATACCAGCTTCTGTACAAACTACGCGTTTTGGATTTCCAATGATTTTTTCTTGTTCACAAGGACAAAGACTTGCAAATTTTGCCAAATCAGGAACAGAAACAACGCGAATTGATTTTCCGTTTGCAAGGCTTGCAGCTTTAAGAGCCATGTTAACTTCAGAACCACTTGCCAAAATTGTAATATCTGGGTTAGCAGCATCTTGTACAACATAAGCACCTTTTGTTGCCATATTTTCTTTCCAGTTTTTGTCTGCTTTTTCATAAACTGCCAAAGCTTGACGTGTAAATGCCATACAAACTGGGTGATCTTTTGAAGCGTAAGCCATGTTCCAAGCTTGCATAGATTCTTCTGGGTCACCAGGTCTAATTGCTTGAACACCAGGAATTGCGCGTAAAGAAGCCATTGTTTCAATTGGCTGGTGAGTTGGTCCGTCTTCTCCAACGTAAATTGAATCGTGTGTGAAAACGTAAATAACTGGTTGTTTCATCAAAGAAACTACGCGTAAAGATGGGCGTAAGTAATCAGCGAATACTAAGAATGTAGCACAGAATGGGCGTAATCCACCGTGAAGAGAAATACCAGCACAAACTGCCGACATTGCAAATTCACGAATACCGTATTCAATTGTACGACCTGCGCGGTTAGCTGGGCTAAATGTTCCGTTGTCGCATTTGAATGCAGTTTTGTTTGGTCCCATAAGGTCAGCAGAACCACCAACAAGGTTAGCAAAACGTTCTGCAATTACGTTTAATGCTTTTCCAGAAGCATCACGAGTTGCACAAGCATCTCCAACTTTGTATTCTACATCACTAACTTCTGCTGTTGCAGCGTCTGAGTGGTAAGCATCCCAAAGTTTTTTAAGTTCTGGATTTTCTTTTGCCCAAGCGTCGAATGTAGCATTCCAATCTGCTTCTGCTTTTGCAAATTCAGCTTTTTTATCTTCAAAATATTGGTAAGCTTCTGGAACAACGTAGAAATCTTTGTCTGTTGGAAGACCAAGTGTTTTCTTAGCTTCAATAATTCCTTCTGCACCAAGAGGAGCACCGTGAACATCAGCTGTGTTTTGTTTTGGAGCACCTTTACCAATAATTGATTTAAGCATGATTAAAGATGGTTTGTCTGAACAAGCTTTAGCTTCTGCAACTAATTTAGCCATTCCTTCAACATCATACATATCACCACGCAAAACTTGCCATCCGTAAGATTCGTAGCGCATTTTAATATCGTCTGTGAATGTAATATCTGTACAACCATCAATAGAAATTTTGTTTTCATCATAGAAAACAATAAGTTTACCAAGTTTTAAGTTACCAGCCAAAGAACAAGCTTCAGAAGCAACACCTTCTTGTAAACATCCTTCACCAACTAAAGAATATGTGTAGTGATCTACGATTGTGTGTTTTGGAGTGTTGAATTTAGCAGCAAGCATAGATTCTGCAACAGCCATACCAACAGCCATTGAAACACCTTGTCCAAGTGGACCACCAGTACATTCAACACCGTCTGTATCACCATATTCTGGGTGACCAGGACAATGTGAACCAACTTGACGGAATGATTTAATATCGTCCATTGTTACTTTGTATCCAGCCAAGTGGAGGATAGAATAAAGCAACATAGAACCATGTCCTGCAGAAAGTACAAAACGGTCTCTATCTGCCCATTTTGAATTTGCAGGATTGTGTTTCATAACTTCGCCGTATAAAACAGCAGCTGCTTCTGCAGCACCAAGTGGAAGACCTGGGTGTCCTGAATTTGCTTTTTGGATTGCATCCATTGATAAGCTGCGAATTGAAAGTGCAACAGCTTCAATTGCTTTTTTGTCCATAAAAAAACCTCTATTTATATTATTTTTTCAAATTAATTATTTTTTTTCTATTTCTCTAATTAAATTAATTAGTTCTGCTTCACTAGCATTATTTTCTAACGCTTTTCTAAAAGAAACATCTCTAAAAAGTCCTGCCAAAGTAGATAAAACTTTTAGATGATCTTGTGGATTTTGTGTTAAAAGAACAAACATTACATGAACAAAACGTTCATCTGGTGCATTCATATTTATTGGTTGCTTCAAATATGCAACACAAATTCTTTGATCATTTTCGTCTTTCATAATTGGTGCACGAGCATGTGGTAAAGCAATTCCATTACCAACAGCAGTACTTAAAATTTCCTCTCTTGCACACAAAGCATTATACACTTGTTCACGATCCATACAATCGGGTAAATCTATCATTTGTATAATATTATGGTAAATGTCTTTTGTAGAAAAACCTTCCACATTTTTTAATACTCCACCACGATGAATTAATTCTGTAATATCTAATTCTTTTTCCATTTTAATTTAGCCTCCATAATTTTTACAGTCTTACACAATCTTAAAACTTTCTTTAAATAATTTTGCTTTTGATCGTTCAAGTACACTTTTTATTTCTATAAAAGTTTCTTCCATTCCGTTTAAAGAAAGCATTACATCATTTACAGGAAACTTTAATCTTAAAAAAATGTTTTCAAGTTCATCAATTATGTTGATTATGTGCCCGTAAAGTTGAGTTAAAATAACAAGTTCAGACTGAGGAAACTTCTTCATATCTAATTTTGCACCACCAATTGAACACATTAATTTATTAACTTGCGTAAATAGATTAAGAGTTCTTTCTCTTAGAGGTGCAATATCATTATCAAATGAACCAAGATACTTTTTGTTTAGTATATCATTTCGTTTTTCTAGATTCAACAAAATTGCAGTTCGTTCCACTTTATTCATTATTAATGATGGCGGAAAAATACAAGCGGCAATTTCTTCTATTGTTTTTGTTGGTTTTAAATGATTCTTACAAAAAAGATTTTGATGCAAATAAGCATCAATAATTTGGGGTGTAAAATTGCTAGAAATTTCTGCAAGCATCAATTCATCAGAAATTTCGTTATTCCAGTTACCAACATAAGGAACAACTTCGTTAGTTCGCCAAATTCTGCTTTCTACACCATAATTTGCAAACCCAATTTGCTTTGTATGACGCAAAAATTCTTCAGAAGAACCACAATTTTTTACACAAAGAACATCAATATTTTCTAAAAACAATAATGCAAGTTGTTCTTCAATTGAACCTGATGGTCCATTTTTTTCAAAACTTTCTAAAAAGCCTTTTTCAAAATAATTATACCATCGTTCACGTTGTAAATCATCTACTGTAATTTGTAGTTCTTCTTTATTTTGTGGCAATTCTTTTTCAATTAGTTGAACTTCTATTGTGTTTGACGGCCAATCAACAACGCGACAAAGCAAACGTTCTCCATAATTCATTTTTCTACCAGCAACTTGAGAAAGAGTCCAACAAGTAAGACTAGTTTGATTTGGTAAAGAATCTTGAACTGATTGTAAAGAAAAATCTTTGTTAGCCCTGTCGTTTATGATATATGGAATTACATAACCTTCACCATAAAATGCAAAAACATCAAGTGCAAAATTCATAGAAAAAGTGTCAAAACGAGGAAAAGGTCTTGCAGTTGGAGTAATAATTTTTATGTCACAAGGTGGAATATCTGGATTAATAAAAGGCATACATCTGTGGCCAAGAACCAATCTATCTTTTTTAATTTCTTCTTTTGACGGTTTTATGCTGAACCACTTATTTGTAAATACACCTGCTCTAGTAATAAATTCATCATTTATTAATGGGAATACATAATTAGAAGAATTTAAAATTCCAAGGGCTTCATCAAAAGAAAGTTTTATCCCTTTTGATTTTAAATATGCCATAAAACCAGAAACGGAAAAAATATTTTCCTGAACAGAGAAATAATTTCGTAATATTACAGAAATATCTTTTTTCATTCTATGAATAATAAACTCTTTAACTTTAATTTGTTACTATAATTTTTACCTTTCAATTTTACTTTAAAAACAATAAATAAACAATAAATACTTTTCAAATAAACAACATTTTATATAGAAACATTTAGATAATATATTGCTCAATCAAACAAAAAAATATATCATTTTTTTATGGAATTAACTTTTTTGGGAAC
>JAFXDY010000100.1 GCA_017521105.1 Treponema sp.
AACAGCACTCCAATTGTTTTGCCCCGCAGAAGTGATGCTTTGCGACTTTTGCAACGAGTGCGAGATGAAACCCACCGATTTGCCACAAGCAAGAACCAGCAACTTCGCACAAAAGAAAACGTTTCTTCTCCATTTTTGCTGCTGCCTGGTGTTGGTCAAAAACGTGCTCACGCTCTCCAGCTTGCATTTGGAAGTTTGGAAGGATTGGTTGGTGAGGAGACAGCTGCAGGCATTGGTGATGGAAGAAACATTGGTAGTGGAACGTGCATTGGTGGGGACGCAGGCGCAGAAAACAGCAGCCACGCACAAGTAAGCCGAATTATGGAATGTATAAAAGTTTCGAGGGCAGAGGCGCAAGAAATCATTTCAGTTGCAAAAGACTTACTAGATGCCCAAAAAGAAAAACAATCAATGCAAAAACTTTCACTAGGCATTTCCGGCACCACAAAAGAAAAAGCCGCAAAAGCAAACTACCTAAATAATTTGGCAGCCCAGGCGTTGGCATTGCAAGGACATAAAGAAGTTGCGGAAAAAGAAGCGGACTATGGGGGAAGGAAGGATAAGTAAAGTTTTTCCTTTTTAAGGATAAAAACTATATTTTTTTGTCCACTTTTATTGACTCCCCACCATTTTAGGTCGGAAAAAGTGTATGCTTTTGGTAAATTTAGCCCCGAAAAAATGTAATTCATAAATCCCAAAATATTTTGATGCAAAACATCCCTCTGTACGCCATTTGTAATTTGTAAAACGCCCTTTCTATCAAATTTCCTTGACAACTCATAATTTAATCCGTATTATTTTAATGACCATTAAATTAACGGAGATTACACAATGGCAAAATTTTATGACAGAATTGATGAATTAACCGCTCTAGAAAAAATAGAAACAAATTCCTCTTCAGCAAATCTTACTATCATAACTGGACGTAGAAGAATTGGGAAAACAGAACTTTTAAAGCATTTCATAGAAAATAAAAAAAGTTGTTACTTTTTTGTTACTCGAACTTCAGAAACTCTATTATGCAAACAATGGCAAAAAGAATTGGAAATCTCAATTGGACTAAAAATCTTTGGAAATATAACAAAACTTTGTGATTTATTTGAACAAATTATGGAATTTTCAAAACAAGAACATTTCATTTTGGTTATTGATGAGTTTCAAGAACTAAAAAATGTTAATCCAACATTCTTTAGCCAAATGCAAAATATTTGGGATTCTACAAAAAACCAATCAAAAATCAATCTTATAGTTTGTGGCTCAGTATATTCAATGATGATTAAAATTTTTGAAGATTCAAAAGAACCTTTGTTTGGACGTGCAACTGCAAAACTTAATCTGACCCCTTTTACGCCGTCAGTCTGTAAAACCATCTTAAGAGATTTTAATCCTAACTACACAAAAGAAGATTTACTTTGCCTCTATATGCTTACAGGTGGAGTTGCAAAATACATTTTTTTGCTTATGGAAAGCAACAGTGTAACAAAAGAGAAAATGATTGAATATGTAACAGGAATTACATCCCCATTTTTAATTGATGGAAAAGATTTGCTTATTAGTGAAATGGGAAAAGAATATGGAATTTATTTTTCAATTTTGGCACTAATATCTAACGGAATGACAAGTCAAAGTGAGATTGATTCTGTCATAGAAAAAAATACTGGAGCATATCTTTCAAATCTTCATAAAATTTTTAATATTATAAAACCAATTCGCCCTCTTTATACAAAAGAAACTAGTAGAAATATTCGTTGGGAAATTACAGATTGTTATTTACGTTTTTATTTTTCATTTATTTATCAAAATCAAAATCTAATTGAACTTGGAAAATATGATTTATTAAAAGAAATAATCTTAAAAAACTATGAAACATTTTCTGGAAAAACTCTGGAGAAATATTTTACTGACAAAATAAAAGAAGAAGAACAAATCACAAATATCGGAAGTTGGTGGGATAAAAAATCTCAAAACGAAATTGATATCATTGCTGTAAATGATTTAGAAAAATACTGCAAAATTTACGAAGTTAAACGTAAAGCAGAAAAAATCAATCTACAAGTTTTGGAAAATAAGATTTCATTATTCAAACAAAATATCCATAACTACAATATTCAATTTTTTGGATTGAGTATGAATGATATGTAGTTTCTGATTAAATCTCCCCAATCCCCCTAATTACTATCTCTACAGATTACAAACCTTATTTCTTTAGTTATTTGTACCCATTTCTTTAGTATTTTATACTTATAACTATGGATATAAACCAACAAGAAGATTTCCAAAATGAAATTGAAGCTCAAGAACTAAAGGTGGCTACACGAATTCAAGAAGAACGGCTGGCTAGAAAATTAAGTCAGTTGGATTTAGCCTTGGAAGCAGGAATTTCTCAGGGATATCTGCCATGGTTGAATCTCACCAAAAAATTCCTACAATCACATAAACTGATTTTTTTCCAATACGTCCGGTCAAGGGACACGACCTTCAAGCCCTTGACTCGGCCGTTTTTAGGATTTGTAATAAACCCTAAATAAAAAATGCTGCGTTCAATTTCAGATAAAGCTTGTTTCACCTTTTCAGAATCATTCACAAACTCTGAATCAATATGATTCACAATGATTTTTAGTTTTTTATCAGTTATTCCAAAATTCATTTTTTCCTTTTTCCTTTCCCCTTCTCAAACCTTTCCATCACCTCATGCATATCCTTTGTTGTAAACTCCAAACACTTTTCTTTAAGATTTTCTGGCAATCCATAAAATGATTCTGCCATTCCTCCTGCAATACAAGTCAAAGTGTCGCAATCCCCACCAAGACTAACTGCAGTACGAATTACATCTTCAAAATCAGTTCCTTCTAAAAATGCGGTGATTGCTTGAGGCACAGTTCCCTGACAACTTACATCAAAATAATACTCTGGCCGAATTTCATCACAACTTTTGCTCAAATCATAACCAAACTTTTTTTCAACATAAGTTTTAATTTCTTCTTTTGAACTTCCCTTTCGAGCCATCCAAATTACACTTGCCACAGCTTCAGCTCCCTTCACCCCCTCTGGATGATTATGTGTGACTTCCGCCGACCACCTTGCAACTTCCCGTGTTCTTTCCAAAGTGTGAAAAAACCACCCCACAGAAGAAACACGCATTGCACTTCCATTTCCCCAACTGTTGTAAGGCTCATAAGATTTCATAGCTAACCAACGAATAAAAGTTCCACCATATCCTGCTTTTGGATAAAGATTCCCCCATTTGTGCATGGCTTCAATCATTGATTTTTTCATTGTTTTTTCATCTGCCTCAAAACCCGCAGCCAAAATGCCATCACAAATTGCAACAGTCATTACTGAGTCATCTGTAAATCGAGGCTTTTTTGTAAAAAGTGAAAAATCCTTTGTTTTAATGTTATTTGGTCCAAATTCATAAGGCTGACCAATAATATCTCCTAAAATTGCTCCGTACATTTTTCCTCCTACAATAATATTCTTCATTCTTTTATAAAGTATACCTCATAATCACCGACAAATAACGACGTTTCAAATAATAAAGAAGTGAACAGAATTTATTCCTAAAAAAAATTAAACTTTACGCAAATAATGGAGTATAATATATCACATGGGTAAAAATAATCTTATCATCGATGAAAAAAATATTTCTTCTATTTTTAAGCAATTTCTTTCGGACGAAAATTATCATTTTGTTTTTTCAACTGATGTTGTAATGAACTCTTGGATTGACTGGTGTGTTATGAATCCAGAAGAAAGTGGAGTTTCGGCAGTTTCTCTTGAACGTTTTATTGCTTGGGATAATTTTAAAAGTCAATTTATGGCTGGTGATGAAAAAAATAAAACTTCCATTCCTGCTCTTTTGCGAAAACTTTTTATTCAAGATTTGCTTGTAAAAAATTCTACTGAATTATTTTTCAAAAAGATTATTAATACTGAATTTGCAAATAATTACAGTTCCTTTGTTGATTGGGTTGCAAAAATTTTACCTTCTTTAAAATTGTGGATAAAACTCAGATTTAATGGCATAGAACCAACTTTAGAAAATCAAACAGAACTAAATGCAAACTTAGACGAAGAAGATCAAGATTTTTTAGAGCTTTACTTGCGTTATTCAGATTTTTTAGCAAAAAACAATATGTTTGAACCTTCTTGGATTATTCCAGACTTTTCTTCTGTTGGCAAAAAGTTTGTTGTTATTTACCCAGAATTATTAGATGATTACGCAGATTACATTGATATTTTTTCAAAAACCGAAGATTTTGTTATTGTAAATCTTCCAGAATTTGAAGAAAACGAAAATGGTCCAGATTGTTTTGCTTTTTCAGATTCCAGAAAAGAATTGCGCAGAATGATTTTAAAAATGCGAGATTTGGTAGAATCCAAAAAAGCAAATTGGAATGAAATTGCATTAAATGTTCCAGATTTAGAAACTTACAGACCATATCTTGAACGAGAATTTGAAAGATATTGCATTCCTTATGTTATTCGTGGCGGACAATCTCTTACAGCAAATTCGGCAGGAACAATTTTTTCACAAATTAGCCAATGTTATAATTCAGATTTTTCTTATGATTCAGTTAGACAACTTTTATTAAACGAATTAATTCCTTGGAAAGAAAACATCAAAATTACAAAAGAAAATTTAATCAGAGAAGGACAAAGCATGCACTGCATTTGTAGCTATTCTGATTCAAACTCTGATTTTATTAACGACACTTGGCTGGAAGCTCTTTCAAAAACAGCTGATACAAATTCCTTAGAATTAAATTTTTACAAATCTTTAAAAAAAGATATTACTACAATTTGCGAAGCATCTTCCTTTGAAAATTTGCAAAAAGCTTGGACAATTTTTAAAGGACACTTTTTGGAAGAATCAAATTTTTCAGAAACTGCAAACAATATTTTAAGTACATGTATAAATCACTTAAAAGATATTATTCAGATTGAAAAAGATTTTTTGGAACCTTTAAAAATTCCTGTAGAAAAGCCTTTTGATTTTTTCCTTTCTGAAATTAGCAAAAAAACTTATACTCCACAAAACAAAACTGTTGGGGTAAATGTCTATAAATACAAATTGGCAGCCGCTGCAAATATAAAAATTCAATTTGTAATTGACGCTTCCCAAAAAAATCTTGAACTTCCTCACAAACGCTTGGATTTTTTAAGCACAGAAAAACGAATTGCCTTGGGATTAGAAAAAGAAGATAAACTTTACAATGTTTCTAAATTGTTCATAAAACTTTACGGAAAATCAGAATGTTATTTTTCTTACGCCGAAGATTCTTTTGGTGGATTTGCAATTGCTCACAATTTTTTAAACACTTTAGAACCCGCTTCAAAAGAAGAAAAACAAAAAGGTTCATTGTATGAACTTGATAAAAATGATTTCATCTTAAACGAAAAAAACTTTATTTTGGGAAAATTTAGTGATTTTTCTTCTATAAAATATCTTTCAGAAAATCAAAAAAATCAATTTGAAACTTGGTTTACAAAAAATCAAAATTTTAATAATTCACAAAATAACTCTAAAAAATCATCTTCTGAAAAAATCAAAAATCTAATTTGGGAATATCTAACTGTAAAAAGACATTCCGAATTGCCTTCCATTACACAGTCAGATTTAAAAAACTTTTTCCCTTGCCCAAGAAACTGGATTTTTAAAAATGTTTTAAAACTTCAAGAAGATTCTTTAGACGCCCAATTAATGACGCCTTTTACAATGGGAAACATAAATCACAAAGTTTTGGAATTATTTTTAAAATGGTGCATCAAAGAAAACAACAAGAAAATTCCTTGCGTAGATATTACTACAGAAAAATTTTCTGATAGTGATTATCAAAGAATTTCAAATGCAATTTGTGATTTTGTTGAACAAACAATTTTAGCAGATTCTAAAATGGATTTTCATACTTCGCCACTCACAAAATTAGTTTTGATTTCTCAAAAACAAGCAATTGCGGATAACATAATGAATTTCCTTTTAACATTTTGTAATCCATTGGAAAATAAAGGTTTTGGAAATTGTTCAGTTGCCTTTTCTGAAGAATGGATTTCTACAGCAGAAACAGACAACGAAGAAATTAAAAATCTAATTAAAACAGAAAAAACGCAATGGGCTTACAGCGGAAAAATTGACTGCGTAATAATTGATGATGAAGAAAACGTTTACATTGTAGATTTTAAAACAGGAAAAACTCCTACAATAAATTCTTGCATTGCAAATGATAATAAAGAACTGGGAGATTTTCAAATTCCCCAATATATTACACTTTTAAATGCGGCAAAACCAAATTTTGAAATTTCAAAAGCACTTTTCTATTCAATAAAAGAAAAAAAGCCGACTGTTATTGTTGATTCTTCAGATAAAAAATGGGGAACTAAAGCACAAAAAATTGAAAATTATCAAAGTACAATAGAAATTTTTTATGATTACACAAAGCACTGTATTTCAAAAATTGAAAAAAATGATTTAGAACCTAAAAAAGATTCAAATGATATTTTTAACAATGTAGATCCGTATACAACTTGTGTAAATTGTGGTTTTAAACAGATTTGTCGCACAACTTACAGCATAAAATAATTTTGGAGTTTAGAAAATGCAAAATAAAGAATATGAATATTTAGATTTATTAGGAAAAGGATTAGACCCATATCAAGAAAAAGCTTGTTGTCGCACAGAAAATACAATTATTGCAGCTGGAGCCGGTTCTGGAAAAACTCAAGTTTTAGCTTCTAGATTTGCTTGGCTTGTTATGTCAAAAAACATTCCTGCAAATAAAATTCTAACTTTAACATTTACAAACAAAGCTGCGGCAGAAATGTACCAAAGAATTTATCAATCTTTGGTTGAATTGTCTAAAAATCCAAAAACTCCAGCAAAAGAAAAAGCTCGTGCAAAACAAGCAATTGAAGATTTTTCGGAAGTTCACATTCAAACTTTAGATTCATACTGTAAAAACATAGTTTCTCAAGCAGCAAAACGCTATGGCATTTCTCCAGATTTTTCAATTGGTTCATCAGATTCAGATTTGCAACTTCAAGCACTACAATTTGTTTTAAAACACAGAGAAAATCCAACAATCCAATATTACCTTGCAGATTCAGATTTACAAGATTTTGCACAACAATATTTTTATGCACCTGTAAATAAATTTACAACTTTAGCCCAACCAAACAATTTTTTTACAGAAGGTTTTTACAAACAACTAAAAGAAATTGTTAGAGTTTGGAATGAAAAATCATCAACTTTAAAAAACATTCCTTCAGAATTGGAAAATCACCTTGCTGCAATTGAAGATCAAAAAACTGTACCTTTTGCTAATGATTTAAGAACTCTTATAAACAATTTTCCAGAAATTCCCACAATTGATGAAACAAAACTTTTGGAAGAAATTCAACCAAAATCTTTCGACATAAAACCCACTGCAGAAAATTCAATTTTACATCAAATAGAAATTGTTTCTGATTGGATAAGTTCCATTTCTCATTTTGATTTTGGAAGAAAATCTAAACTAAATTCAGAAATAAAAGAATATCAAAGTTTAATTACCAACGACGTAATTTTGTTCGGCATTTTTTCATTTTTCAAAGAATGCATATACACAAAAAATTTCTTTGAACTTTTAGATGATTTTTCTAATCAGGTAAACGAAACAAAAAGAAAAACAAGTTCACTTTCTTTTGCAGATGTTTCTGCTTTGGCAATTAAAGTTTTACACGAACAAAAAGATATTCTTATTCAAGAACAAAATGCATACAACAAAATAATGATTGACGAATTTCAAGACAACAACAAATTAAATCGTGATTTATTGTTTTTACTTTCACAAGATCAAGAAGGAAAATTAAATCCCAAAAAACTATTCTTTGTAGGAGATGAAAAACAATCAATTTATAAATTCCGTGGAGCCGATGTTTCTGTTTTTAATGAATTAAAAAATGATTTGAACACCACTCCCCTCCAAATGATTTACAATTACCGTTCAAATAATTCATTACTTTCGTCATTTAACCAACTTTTTTCCGAAGCTTCAGAAAACAATGATAATTCACATACAGCAATTTTTTCTGCAACTTCCGATGATTCATTTGAAGCAACATTCCCATTAGAATCTCACGCAAAAAAATCAGTTATAACAGACGAAGGCAAACGAATTGAATTAAAAAAAGAAGTCTTAGATGGAAAAAAAGTAAACGCCCATATTTGCATGCTCAACGAAGCATTTCTTGAATCAGAATCTTCAAATAAAAACGCAGTTTCAGAAGATTATCTATCAAAAGATAATCAAATTGCATATTTTATTGCAAAAAAAATAAAAGACATTTACACAGAAAAAAAACAAAACAAAGAAAAAATTCAATATTCAGATTTTGCATATCTTGATAAATCTAGAACAAACAGAAGATACATTAAAAATTGGCTTAATCATTTTGAAATTCCTTACGTTCTTGATGCCCAAGGCGATTTATTTTCGGAAGCCCCAGTAAATGACATTTTTAGTTTCTTTAGATTATGCGTTTACCCTTCTGATGAAATGGCTTATGCAACATTCCTTCATTCTCCATTTGCAAAACTTTCATTAAAAAGCGTAAATGCAATTTTGGCAATTTCAAAAGAAGAAAAAGATTCACAACAATCAATTTGCTTTGACGAATCATTAACAGAAAAAATAAAATCTTCCATTTCTTCTTTAGAATTTACAAATTACCAAAATGCAAAATCATTTTTTACAGAAAATAGACATAAAGTTTTAAGCCAGCCTCTTACAAAATCTCTTACAATGCTTTGGTATAACACAGGCTATTACTATGAAACACTTCAAAGCACCAAAACAAATCTTTTAGCAGAACAATATGATTTACTTTTTGAACTTGCCCGCCAATGCGACGCAGATTCAAAAAATGTGGCATGGTTTGTAGATCAACTTGCAGCACTTCGTGAAAAAGAAAAATCATCTTTTTCAAATTCCGAGGATGACGAAGAAATAGACATACAAGACATCAATTATCCAATTGAAAAACCGGATGCTGTTCAAATTATGACAATTCACAAAAGCAAAGGTTTGCAATTTAAACACGTTTTTATTCACGGTTGTATGGAAAAACCAAAGGCAGCCTCCTCAGAAAGTTTCTATGAAACAGAAGATTTTGGAATTTCTTTACGCCCAAAAGATGGAAAAAATTATTTTTTTGAAAAAAATAGAGATTTAGAAAATGCAAAACAACTTGCAGAATTCAAAAGAGTAATTTACGTTGCAGCAACTCGTGCAGAAGACGATTTTTACATGTTAGGAAGTTGGAAACTAGCAAAAAATGATAATTCCGAAACTCAATCTTTAATGCAGACAATTATTCGATCTTACTATCCAGACGCAAAAAATCCTGATGAAAATTTAAAAGGAATTGTTCAATACACAGATAACGCACCTTTTGATTTTACATCAATAGAACCAGTTACAACAAAAGAAGCATACACAAAAACAAATGAAAAAACTTCTGATGATTTTTATGCAAATCTGTTTAAAAATTACAACACCACACAAACGCTCAAAACAGATATTCTTGAATCAAACAGAAAATCACCTTCTGATTTTGGAAAAGAATATTATGAAAAACACAAAAATGATTCAATAAAAACAGATGTTTCAGAACAAAAATCAGAAAATTATTTTGACACTTCTTCGGCAAAAGAAAATTCAGAAGTTTCAGATGGCAGCGTAAGTTCCAGTTCTTTTCAAAAAAATGATTATGGAACAATTGCTCATGCATACTTAGAAGCTTACGCCCTTGGCCAAGATGTTCAAACCTTTTCACCAGCACAAAAAATGTTCAAAGATTTATCTGATGAAAAAATTAAAAAAACAAAAACTGAATGTAGAGAATTTTGTACTTTGTTTGAAAACAGCCAACTTGGAAAACAATTCCTTGCTTGCAAAAATGCAGAAGATTTTTATAAAGCAGAATACGGTTTTAGGTTATATCACGAAAAAACAATTTTCACAGGCTCAATTGACTTAATCTTCAAAAATCAAAATGGAAAATACACAATTGTAGACTACAAAACAGACGAAAAAATTGAAACAGAAGTTCATAAACAACAACAGCAAATCTACAAAATTGCCGCAACACAATTGTTAAAATGCAATCCAGAACAAATAGAATGCTATTTATTCTACTTGCTCCATAACAAAGAAGTGAAATTAGATTTGTAAAACTTAGAAAATCCTAATTAATCAACGACATTGGATTTACTGTTTTACCATTTTTGTAAACAGTCCAATGTAAGTGTGGACCTGTACTTTGACCTGTGCTACCAACACGACCAATAACAGTGTTTGTATAAACAAAATTGCCTTTTTTACAAGTAATTTGGCTCATGTGAGCATACAAAGATTTGTATCCAGAATGATGAGTAATAATTACGTAGTTTCCATAAACAGAACTGTATCCAGTTGTTGTAACTTTTCCATCAAGGGCAGCATAAATTGGAGTTCCCTGGCTTGTTGCCATATCAACACCACTGTGGAATGTACGTTTTCCTGTATTAAAAGGAGAATCACGCCATCCGTAAGGAGAAGAAAGCCAATATCTAGATCTTAAAGGTTTAATAAACAAATCACCATTAATTTCTTGACGTGTTACCCAGTCTAATTCTGCATCTGGAACAAAAATTGAAGCACCTGCATTCAAACTTGCATCAACAGCCAAGGAATTAACCAAAGCACATTTTTCTGCTTCTACTTCATATTTTTGGGCAATTGTAGCAGGAGTTTCCCCATCTTTTTTTACTGTATAAATAATTCCCGGAATTGAAGGAATTTTTAAATATTGACCAACTTGAATTAATCTTGATTGCTTAATTGAATTAACACTTATGATTGTATCTTGAGTAACATTATATTTATCTGCAATAAAACCAATCATATCTCCTTTTTTTACACGATAAGTTTCATAAGTCAAAGGAGATTCAGAAATTACAGGAGAAGCTAAAATATCTTCATCTTGGAAATTAGGCGAAAAAGAATTAGAAAAATTTGGTTCTACAGGGCTTTCAAAACCACCAATACCAGTTTCTTTAGTGGCAGCCGAAACAGAAAAAATTGTTATACAAGTCAATGCACCACAAATAAAAAAGGCACAGACAGAAATAAAACAAATCTTATTTTTTGTTGAAGACATAATTTTTTTAAACACTTTTTCAATAAAACCCAGTACATTATATCCTATCATATTTTTCTAATTCCTCAATCAAAATTTTACTTTTTTAATATTTATTTCTTTTTCAATCCAATTAAATAAGTTTCAAAAGATTCAGAACGACAAGCTTCCGGCTTAAAACCTTTTGCCGTAGTAAAAATTTCACGCATATTTTTTAAAATTTGCTGCTGGTTCCCATTTTGAAAGATTTTTACAGCAAAGTTTCCGCCTTGTTTTAGCATAGTCTGTGCATACCAAACTGCCATTTCTACAAGTTGTTCAGAACAAGCTGTATCAACCATTCTGTTTCCTGTAGTTTTTGGAGCCGCATCACAAACAACCAAATCATAAGGACCATTTTCTTTAATTTGTTTACGAATTTCAGGAGCGTTCAAATCTCCCTGAATAAAGACAAGATTATCACCCTTCACCGACTTTGCAAGAGGATTCAAATCGCAAGAAACTACTTTACCGCTGCCTTCCATTGTTCTAAGCAAAAAAGTTGTCCAACTTCCAGGCGCCGCCCCCAAATCAAGAACAGTAAAGTTCTTCTTAATCATTCCAAATTTTTCATCAATTTCTTTTAATTTATAAACAGAACGTGCCGGATACCCTTCCGAAAATGCTTTTTGAGACCAATAATCAGGTTTTTCGTAACTATTCTTTGCCATAGGTAAATTTTCGGCAATATTTTTTTAGACTTTAGAAGATTCCTTCCCCACCACATCTCTGAATTCTGAATTCCGAATTTCTTCTCCCCACCACATCTCTGAATTCCGAATTCTGAATTCTGAATTTCATTTCATTTTGGGCAGTTTTTAGAATATTCAAATTTTGGAATTTCTTTTATTTTGTTGTAGCGAATATCGTAATTGTGGGTACTTGGACGCAATCCCATAACCCGCTCATTTTCCGCTTGAATCTGAAACGTAATCATCTTTTTAAAAACATCCATCAAAGGCTCAGGCTCAACAGATTTTTCAACAAGCCCAACCGATTGCATTTCTTTAATCAAATAATAACAAGATTCAATAGTAGAAATATATTCAGGTTTTGGTTCCCGCTTAAAAGTAAAAATAGACTCATAATTTCCAAAAAACGAAAATTTAGGCAACTCCAACAAAAACGGATTTTTATCAATCATTTTTTTAGCACAAAACCAAGTTGCGTCCAAAATCAAAACAAGAAGTTTTTTATTCCCTAGAGCCGCCTCAAAACCTTCTTTTTTAGCATTCCACGCGTCATCACCAGGGAACATCATCACAGGATAATATTTTTCATCATTCAAAAGTTCCTGCAATCTCTTATTTTCCGAAAAATCCAAACCAACAATAATTTCAGAATCAATCAAAGAAATATGAGCCAAATTTCCAGTGCCAGTTCGTTGCCGTTTAGCCTCTTTTGGATGCATTAAAAAAACAAACTTAATTCCCGCATCAATTTCACGAGTATACTTACACAAACAATTATTCGCACTTTTATAACATTTATAACATCTATCGCCCATTCCAAAATCATACACAAAAAATCAAAAAAATAAAAGAATCCAATTTTTTTTCACATACGGGCATTCCGGCTCATTCCCAAGGTCATTCGCCGTCGGCAGCTCCGGGGTTCCCTAACGGTCATCCCTTGGACGCAACCTGAACGGTTGCTTGCGTGTTTTCAAAAAAAACACGCACCAAGTGGAGTGCTGCGCACCCCCTCCGTTGCCTAA
>JAFXDY010000101.1 GCA_017521105.1 Treponema sp.
CCGAGTTTTTGCTACTGCAAAAACTCGCACATTTCATTGGGGATGCAAAAGACATTTGTGTTGCATGTGTATAGCAAAACCGTTAAAAAACAATGCGATATAGCATTGTTTTAGGTTTTTCGTACAATCCAAAATTGTTGAGCGTGGGGTGCGGAGGATGAATAATTTTCATCTTGTTTCACTTTATATGAAATGCATAAATCAATAAGATTTTTTAGTGCACAAGAAAGAATTTTTGAATGTAGTAATAATTCTCTGAATTCTTAATTCTGAATTCTTAATTCTGAATTCTTAATTAAATTAAACCTACAATTTTCCTAGTAATTTTGCTTTCATCATTGTATACTATTAATTATGACAGATATTGGAAAATTTTTAAGCGATGTTCAAAAAATATTAAAACACGAACGTCAAAATAATAGTGGAAAAATCAATTATAATAAAATTAGTGGCGATTTAAGAAAACTTTTTGAACGTTCAACTTCTTGTCCAGGAGAATTACCAGGTTCAATTTTTGAATATTGGGAAAATGAATATGTTTTAAATTCTGCTGATATAGAAAACGAACCTTCCCTTGAACACATTCAAAAACTTGGAGCATTTTTAGGATTTTTAGACAATTCTGATGAAGACCAAGATTTAATTACACAAAGCGATTGGGAACAATTGAATCAACTTGTGAATTACGAAGCCGAAGATATGCCAATTGAAATTTTAACTGAACTTATGTCGATTCTTGTTTCAAAAGGGACTTATTAAAATTACTAGGATTTTAAAATGTTTGAAGACGGAAAAAGAGATGCATTTGACAAATTAGTCGCAGGTTTAAGTACAGAAGACAGAAATATTATGTTGAGCAAAATCAATAGTTCTATTTCTCCAACTGTTCAATTTGTTGATACAGAAACTCCAGAACCAACCGAATATACAAAACTTTCTTTAAGATTAAAAAATGAATCTGTTTTTTATAAGTTTGTTTTGTGGTTGCGATCTCTTTTTTCACACGAAAAAGTTGAAACAATCTACAACAACGATTTAATTTCTACAATTGCTAAGCGAATTGATAAAGAATATCCGGGGTTAATTAATCATCACAACAAAGTTTTAGATTCAATTTTTTATGAAAGATTGAAATCTCTTAAAGAAAGTGCAGATTTTTTTAAACCATATTTTTCGTTGATTGAAGAAAATCCTGGTGATTTTTACGTTTTTTTAAGTTCAATTATTACACCACAATTAGCAGATGAAATTAACACAAATGCAGATCCTTTTACATTATCTTTTAATAAGATTCCTACTAACGAATTAAAAAAAGAGTTATTAATAAAATTAGACCGAACTCTAAAAGATATGAATCCAAAATTAAAAGGCACTTTGTACAGTGCAATTTCTTCTACAAATTGGCTTTTTCAATTTACAAAACTTCCATTTTTGCATTTTATTTCTCAATTTACGAATATAACAGGCAACTCTTACACTTGCCCCTACTCCCACGCCGAAAACGATTTTGCATTGTTTTCAAAAGTTTTTACTAACGTTTTAACTTTGCAAAATGACACTTTGGAAGCAATCTATCTTTTTTCACAAAGAAAAAACATAAACTCAAATGTACAGGAAAAAGACATAGACAAAGCTGTAAAAGATTTTATGTCTCAAACAAATGCACATTTTACAAACATTCAAATGTTCATTAGTGGAATTCCTTTTATGGCATTGGGACGAGTTATTAATAAAAATACAAATTGGTCACCAGAAAACATGGAAGGCTCTGAAGCATGGTTCCCAAGTTTTAGAAATCAATGGCACAAAATTATTGATATTCGTTGGAACGATTGGCAAAGAGAGCGCAAAAAGAAAATGCTTTCTAATAATTTAAGAGAAGATTTTAACTTGGACAGTTTTCCAGGAATAAAATATAGACCTTGGGATTTGTTGCTAAACAGAGTTTCTTTTTCTTGCGAATTAACAGGAGGATTTTTATCTTGGTTCACATTGGAACAATATCCAAAAATTTTGCCAGATTTAAATACTTTATTACTAGAAGGAATCTTTGTAAAAAACGAAAATCGTAATGAATATTCTGACGCAATGGCAACTTTTATGAATGCAAATAATCAAATGCAAATTTTACTTGAAAGACTTTCTCCAGACGGGGAATATGGACAAAAATTTGAAGAATTTGCCGAAGCAAAAACTAGGACTTTCCAAACTCAAAATCAAATTGAATCAATGATGTCTACAACAGAAAGCGAAATTCGAGACATTATTAAAAAAATGGGAAAATGTTGTCGTGCCTTTGAAGGAATTTTTCACGGAATTTTTGATGATGAAAAAGACGGGGAACATGAAACACTTCAAAACTTTACATCAATTCAAAGCCCACACAACAGACAATTTAGAGAAAAATTGCAAAAAATTAGGACTATTCTAAAAAATACAATTTTCTATGTTGCAGAACTTGAACCAATTGATAATGCCACAATGAACGAATAAAACGAATAGGTAAAATGAATAATTTTTATTTACAAAGCCTTGGCCGATATTTAATTAATCATAATTTTTGCAGTAAACGTTCTGTAAAAAGTTTTTTGCAAAAAAATTTTGTGGAAGTAAATGGAAAACAGATTTTTGAAGCAGATTTTTTGATTGATTCGGAAAAAGTTTGTGTAAAAGTAAATGGAAAAAAAATCAAAAAAGACAAATTTATCTACTTGATGATGAACAAACCGATTGGTTATGTTTGTTCAACAGAATCGGATAGTCATAAAGTTGTTTATGAACTTTTGCCAAAAAAAATTGTAAAAAAATATCCTGGCATTCATTGTGTGGGACGCCTTGATTGCGACACAAGTGGACTTTTGATTTTTACAAACAATGGAAGTTTTTCTCATAATTTAACAGAGCCTTCAAATCAAATTGAAAAAAAATATTTTGTAAAGTTGAAAGATAAAGTTTGCAACAAAGAAAAAATGACTTATTGCGAAAAATGCAAAAATGGGCTTTTATTAAAAGAAGACAAAAAATCACCATCTTTTACAACTAGGCCAACCGTGATAGAATGGAAAAACGATTATGAATGTTTTATTACTTTAACCGAAGGAAAATTTCATGAAGTGCGAAGAATTTTTGAAACTTTGGGAAATTGTGTTATAATTTTGAAGCGAATTTCATTTTATAATTATGATTTGGGAACTTTGAAAGAAGGGAAAATAAAGAAGTTATAAATAGTTAATATTTTGTCTTTGCGAGTGTAGAAAAGCAAACTAAAATTCAAAAATTTGAAAATAGATTGCCACGTCGCTTCGCTCCTCGCAATGACATAAAAACAAACACCGGCCGCCAGCGGCCTTACATAAGTAGGATAAGCTAAAAATTGCATTCGCAATTTTTTTAACGCTTTTCCATAAAACACGGGCAAGCCAGTTGCCCCATCACAGGATAACCTAAAAAATGCGGTGCATTTTTTTTAACGGTTTTCTATTGAACACCGGCCGCCAGCGGCCTTACATAAGTAGGATAAGCTAAAAATTGCATTCGCAATTTTTTTAACGCTTTTCCATAAAACACGGGCAAACCAGTTGCCCCTCACAGGAGATATTAATGGAAGGTTGTGTTTTAGCAGGCACAAATAATCTTTTTACAGTTGAATGTTCGGACAATGTTGTGCGAAATTGTACAATCAAAGGGAAAGTTTTAAAATCTGAAAAAGAATTTTATAATCCTATTGCCCCAGGAGACGTTGTTCAAATTGAAATTGACCCACTAAATGATGCAAAAGGTCAAATTATTTCGCTAAATCAACGAAAGAACACTTTTTTAAGATGGAATGTAAAAGGAAGATGTCCACAACTTTTGGCTAGTAATCTTGATTATTTAATTCTTGTTACAACACCAGACGAACCTCCGTTTCGCCCAAGATTTATAGACAGAGCCTTGGCACAAGCGGAACATCAGGGAATTACGCCAATTGTAGTTTGCAACAAATGGGATTTAGCAGGAAAGATGTTACAAGAGGGAAATGAAGATGAATACAATGAGATTGATAAAAGATTAAACATTTGGGAAGACTTGGGCTACAAAGTTTTAAGAATTTCTGCAAAAACAGGAGAAGGAATGACTGAATTTGCAGAATTGCTGGAAGATCACCTTTCGGCATTTGTAGGCCAATCTGGAGTTGGAAAATCTAGTTTAATAAACGTAATGGACAACACTTGCGTTTTAAAAACTGGAAGCCTTTCTCAAAAATATGGTAGAGGATGTCACACAACTACAAAAGGAACTTTAATTCACCTCACATTAAACGAAACTTTGGTAGATGGCATTCAAGGCAGAAAGGCAAACATAATTGACACTCCGGGAATTAGACGTTTTGTTTTAGACGACATTCAAGCCGACGATTTGGCTTTATATTTTAGAGAATTTGAACCTCACGTAGGAAAATGTAAATTTGGACTTGGATGCAAACATAAAACAGAACCAGATTGCGCAATTTTGTTAGCAGTAGAAAACAAAGAAATTACCCCAGAACGATATGACAGTTGGTCACGAATTGCTAACGAAATCAGAACAGGAACCTGGGAAGATTAAAAATCTAATATGAACGAAAAAACATTAAAAGAAATTGACTACTTTAGAATTAGAGAAGAAGTAGCTGGATTTTGTTTAAGTGAAGAAGGAAAAAAATCCCTTTTAGAAAGAAATCCACTTACAAAATTACAAGAAATTGAATATTTAAAAAATGCCAGCCGAGAATGGACATCATATTTGTCATCTGGTGCTTCAAATCCGTTGAATGGATGGGAAAGCGTTGGACCTCTTCAAAAAATAATCAAAACAACTGGCATGGCTTTGTCTTTGGAACAAGTTAAAGCTTTAGGACAATTTTGTTTGGCTCAAAAAAAAGTAAAAGAAAGCATTGCTTTACATCAAACAGAATTAAATTTAAAAGTTTTAACAGAAAAAGTTGAACAATTACCAGATTTTTCAGAAACAGAAAAACTCATTTTTAGAATTATTACTCCAGATGGTGAATTACGTGATTTACCAGAAATTGTTGAAATCAGAAAGCAGATTGCAAATCTAAACAACAAAATCAAAACCATTATGCAAAAGTTCACTTCTGATCAAAAATTATCTGGAGTTTTAGAATCTAACATTCCGGTTTTAAGAAATGGTCGGCAAGTTTTGGCTGTAAAATCTAATCAGCAAAACAGAATATCTGGAATTATTCACGAAGTTAGCCAATCTGCACAAACAGTTTATATTGAACCTGAAGAAGCAGTAAGATGCAGCAACGAATTAATTCAAAAAGAAAACGAATTAATTTACATTATCAACAAGATTCTTGCGGAATTAACATTAAGTTTGCAACCTTCAATTCCGTTGTTCAATCAAGCTCTTCCAATTATGTGCTTTTTTGATACAACTTTGGCTGCGGCTCGTTGGGGAAACGCAAATAATTGTTGTTACGCTTTGCCAATTTACGACAAAAATCCGGAGCCTCCTCTACTTTATCAGGCAAGACATCCTTTGCTGGGAGAAAAAGCGGTTCCAATTGATATAAGATTCATGGAAGGAAAACGGGTTTTGATTATTACAGGTCCAAACACAGGTGGAAAAACTGTAACATTAAAAACTTTTGCACTTTTTTCAATGTTGAATCAAACTGGGCTTCCAGTTCCAGCTGGAGAAGGCACAAGACTTCCAATTTTTAAAAATCTTTTTGCAGACATTGGAGATGATCAATCACTAGATCAAAATCTTTCAACTTTTAGCGGCCACATGAAAAATATTGCAGAAGCGGTAAATGGTGCTGGAAAAGAATCACTTGTTTTGCTAGATGAACTTGGAAGCGGAACTGATCCACAGGAAGGAACTGCAATTTCAATGGCAGTTTTGGACGAATTAATTAAAAAAGAAAGTTTTGTTTTGGTTACAACTCATCAAGGAATTCTAAAAAATTACGGCTACACAAATCCAAGTTGTATAAACGCATCTGTAGAATTTGATCAAGCTTCACTTTCGCCATCTTATCATTTATTGATGGGAGTTCCTGGTGAAAGTCACGCCCTTGATATTGCTTCTCATTCTGGACTTCCAAAAAATATTGTAAAAAATGCCCGAGATTACATTGCAACTGAACAAGCTGACGTTTCGGCATTAATTCGTGGATTAAACAGAAAACATGTTGAACTTAACAAAGTTCAAAAATTGGCAGAACAAAAATCAAAAGAAGCTCAAGAAAAATCAGATAAACTTAAACAAAAAGAATTGGAATTACGTCGCAAAGAAAATGAACTAAAAAAAGGAAAACAACAAGAATTAAACGACTTTTTAATTCATTCTCGCCGCCAATTAGAAAATCTTGTGCGAACTTTAAAAGAAGGTGAAATCACAAGAGAAAAAACTCTGGCTGTAAAACAATTCATTTCTGATTTAACAAAAGACACAGAACGCCTTGAACAAAAAACAGAAAAAGAAGAAGAAAAATTAGTTCGTGCCGAAGAAGAATTTGAAAAAGAATTAAAAACACGAAAAAATCAGCCTTCAAACAAAAAAACAAAGAAAAAAATGAGCAACGCAGAAGCGTTAAAATATGCCACACCAATGGAAAACATGGGGGCTGGTTCAAATAATCAAAAAAAATCTGCAACTTTGGAATCAAAACCTTTAATTTTTGAACCAGGGGCAAAAGTTTTGGCTGGCAACAACAGCGAAGGAATCTTAATTGACGAAGCAAGAAAAGGTTTGTGGAATGTACAATTTGGTTCTGTAAAAATGACTGTAAAACAAAAAGACTTAAAACTAGTTAGCAGCCCAGAAGATTCAATTTCGGCAACCCCTTCAATTTCTTATGATTTGTCTACAAGTGGTGGCGAAGTTGAACGCCCAGTGTTTGAGTTACGACTTTTGGGAATGCGTGGAGAAGAAGCAATTAAAGCCTTGGAACATCAAATTGATTTAGCAGCCTTAAACAACTTCCCTCACTTTAGCGTTATTCACGGAAAAGGCGATGGAATTTTGCAGCAATTAGTAAAAGATTATCTTTCTCATTCTCCAATGGTAAAAGATTTTTCTTTTGCACCTGCAGAAGACGGCGGCGCTGGAAAAACTTATGTTACGCTAAAATAAAAGTTTTGATTAAAACGATTAAGAATTGATTAAAGAATTAGGATTATTTGAAATATGAAACAATGGTTTGAAGAAGAAGATTTTTGGATAAATTACGCACCAATTATGTTTGACGACGCTCGTTGGGCCGAAGCTCCAGATGTGGCAGAATATGTAAAATCAATTGCAAACTTAAAAGAAGGTGACTCTGTTTTGGACGCAGGCTGCGGACTTGGCAGAATTAGCGTGGAACTTGCCGCATTAAACTTAAAAGTTACTGGTGTTGATATTATTCAAAGCGAACTTGACGCCGCAGCCGAAAGTGCAGCAGCAGAAGGTGTGGAACTTGAACTTATTAATGCAGATTTGCGCACTTTTTCTTCTTCAAAAAAATTTGATTGTGCAGTGAATCTTTACACTTCGTTTGGATATTGCGCAACAGAAGAAGAAGATTTAATCATCATAAAAAACATTTTTGATTCTTTAAAAGACGGTGGAACTTTTATTTTGGAATGCGTAAGTCGTGAAACTGCAATTATGTATTTTACCCAAGGCGAAGAATTTGACCGTGCGGGAATGAAAGTGACAACTAAGTTTAAAGTGGAAGGGGCGTGGGAAGGATTAATTTCTGAATGGAATTTAGAAGCTCCCGACGGAAAAAAAGTTCACCACGTTTTTACACAACGCCTTTATTCCGCCGCCCACTTACGCGACAAAATGAAAAAAGTTGGATTTAGCAAAGTAGACGTTTATGGCGATTTTGATTTTTCACCCTACGACCAAAACGCCCGAACAATGATTATTGTAGCTAGAAAGTAACAGGAGCAAATTATGCCAATTACACTTACAAAAGAATTTACACAAAAATA
>JAFXDY010000102.1 GCA_017521105.1 Treponema sp.
CATTTGTTGGAAAAAGTGCTTTTGCTCACAAAGCCGGAATGCACATTGACGCTGTATTAAAAAATCCTTTTGCTTACGAACACATAACTCCAGAAGTTGTGGGAAATTCCAGAGTTTTCCTTATGAGCGAAGTTGCTGGAAGAAGCACAATCTTAGAAAAAATTCAAAAACTTGTTACAAATATCAAAAAAACAGACAAAGTTGTAGATACAATCATCGAAAAAATGAAGCAACTTGAAATGGAAGGTTACCAGTTTGAAGGTGCCGACGGAAGTTTTGAATTGATGGTTTTAAAAATCATTGGAAAATATAAACCTGTTTTCAAATTGCATTACTATCAAACAAACGGCTCAAATCCACGGCCAGAAGAAGGTGTTTGTTGTTGTGCCCAAATTAAAGTGGAAGTTGATAAACAAATAGAAATTACCGCTGGAGAAGGGGATGGTCCAGTTAACGCCCTTGATATTGCATTAAGAAAAGCCTTAGAAAAATTCTACGCAGAAGTTTCTCACATTAGACTTGTAGACTACAAAGTAAGAGTTATTGATGGCCGTTCCGCAACAGCAGCAAAAGTTCGCGTAATCATAGAAAGTACAGACGGCAAAACAAACTGGACCACAGTTGGTGTTTCTTGCGACTTGATTGAAGCCTCTTGGATTGCCTTGTCAGATTCCTTTGAATTATATTTGAATAAATAAACCTTCTTTTCTATTTGCAGTAACTGTAAAAATAGTTTAAAATGTAATTTATGGGTGAATCTTTTATCAAAAAAAATGGATTGTTGTATTCTTCTGACCTCCACACAATTTATGGAGTAGATACATCGTCTACATTATTTACAGGTCGTGTTCCTTACGGAGTTCATTACATTCAGGACGAAGCATTTGCAGATACAAATTATATTTCAATTTCTCTTCCAGATTCTGTAAAACAATTAGGCTCTGGCTTGTTTGGAAACTGTACATCACTTCAAAAAGTAAAACTACCGTCGGAACTTACAGAACTTTCTCCTTATCTTTTTGCAGGCTGTTCTTCTTTAAAATCTGTGACATTTCCAACTCAAATAAAAACTTTTGCAGAAGGAATGTTTTTTAATTGTTCATCATTAGAAGAAGTTCCTTTTAGAATTGGAATAGAAACTTTGCCAGATTATGTTTTTGCAGAATGTAAATCTTTAACTTCAATTGTTTTTCCCGAATCTGTAAATTATATTGGGGCAAAAGCATTTTCAAATTGTAAAAATTTAACTTCAATAGTTTTGCCTTCAAATATTCAAACAATTAAACCTGATGCTTTTGAAGGTTGTGAAAATCTTCATAATATAAGAATCAGTGGTGATAATAAAATATTTTATTTAAGCGAAGACGGTTCTTTGTATGAACGAACAGCAGAAGGCGATAAACTTGTAATAAAAGTGTATCCAGTTTCTCATCAAATTGTTAACTTTTATGAAGAAAATCTTAACGATGATGATATAATTTCTGACGAAGATGATTTAGAAGACGATGATTTCTTTAGTGCAGAAATTGGTCAAGGTGATGAAGAACTTCTGTTTGGAAATATTTCAGAAAATATTGTTACTTCAGAATTAAAAGAAATTGAAGTTTCAAAAAATGAAACAGAACCAATTCAAAATGAAATAATGGAAACAACTCGGGAGGAAAATATGACAAATTCAAATGAAATGGATTCAATCTTTGAAGATATTATGAACGATGAAAGAAAAAGAACTGAATCTGTAACAGATATTGGCATTAGTGACAAAGAATCTATGGTACTTACAGAAATGATGGATGTAATGAAAGATGCCCCTGCTTCTGCCAACGATAATGCAAAAATTTCAAATGAAGAATTAGAAAGACTTACAGAAGCTACAGAAAAAGAAGCAACTGAAAATACAGAAAAAATTGATTATACAAAATTAGATTCAAAACAAACAATTCTTGTAAACTCTGTAAAATTCAGTAAAGTTTATTATTTTGAATCTGATGAAGAAATTGAAAATCCAGACTTATATGTTATTGCAGAAACTACTACAAATCATTCTGATGGTCGTGAAGATTTTTCTTCAAAATTAACAGCATGTTGTAAAAAGATTGCAGAAATTCAAGGATTCAAAAGAGTTATTATGCTTGCAGGGCTTCCTTTTGAAAATGAAGAATTTATGCATTTTTATTATCCATTTATCAACAAAAAGAATGTAATTTTAGCTTGTGATGCAAATTCTCCAGCTACTTTGTCAGATTATTGTAAAAAAGTTTGTGAACAATCAAGAATTAATCTTGAAAAAGAAGTTTTAACAGAACAACGCAAACGTGTAAATATAAAAAATGACACATTAATAAAACTTGTAATAAAAGATATAAAATAAAATTAAAAATAGGAATTTAATATGAAAAGTGATAACGCAAAAAAAGGTGTTGCTAGAGCACCTCATCGTTCATTGTTTTATGCAATGGGCTACACAGACGAAGAATTAGAAAGACCTTTAGTTGGTGTTTGTTGTGCCAAAAACGAAATTATTCCAGGGCACATTGAATTAGACAGAATTGCAGAAGCTGTAAAAGCTGGCATTAGAATGGCAGGAGGAACTCCAATTGAATTTCCTGCTATTGGTGTTTGTGATGGAATTGCAATGGGCCACGAAGGTATGAAATATTCTCTTGTTACCCGTGAACTTATTGCCGATTCAATTGAGTGTGTTACAAAAGCTCATCAATTTGATGCGTTAGTTATGATTCCAAACTGTGATAAAATTGTTCCTGGCATGTTAATGGCGGCTGCTCGTCTTGATTTGCCAACAATTTTTGTAAGTGGCGGACCAATGATGCCAGGTCATCTTCCTGGAAATGATACAACTAATCCTTATTCTGGTAGAAATCTTTCTTTAACAGATATGTTTGAAGCTGTTGGTGCTGTTTCTAGAGGAAAAATTACAGAAGAACAGTTGCGTGAAATGGAACAAATTGCTTGTCCTGGATGTGGAGCTTGTTCTGGAATGTTCACTGCAAATTCTATGAACTGTTTAACAGAAGCAATTGGTCTTGGACTTCCTGGAAACGGAACAATTCCAGCTGTTTCTGGAAAACGCATTGCTCTTGCAAAACATGCTGGAATGAAAGTTATGGAACTTTACCAAAAAGG
>JAFXDY010000103.1 GCA_017521105.1 Treponema sp.
ACGCGTAGTTTGTACAGAAGCTGGTATTTCTACAGAATGGTTACAGTTTGCTAAAAAAGAAGATTGTTTCTGTATCGACAGATTCGGAACTTCTGGTCCTGCAAACAAAGTTGCTGAATATCTTGGATTTACAGCAGAAAAATTAGCAGAAATTTTGAACAAATAAAATAGCTAAAAAACCTCGGCTTTGCCGAGGTTTTTTTTATTTAGGGTTTAATACAAACCCTAAAAACGGCCGAGTCAAGGCCTTGAGCAAAGCGTGCCTTGACCGGACGTATCTTACAATCCACTTGCTACAATCCAAATAAAATTTTATATTTATTTTATGGAAAAGACTGTTTACGTTATTGGACATATAAATCCAGATACAGATGCTGTTGTTTCTGCTTACGGATATGCAAAATTAAAAAATCTTTTGGGGATGGAAAATTACAAACCTGCTAGAGCGGGGCATTTGAATCCTCAAACTTCATATATTTTTGAAAAATTTAATGTTGAAAGACCAGAATATATTGCAGATTTAGTTCCAAAGGTAAAATATTTTGTTCAGGAAAATGTGGTTACTGTAACTAGTGATGTTTCTATTTGGGAAGCTATTGGCAAAATGGAACAAAATGATATTCGTGCTTTGCCTGTGGTAGATAAGGACGGAAAATATCTTTCACTTTTGCATTACAGTGGTTTTGCAAAAGGTGTTTTGACAATTTTGAATCCTGAAAAACGTCATGCAATTTCTACAAATATTGATTTAATCCAAAAAACTTTAAATGCTCAGCCAATTATTGTAAGTAATGATTCTGATAAAAATTTTAATGCTACAATTTTGGTTGGTTCTTCAAGTGATGAAACTTTTATTAAACGGTTGGAATCTCATGCTAGCGAAGATATTGTTGTAATTGCTTCTGATAGAGAACAAATTCATAGAATTTGTATTGAACACAAAGTAAAACTTATGATTACCACTTCTGGATGTGTAATTTCTAAGGAATTGCGTGAACTTGCTGAACAAAATGGTGTTTCTGTAATTGTAAGTCCTTATCCAACATCTCCTACTTCTATGTTGATTGCTTATTCTATGCCTGTAAGCGTTATGGGAGATAAAGAAATTCAAACAGTTTCTATGAATGATACTGTAAACAAAATTCAAAAGATTTTGAAAGACGCTTATTGTAAATATCTTCCTGTTGTTGATGAAGAAAACCGTGTAATTGGTATTGTTTCTGAACATGATTTGTTAAAAGAGCCAAATGTAGAAGTTGTTTTAGTTGACCACAACGAATTCAGTCAAGCTGTGGAAGGAATTGAAAATTATAAAATTCTTGAAGTAATTGATCATCACAGGCTTGGAAACTTTTCTACAAAATATCCAATTACATTTATTAATAGACCTGTTGGTTCAACTTCAACTCAAATTGCTGGTTTGTATAAAGAATACAAAATTCCACTTCCAAAAGATGTTGCATCTTTGTTGCTTTGCGGAATTTTGTCTGATACATTAATTTTGCAATCGGCAACTACAACTGAAGTTGATATTGATACTGCTGAATATCTTTCTAGCATTACAAATCTTGATATTAAAGAACTTGGAAACGAAATTCTTCTTGCTGGTAGCCGCATAAAAGGTCGTGATGTTGGTGAATTAATTCGCCAAGATATGAAAGAATATACAGAAGGCAAACTTACTTATACTGTTAGCCAAATTGAAGTTGGAAACACAAAAGAAGTTCTTTCTAAGAAAAAAGAATTTTTGGCTGAACTTGAAATTGAACGCAGAAGTCGAAAAGCTTTGTTCAGTTGTATTTTGGTAACAGATATTACAGCGTTGTCTAGCGTGCTTTTGATTGAATGTGATCCAAAATTTGCACCTTTCATTCCTGGCGTAAAACGTGAAGCTAATGTTTATTATTTACAAGGTGTTGTTTCTCGTAAAAAACAACTTATTCCGTTGCTTACCGAACAGATAAATAATTACCAAAGATAAAAATTAATAGTATTAATTTTTTTTCATTTCTGATATTCTCTTTTTTATGAAAAATCTTGTGATATTTGATTTAGATGGGACAATATTAAACACTTTGGAAGATTTGGCAGATTCTTGCAATTATATTTTGCAAAAATTTGGAATGCCACTTCGCACTACAGAAGAAGTGCGTTTTTTTGTAGGAAACGGCATTCCAAAACTTATTGAACGAGCTTTTCCTGCAGGAACTTCTTCTGAAGTTTTAGATCTTGCTTTAAAAGAATATGTTGAATATTACGAAAAAAATTCTTGTGTAAAAACTTGTGCTTATGATGGAATTCTAAATCTTTTAAAAAAGCTTAAATCAAATGGGATTTTTCTTGCTGTAAATTCAAATAAAGTAAACGAAGCGGCTCAAATTTTGTGCAATCAATTTTTTCCAGATATTTTTGATTTTGTGTTGGGAAGTTCAAAAGATTTGCCAACAAAACCTAATCCAGAAGGTGTTTTTAGAATTATCAGAAATATGGAAGAAACTGCGTTGAAAAATAACCCTGAAAAAATCAACTTGAACAATGTTTTTTTTGTTGGGGATTCCGACGTAGATATTCAAACTGGGCGTAACGCTGGTGTTGGGACAGTTATTGGTGTTGATTGGGGCTTTAGAGGAACTGATTTTTTGTTGAAGCACGGGGCAAATGTTGTTGCAAAAAATCCAGAAGAATTATTTGAAATTATTATGAAAAAAATAAATGGAGGGAAGTAGAAAATGAAAGAAATATCTAAAAATCAAACAAAAAATGCTGAGTTTTTTAATCAAAAATCTTGGAAAATATTTTTATCTTATTACAAACCTCATTGGAAAATCTTTGCCCTTGATATTCTTTGTGCAGTTTTAATTGCTTTAATTGATATAATTTTTCCTATGGTGAGCAAATATACAATTGATTCAATTATTCCAAACAAAAATCTAAAACTTTTTTTAATTTTAATTATTAGTTTGGTTGTTGTTTACTCTTTGCGTCGTCTTTTTAACTGGTTTGTTACATACTGGGGTCACTATTTTGGAACTTTGGTAGAAACAGATATGCGTCGTGATATTTTTACTCATTTGCAAAAGCAATCTTTTTCGTTTTACGACAAGCACAGAACTGGAAAATTAATGTCTAGAGTTACAACAGATTTATTTGAAATTACAGAACTTGCTCACCACGGGCCAGAGGAAGTTTTAATTTCTGTTTTGACTTTGGTTGGTTCTTTTATTTTGATGATTAATATTCGCTGGGAACTTGCCATTTTGGTTTTTGCATTTTTGCCAATCATCATTTGTATTACAATGTTTTCTAGAAAAAAATTGAGCAAAACTTCTAAAAGAGTAAAAGAAACAACTGCTGAAATCAACGCAAATTTGGAATCGAGCATTTCTGGGATTCGTGTAACAAAAGTTTTTACAAACGAAAATCACGAAATTGACAAATTTGAAAAAGGAAACAACAATTTTCGGTTTGCCAAAAAGAATTATTACAAAAAAATGTCAGGATTCCATTCAAACATTGAATATTTTACAAGTTTGTTGAACGTGATGGTGTTGGGCGTTGGTGGATATTTTATTATTCAAGGAAAAATGCAGATTTCTGATTTAGTTGCAGCAAATCTTTTTGTTTCAACTTTTACTTCTCCCATTCGAAGACTTTCATTTTTTGTTGAACAGTACACTTCTGGAATGGCTGGATTTAATAGATTTTTGGAAATTATGCGTTTAGACACAAGTATAAAAGAAGATGATGATGCTCAAGAAATTTTCTGTGCCAGAGGAAACATTGAATTTAAAAATGTAAGTTTTGCTTATAATGAAGGTGTTGAAGTTTTAAATAATATCAACTTAAAGATTTTGCCTGGTCAAAAATTTGCTTTAGTTGGTCATTCTGGCGGTGGAAAAACTACAATTTGTAATTTGCTTCCAAGATTTTATGATATTACAAGTGGTTCAATTTTCTTAGACGGAATTGATACAAAAAAAATCAAATTAAAATCTTTGCGAAATCAAATTGGGGTAGTGCAGCAAGACGTATTTTTGTTTGCCGGAACAATTAAAGAAAATATTGCTTACGGAAAAATTAACTGTACAGATGAAGAAATTATAACTGCTGCAAAACGAGCTGAAATTCATGATGATATTATGAAAATGCCACAAGGATACGATACTGTTGTTGGGGAACGTGGAATAAAACTTTCTGGCGGACAAAAACAAAGAGTTTCAATTGCTAGATGTTTCTTAAAAAATCCACCAATTTTAATTTTGGATGAAGCAACTTCTGCTCTAGACACAACAACAGAAATTAAAATTCAAAAATCTTTTGATGAACTTTCAAAAGGAAGAACAACTTTAATAATTGCCCACAGACTTTCCACAATTCAAAATGCAGATTGCATTGCAGTTGTTGGCGATAAAGAAATTTTAGAAATGGGAACTCACCAACAACTTATGGAAAAAGGCGGAGCATACGCAAGTTTGTATCAATTGTAGAATATCAAATCAAAGAAAATTAAATTTCGTTTTTAATTCTAGTGTTTTGGATAATATCAATAATTTTGTCTTCTGGTAAAGGTTTTGAAAAATAAAAGCCCTGCAAGTATTCGCAACCAATTTTTTCAAAGAAATTCTTTTGTTCTAAAGTTTCAATTCCTTCTGCCAAAGAAGACATGTTAAGATCTTTTATCATTGCAATTGAATGTTTTAATGAAATTATTGCGTTTGGATTTGTATCACATTCCCAAACCATAGATTTATCAATTTTTACAAGTGAGTAAGGATATTTCATGATGTTTGTTTGATTGCTGTATCCAGTTCCGTAATCATCAAGTGAAAAATCAATATCTCTAGAACTAAAGAATTCCATAATGTTTTCTAAGTTTACACCTGCGTTTGTTGCAGTTGTTTCTGTAATTTCAAAGTTAATAATATCTGTAGGGATATTGCTTTTTAAAATAATTTCCATAAGAGATTCTCTAATGTTTTCTTGCATACATTGAATTACAGAAAGATTTACTTGAACTTTATTAATTCCAAGGTTTTTAATGTTGTTTGATTTTATAAAATTGCAAACTTTTTCTAAGACAATTTCTCCAATTGAAAGAATTTGTCCGTGTCGTTCTGCAAGTGGAATAAATTCCTCGGGAGAAACAAAACCTAAAGATTCATCAAATAATCTAACCAAAGCTTCCATTCTTGTATATTGTTTTTCTTTAAGGGAATAAATTGGTTGGTAAAAAACTTGGAAGGAACGTCTGTTGATTGCATTTTGTATTGCATTAATTACATCAGATTCACGGCGACGTTTGTTCAAGATGTCAATTGAAGCATATACAATTCTGTTTCGATTTGTATTATTTGTTTCGGCAAATGTGTATTCAATGATGTCCATAATATCATTTAATGAATGAATATCTTTTGAATCTTTAATACAACACAAATATGCCCATAAGTTTACGTTGATAACGCTGCCATCAAAAACAAAAGGTTTTTTGAATCTATCAATTATTTTTTCGGCATAAGGTTCAGGAGCTTGTTTGCCAGGAAGTACAACTGCAAATTGTTTTGTAGAAAGTCTGTATACACCAAAGTTTTTATTAAAAGATTTTAAGAAAGTTGCAATTTGATTTAATAATAAGTTTCCGTTGTTAATTCCAAATTTTTCATTAATGTAACGCAAGCCAGCAATTTGAACACAAATAATAGAAAATTCTTCTTTTTGGGAAATTTTACTGTTAATGATTTTTTTGAATAGGAGTCTGTTGTAAGTGTCTGTCTGAACATCTTTATATTCTAATGGATTTTGCAAAGTAATATAGATGAAGAACATTGCAAAAGCAATACCAATTTCTTGAAGCAAATATGCAGGGAAGAAAATTTGAATTAAATTTAAAAGAATACATTCTGTTGAATATAGTAAAACAGAAAAACTTTGTGCTTTTGACAGAACT
>JAFXDY010000104.1 GCA_017521105.1 Treponema sp.
CGTTTTTTTGTACCAAATCTCTTAAGTCTGATTTTGACCATTTATTCCTCCATGGCACAATTTCTTGCACCAAATTTTTTATCAATTTTAAACACAATTTTTCCAATTGTGTATAGTGAGATATAATAATACAAAATTTTTAATTTTTATTCAATAGAAGAAAACCTAAACCCTGAACTATTTTGCCACTCTAGACAAAAAATTAATTGTTCGTTCATTCTTGGGATTTTCAATTACATCTTTAGGAGAACCTTCTTCAACAATAAAACCGTTATCCATAAATATCACTTTATCAGAAATCTCTTTTGCAAAATTCATTTCGTGAGTAACAACTACCATTGTCATTTTTTCAGATGCAAGTTCTTTAATTACTTCTAAAATTTCTCCAGTTAATTCAGGATCCAATGCCGATGTAGGTTCATCAAAAAGTAAAACTTCAGGTTTTAAAGCCAAAGCTCTTGCAATTGAAACCCGTTGTTGCTGACCACCCGAAAGTTCACATGGATAATTATTAGCCTTTTGTTCCAATCCCATTCTTTTTAACAAAGAAATTGCAACTTCTTTTGCCTCATTTTCTGATTTTTTAAGAACCAACATTTGAGGTTTCATTATGTTTTCAATAACAGAATAATGTGGAAACAAATTAAAATTTTGAAAAACAAGCCCACTTTTTAATGTAATATCATGTCTACTTTTTTTATCAACATAAACACCATTTCTTACAAGTGTTTCGCCACAAATTTCAATTGTTCCATCAGTAACTTCTTCCAACTGGCTAATACAACGCAACATTGTAGATTTTCCAGAACCACTTGGACCAATAATGCTTAAAACTTCCCCTTTTACAACAGAAAAAGAAACATCTTTTATTATTTCAAGAGAACCAAATGATTTTTTTAAGTTTTTTACATTAATAATATCCATAATCCACTCTACGAATAATAAGAAAGTTTCTTTTCTATTTTATTAAAACAAAAAGAAACACCCCAGTTCATAACAAAATAGAACACACCTGCTATGAACAATGGAGTAAATGAAAATAAAGCACTTTGTCTTTCTTTTGCAACCATTAACAATTCAGCTACGCCAATTACAGAAACTAAAGCTGTATCTTTTACCAAAGTAATAACTTCATTTCCCATAGCAGGAATAATGCGTTTTATAACTTGTGGCAATACAATTCTAAAAAATGTTTGATTTGATTTATATCCCAAAACTTTTGCTGCTTCGTACTGCCCTTTTGGAATACTAGAGATTCCACCTCTGTAGATTTCTGCGAAATATGCTGCATAATTTATTGTAAGAGCAACAATTGCTGCCGTAAATCTATCCCAACGGAAAGCTAAAGTGTATCCAAAAGATTCCAACCATCTAACAAAAAGTCCTGGTCCAAAATAAACGATGAGCAATTGCAACATTAATGGAGTTCCACGAATTATCAATAAAAAAACATTTACACTGCCAGAAAGCAATTTATTTTTTGACATTCGCCCTAAAGCAATTGGTAAAGCTAGAGGAATTGCAAATAATAAAGTCAAAGCGAACACTTCCAGCGAAGTTACAGATCCTTCTAACATCGCCAAAAGCATTCTTTTAAAATTTTCAAAATTCATTCAATTATTTTCCAATAACACTTAAATCGGTTCCAAACCATTTCAAAGCAATTGCAGTAACAGTTCCGTCAGCTTGCATTTCTTTTAAGATTTTTTGAACTTCGTCTCTAAGTTTTACATCTTCTTTTCTAAATCCAATACCATATTCTTCTTTTGACAATGGTTCAGATAAAACGGTAAATGGTTTTCCAGTTTGTGCAATTGAATAATTTGCCACTACACTATCCATAACAACACCATCAATTCCACCAATATCCAAGTCATTCAAAGCAACAACATTGTCTTTAAAAAATACAATTTTACCAATTGAAGAAGAAAAACTTGCATTTCCATCAACAGCTTCTTGTGCACTAGAACCACTTTGAACACCAACAAGTTTTCCTTTCATATCAGAAAGATTTTTAATACCACTGTCGTTACGAACAACAACAACTTGTTCATTATTCAAATATGCATCTGTAAAAGAAAGAGCTGCTTTACGTTCTTCTGTCATTGTAAAACCGTTCCAAATACAGTCAATTTTTCCAGTTTTTAATTCCATTTCTTTTGCATCCCAGTCAATTGGTTGGGCTACAAAATCAACACCCATTCTTTTAGCAACTTCTTTTGCCAAATCAATATCGTAACCAACAATTTCATTTGCATCATTTACATAACCCATTGGTGGAAAAGATGCATCAAGTCCCAAAATAAATTTTCCACGTGATTTCAAATCTGCCAATGAATTATCACCAGTTTTTTCTACTTTTTTACAACCAGCAAATCCAAATAAAATTGCTGCACCAACAACTAAAGCAATTGTTTTAATAATTTTTTTCATAAAATCTTCCTCTATAATTATTTTTTTATATTTTTACAAAACTTTTTAAGTTCACTAATTTGATTATCTACCATTTCTGGAGCTGGACCGCCAATTGTTTTTCTGGCATTTACACAAGCTCGGCTAGAAATTTCTGATAAAATATCATCCTCAATTAAATCAGAACATTCTTTCCACTGTTCAATTGTCAAATCTTCTAATTCACAATTATTCTCAATAGAGATTCTAACAGCTTTTGCAGAAACCCCATGAGCAGTTCTAAATGGCATACCTTTTTTTACAAGGTAATCTGCTACATCAGTAGCATTTAAGAAGCCACCTTTGCAAGCTTTTTCCATATTTTCTGTATTCCATTTTGCAGTTTCAATCATGTAAGCAAAAACATTTAAACATGAACTTACAGTATCAATAGAATTAAACAAAGGTTCTTTATCTTCTTGCATATCTCGGTCATAAGACAAAGGAAGTCCTTTCATCATTGTTAGCAATGAAATTTCATTTCCGTAAACTTTACCAGTTCTACCACGAATTAATTCTGCAAAATCAGGATTTTTCTTTTGCGGCATGATTGAAGAACCGGTTGACCATTTTTCGCTTAAATCAACAAATGCAAATTCTGTTGTTGCCCACAATACAATTTCTTCACAAGCACGACTTAAATGCATTTGAATTAAACTAAGATTATTTGCAACTTCAATACAATAATCTCGGTCAGAAACTGTGTCTAAAGAGTTCTGAGTAACTTTTTCAAAACCAAGCAACTTTGCTTCATATTCTCTGTCTAAAGGAAGACCACTACCAGCCAAAGCACAACACCCAATTGGTGAAATATTAATGCGTTTTAAGCTATCTTCCAAACGTTGCCAATCCCGAACAAACATCCAAGCCCAAGCACAAACATGATGAGCTAATGTTACAGGTTGTGCATGTTGCATGTGTGTAAACCCAGGTATCAAAGAATTTTTATTTTCTTCTGCAATTTTAACAAGAACCTCAATCACTCTTATTATTGCATTTTGAATTTCTGGAATTGTTCTACGCAAATACAAACGTTCATCCAAAGCAATTTGATCATTGCGACTTCTTCCTGTATGAACTTTTTTTCCAGGTTCTCCAATTCTGTCTGTTAATGTTGCTTCAATAAAAGAATGTATATCTTCTGCTGAATAATCGATTTTTAGGCTTCCAGATTCCAAATCTTTTCTAATAGATTCCAAACCGTTTACAATTTGATTTGATTCATCTTCTGAAATAATCCCCGAATAACTAAGCATTTTTGCATGAGCAATACTGCCTTGAATATCATCAAAAGCCATTCTTTCATCAACAAAAATTGAAGTTTCAAATGCAACAGCTGCTGCGTCTGGACCTTCCTTAAAACGACCATGCCAAAGTGCAGCATGATTATCTGATGTCATTGTTCCATGTTTTTCCATAATGACATTATATATAAATTTTAAAGGGTTTTCAATGAAAGAATAGAGAATACGTCCGGTCAAGGCACGCTTTGCTCAAGGCCTTGACTCGGCCGTTTTTAGGATTTGTAATAAACCCTAAATATAATACGTCCGGTCAAGGCACACTGCGTTCGAGGCCTTGACTCAGTCGTTTTTAGGATTTGTAATAAACCCTAAATACAAAAAAAAATCCCTACCTCACTAGGAAGTAGGGATTCTATTTAAGCTTTACTTAAAACTAGAACTAACCGTTCAATTCATCAAGTGCAGCTTGTAATTCATTTTTCTTTTCTTCAACAGTTTCTTGTGCGTCTCTACCGCCACAAACATCCCAAGAAATAGGAGCATAGTTGAATCCTGGTACTAACCAAGCTTTCCAAGAAATTGAATTATCCATCATGTATTGCATTGTTTCATCTACAGCACGTGAATCACGGAATCCAGCATAGTAACCATCTTTCCATGCGTCTTCAGCTTCGTATCCTGGAACTGGAGTTGACCAAAGATCCAAAATTTTCATAATTTTGTTAACTTTGTCTTGATCATAACAGTTAGGAATAACAATCATGTTATCTTGGTTCATTGTAAAGTATTTTCCATCTCCGTTTGGTCCAAGTGGGAAACATACCATACCCCAGTCATCTTTCATGTTAGCTAACAAACCATTTGGTTGTGCATCATATTCTTGGTTGTTGTAGAATGCTACGTTACCATTTGTGAATTCTGCTTTGAAGTAATCCCAACTTGCACCTTCTCCAGCTGGTTTTTGATAGTTTACGAACATTTTGTTAACCCAGTTCAATGCTTCTAAAGCTTTGTCTGAAGTTACTTCAAGTGTATATTTACCATTAGCATCAACACCTACATAGCAAGCACCATTTGAGTACATTGCTGGTGTAGCAAATTCAGAGTTGAATCCAGCCATAGCATATTGGTCAATAATACCATCGTTATCTGTATCTTTTGTTAATATTTGACAAAGTTCTTCGAATTTTTCCCATGTCCATTCACCATTTTTTTGTAAATCATATGGTAAATCTGGATCTAAACCGTTTTCTTCAAGAATACGTTTGTTCCAGAAAATACAGTGACGTGGTTCTGGTTTACCAACTTGGTAACAATAGAAAGAATCACCTTGTTTCATTACACCAAGAACAGCTTTGTTCCATTTTTTGTCTGTCCAATCAACGTTAGGAACTTTTGACAAGTCAGCCCAAAGGTTAGCTTTTAATCCAGAGAAAGCAGAACGTCCATCAATAAAGAATGCACGAGCATCATCTCCACCTGTAATACAATAGTTAGCTACTTCGTTTGGATGTTCACCCCAACCAGCTAAATCTTTTTGTACAACTTTGAAGTTGTATGTATCCATCATCCATTGACGGAAAGCTCTTTCATCTTCTTGTTGTTTTGAAGCAGCTGGAGCATCTGGATTTGACCACCAGTCATACAATGTTACTTCCAAACCACCAAAGTCATAAATTTTCTTTGTAGCTGGATCTTTTTGAGCTTTTACACCTTGGTATTCTTTTTTTGATTTAGAACCTGATGAAGCTCCTTCACCTTTGTTACATCCAACAACTGCAAAAGCACATACAGCTGTCAAAGCTAACATAATTTTTGAAATTTTTTTCATAAAATTACTCCTTAATATTTTGCCTTATAGCAATCTACCATTTTATTTTATAATTATAGCATGTATTTTAAACAATGCAATTCTTTTTTTATTAAAAATTACATTTTTACACCAGTACTTGCCAAGCTTTCTACAAACAATCTTTGACAGAACAAGTACAAGAGTACTAAAGGAAGTACTACTAACAAAATACCAGTAGATAGAACAGCTTCTGCGTATCCTTGTGGTGCAAGAGTTGATCCACCACCATTGAGCATAGCAAGATAAGCACCAAATCTTTCAATAATACTAGCTAAGTTGATTGAAAGAAGTTGCAATCTTCCTAAGAATAATGATGAATAGAAACTATCTGTCCATTGCCAAACAAAAGAGAATAAGAAACATGATGTAATAATAGGTTTTGCACCAGGAATCATAATTCTAAAGAATGTTTTGAATGGTCCACAGCCGTCAACATAAGCAGCTTCTTCAAGCTCAAATGGGAATCCCATAAAGAACTGGCGAATCATAAAAATATATAATCCATTCTTTAATCCCATACATCCCATACACAACATAATATATGGAAGAATTGAACCACGAAGGTTAACTGTTGCACCAAAAATATTAAAATATCGGAAGTGCAAGAATAACGAAGTAGAAATTGTCTGAGGAGGAATTACAATTACCAAAATTACACAGAAAAACCAGAAACGTTTTAATGGGAATTGGAATCTTGAAAAACCATATCCTACAAGACAACACATAAATACTTCAATAACAGATACCAAAACAGATACCCACAAAGTATTAAACAATGTTTTATCGTAGCTGAGCATATCTGCAGCTACACGCCAGTTATTTAACGAAAAGTTTTTAGGAATTAAAATAATTGTAGTATCATACAAATCTTTTTCAGCCATAAAACTTAATGCAATTTTATTCAAAAGTGGCTGCAAAATCATGAAACACATACCAAACAACAAAATTCCACGGAAAATAGAAATTGCATATTTTTTAATAGTTTCGTTTAAGAGAATACCGTTTGAAGCTTCATTTCTTTCCCAGAAACTTCGTGTATCTAAAGCTAATTGATTAACTTTTGAAGTTTTTGGAGTTTTATTTTTTGATTTTTTAGTCATAGTTGTAAACCACCTTTGAAATAATCAATGAACTTAAACCAATTAATATCATACAAACAATAAAATAAATCCAAGCCATTGCCGAACTGAATCCGTAGTTCAATTGAACAACCATCTGTTCGTTAATTTTTTCCATAACTAAGTTATCCGATTTCATAAAGAAGTCAACAATAGTATATACCCAACATACAAGCATTAAAGGACTTACCATTGGAACTGTAATTTTCCATAAGCTTTCCCATGCTGTACAACCTTCCATTTCTGCAGCTTCGTACATACTTGGTGATATATTTTGCAATCCAGAAAGGAAGATAATAATTTGAATACCAGAAGCCATAGCAACTTCATAAATAGAATCAATAATTTCAAAAAGTGTTTTAAATAACTTTCCACTGAATCCATTTACACCTGTACTATCTGGAACAAGAATTTCTTCCAAAACTTCTGTAATAACATTTACATCACCAGCCTCTTCAATTGTGTCTTTTAACGATTGCATCAAAGTGTTGTTATATTCAAGACCAACCAAAACACCAGAAGACAAAATTACAGCAAGGAAGAAAATAGATCTAGCTAATGCTCTACCTTTAAATTTTTGATTAAGCAACAATGCAACAAAGAAACTGAATACAATTGTTGCTATGGATCTATAAAGCATTTGTGTTACAGATTCAGTAATCAATCTATTAAAATCAGGATCAATAAGGAATGCTCTTTTAAAGTTAGCAAAATCATTCCAAACAATGCTAAAACCTTCATTTGAGATTCCTACTTCTGAAAATGCCATATTTAAAGACTGGCACAAAGGTTTTACCATAAAAAAGATAAAACCTAAAACGAATGGCAAAATAAAGAGATAACCATAAAAGGCACGTCTACTTGTTAGCCCAATTGTCTTTTTTCTCATTTTACTCCTCCACCTTCACTACTTTGTAGTTACGTGCTGGAACTTTAATTCCAGAAGCTGTAACGAAATCTGTATATCCAAAGTTTACAAGAACAGAATATCCGTTATCAAATTTTGTTTGAGTAACTTGTTCTGTAACATATTTGTGGTTATCAATTTTTGAATTATAAACTTTAGAGATTTCTTTGTTATAATCAGAATAAAGTTGAGCAAAACGTGTCTTCCAAGGAGCAAATGATGCTGAATAATATTCTGTGTATGAAGTGTCATGCAATTCTGTTTCGCTTGCTTTCATGAATGTAAATGAAAGTGCAGATGCAGTTTCTGCAGCTTCCAAAATTGACTGTGTAATATCATAACTTAAGTTAATTGATTTACCAGAGTAATCTACATTTCCATGTAAAGCAATTTGATAGAATGGAACAGAATAATCAATAATTGCGTAACTATTACCATGCAATGGCATATTTGTAACAAAATCTACATAATCAAGAGCATAGTCATTACCATAATTAACAATAATTCCTAAATCTTGTTCATTAATAGACTTCATTTTGTCTATTTGCATTTGTTTAGATACACCACGAGTAATAAGATTTCTATCATTATAATCTGCAGCTAATTGACTACCATTATCTTTGTATGAAATACCTTTAAGACCAAATTTTTTAGCAGTTTTTGCTAAATTATCAGATCCAAGAGCAGCCAAAGCAGGATTTACTAAGAAGTATGAATCTTCATCTTTCATTTTTCCATACCATAATGGAGAATATTCATAAAGTTCACACAATTCATCACTAACAAATCTTGAAGAATGTTTGTATTTATTAAATCCTTTTAACATACCAGAACGATAAGCTGATTGTACAGAAGAATCCAAATAAAGATTTGCAGAAATTTCTTTTGTATCTTTTACAAACTTATTAAAGTCTGATTTTCCACCAAGAGCTTTAATAAATTTAATTTTCTTTAATAAAGTTGGCTTTACACCACCATTAATGAAACCTGATAATTTGTAATTAACATTTTTAATTCCAAGACTATCAATTTCATAAATAATTTCACCAGCTTCATTATAATCTGTTAATTTAAATGGTTTTGTTTTTGGCATACCAAGAACTTGCTGAACTTTTTCAATTGCACCTACAAGTTCTACTGTTACAGGAACACTATCTTCTTTTTGTTTTTTATTACCTTTGAATAAATAATCCCTGTAAGATTTTGCCATATCCACATAAGAAGAACTATCTACAAATTTGAAAACTTGTTTGATTTGTTCACCTTTTGGTAAATTTGGTTCATAAGAGAACTGTGAGTCAATATTTCTTGAAGTAATTTCATATTGTTCTCTATGCAACATTGTATAATCTGCACGAGCATAGTTGTAACTACCAAGTTTTCCAGCAATTTCTGCTGTTACACCAGCATATTCTGCACCATTTTCAATAATAGAAATAAAACTACTGTTTCCATTAGAAACACCAAATACTGGGAATGCAGCTTTTGTTTCTGTAATAACAGCTTTTCTATCTACAGCTGTATCCCAACCATAAACATCTGCATAATAACCATTTTGTTTTACTTTTCCATTATTAAAGTTAATTACGGCACCACCACCTTCTGGAACAAATAAGAAACCTTCATCAGAAGATCCACCAGCACCAAAATATGGTAATACTGAAATTTGAATAAGTGGATATTTTACACGGTATGCAATTTCATCAAAAGGAATTGTTACAATAAGATCATTTTTTTCTAATTTGTATTTTACAGAAATACAGAAAGCAGGCATTTCTTTAATGTTTACTTCCTTGTAAAGTTCTTTATGACGTAAATAATCATCATATGTATAACCTTGTTTTGCAAACAATTCTTCTGTTTGTTCTTTTTGGAATTTTTTAATATTTTCGAATACTAAATAAATGTCATCATCTTCCATTTCTGGATATTTTGTTAACATTGCTTCCAATTCATTAGGATCTCTAATTGTTTCAACACTGTATTTATGATAAGAACGAGCTAATGCATTTTGTTGGCTCTTTGTTAAACCTTCTTGCCATTTTGCAAGTTCTTTACCGTAAATTGCTAATGGAAAAATGTATTCACGATCCATCTGCCCAATTGTGTAATTAACTGTAATTTCATTATTTGCTTTATTCAAATTATAAAAATTACGTTTAATACTGTATCCATAAGTATCGTAAATTTCATCTGTACCATTTTGAGTTGAATATTTAATCAAGAAAGTTGACATCATATTATTTTTTTCTTTTGTCAAAGCTATAGGATCCTGTTGTGCATCTTCAGGATTTGAACGCCAAACTTTCCCTGTGTTTTTTTGCAAAACAGTAAACTGTGTTGTTTTAGAATCCATTTCTAATTTTAGATAATCATTTTCTAAAACAAAAGTCTCTGGTGTTTTGTCTGAATATTCATAAAATTCAAATTCAGGTTGAATAACAGATCCAACTTGAATGAGACGAAGTACTATATAAGTTAAAAATCCCAAAATTGCCAAAGTAAAACCTAGGCCAACATAAAACTTAGCTGTTGGTTTATGGAATTCAAAAGTTTTTGTCTTCATTGGTTTTGGACGACCAATATACCATTCTGGGTATTTTGAAGCTTTTGCTTTCTTTTCCTTTGGAGTCTTTGGTGCTTTTGGTGTTTTAATTGTTTTTTCTTTCTTTTCCATAATTAAATCCTCTGCATCAGTTCAATCTGAACACTACTTCACGACCAAGTGAAATAAAGTATGCAATTCCTTGTGAAATCATACTAAAGAATAAAAGCATAATGAAGATAAATACCAACATAGCAAAAATAGTAATGAATGCAAAAGCAAGTGTTTTACCAAAGCTATATTGATGAATCATCATCATTGCCATAATTAGCAACATACCACACCAAAGGAAAGACACTGTATTTCCTACATTGTAGAAAGCAGCTTCTTCAATTGTTACAAAATTACTCAAAATGATAATAGGAATTTGAATTAATGGATATGGAGTTAAAGCATAAGCTGTTCCCATATAAACATCACCAAGTTTACCTTTACCATCGAACAACGTTGTGGTTGCCCAGTTACAAATACAGAAAATTGCTAATGGAAGAAGAATTGTGGCAAATTCCATAAAAATGTTAACTTCTTCCCAATTTACATCCAAAACAATAAAACTTGTAAATCTTAATTTCCAAACATGAGTAAGCAATGTAAGAATTACAATAAAATTGGCTGCAGAATATGAACCACGTTTAGCGTGAATCAAATCCCAGAAACCATCAGCTGGGTGAAAAATTACATACAAAGAATATTTAAGAGTATTTAAAAACTTTAAGTATGTTTCTTTTTTCCCAAAAACCTTAAATTTTTCTACTACATAACTCATAATGATTCAAGCTCCCGTTTAAATGCCAATATTTTACTAATAATAAATGGCACAACAATAATTGCAATAATCAAGCCAAATACCCAACCGATATTAGCTTCAATCCATTCTTTACGGTAATACATGAAAGCTTTTGAATAATTCTTTCTATCTTTTTTAAGTTCAAAACAATCCATTGCTTCTTTGAATCTGTCTTGACGTAAATAAGATTTTCCTAATCCAATATAAGCCAAATCATAGTTTCCGTTATATTTAAGAACTTCTTCCCAAGTACGTGCAGAATCATCATAAGCACCCACAGCATATTGTTCAGTTGCTTGATAAATTAATTCGCCAAATGGTGTTGGTGTAAATACTGTAATTGAAGCATTCATCGAATCCAAAACAAATAAATCTTTACCAACATGTTCAATTGCAGCAGGCATACGGAAGTGACCGTCAATATTACCTCTTCCACCAAATGCAAATAACAAATATCCTTGGTTATTATAACCAAAAACACGACCACGACTTTCGTCAATTGCTAAATAAACATCGTTATCTAAAACAGTAATATCTGCAAATTTAGATGGATCTTTAATACCAGCAGCATTATTCCATTGAAGATCACCAATTGGCAAGTATTCAGCATTTTTTACAAGAATATCATCACCTAAAGCATTTAATTTTCTTAAAGGTTTTGCTTTATCAGATAACAAATCCCATTCATTAAATGTTTTTGTAACAGCATAGATGAATCCTTCATGGTCAATATAAGCATTTGCGTATTCTGTAGGAACAAAAGATAACATTTGTTCTCGTTGTGCTCTTGTAGAGAAAAATCTTTTCCAGAGCATATCAATAAAGTTATACACTACATCACTTGCACCATAAAAACCTGTAAAGCTTCCATCATAATCGTATTTTATGAAACCTTTGTTTACGTTTTTTGCCAAAACATAAGCACGACCTTTTACATCAGCAACAACTTTTTCTGGTAAAAATTCCTTACCCTTTTCATAAGTTGGATCATCTGGTTCATAAAGTGTAAAAATAAGATTTAAATCTTGATCTAACTTTAATACACGACCATTTTTTGTATCTGCAATAAAGAAACAATTATCTTCAGTAACAAAAAGATCTTTTGGTCCTGAAAAAGTTCCAGCAACTTCACCATTGGAATAGAATCTGTCTATAACTCTGCGAAATTCAAGAATTCTTTTTTCTGTGTATTCAAGTTCAATAATTCGATTATTGTCTGTATCTAACACATATACAATATTTCCATTACAGAATAAGTTTGTTGGATTCTTTAATGGAACATCTAATTTTAAGTCATCTGCATACACAACATCAGAAACTGTATAAACGTCTGGAGATTTTTCAATTTTGCTCCAATAGTCATAAGTGTATGTATCACCTTTTGCAAAAAGTGCTGTGCTAAAAGCGATTAGACTTGTTAATAATATAAATATTTTTTTTCTACTCATCATACGCTTAATCCTTAAGTCCTGAAGATGCCATTGTTTCCATAATCTGACTTTGTGACAAGATAAAGAAGAAAATAGGAACAACGAATGTAACAACTTGAACTGCAGCAGCTTGACCTGTACGAGCAATACCACCAAGTTGAATTTGTGTTAAAGCATAACTCAACATTTTTTTGCTTTCTGTATAGATAAAAGCATTTGCAGGGTTATTCCACAAAGAGTTAACAGAGAAAATTGAAATTGTAAGCCATGCAGGTCTTACGTTTGGCATTACTAAACTAATGAAGATTTTCCATTCGCTAGCGCCGTCAATTTTAGCTGCTTCAATCAAAGACATTGGTAATCCTTCCATAAATTGCTTCATAAGGAACAAACCAATTGGTGCAGAGAATGCAGGAAGAATTAAAGACCAGAATGTATCTACAATATGCAAGCGACACATAATTAAATATTGTGGAATTGAAGTTACATATCCACTAAACATCAAAGCAACAACTACAACTCTAAAGAATAAGTTTCCAAGTGGAAAGTTATATTTAGCCAAAACGTAAGCTGCCATTGACGCAATAAGAACGTGTCCCAATGTACCTACTATAGTTACAAATAAAGTATTAAAAATATATCTTGAAAAAGGAATCCAAGACTGACTCATTGTAACCAACAAATCAGAAAAGTTGTCTAATGTTGGTCTACGAGGGAAAAAGTCTGGAGGGAATTTAAACAATTCATCAAGTGGTTTTAATGCACTGGCAATATTAAACACCAATGGGAAAACCATTACAACAGAGAAAAATGCTAAAAATATATAAATTCCAATATCACCAGCAAGAGAACGGTTAGGTTTTCTGCGGAATTTATAGTGATGGATTGTTGGACCTTCTAAAATAGCCTGATTTTTTCGTTTCATTTTATACCCCTATTAGTGTCCAACTCTGTTAAGAGCAGCTTGAATTATTTTGTTACAAATAATCATAGCAAGGAACAATACCGTCGCAATTGCAGACGCGTATCCCATTTCAAAACGTTGATAACCATAGTCGAACAAGTGAGTTACAACAGTACGAGCGTAATAGTCTGTACTTGGGTAACCAGCAAGGTTTCTTGGAATATCACAAACGTTAAATGCTGTTGTAATTTGCATAACTGCACCAAATAACAACATTGGTTTCATATTTGGAAGTGTAATAAACCATAATTCTTGCCAACGGTTTTGAATTCCATCAATGTAACCAGCTTCGTATTGAGACTTTTCAATACCTTTTAATCCGGCAACGAATGACAAGAACCCAGTACCAAGCGAAGTCCACAAGATAATAGGGATAATTACTTTTAAACCATTTGCTGGATCTGTAAAGAACATTACTGGCTGAGAAACAATTCCCCAACTCATTAATTTTGCATTAACCCAACCATTTGCATCATCACGGAATACTGTTCCAAAAATTAAGTATGCCGAAGCAGAAATAGATGGTGTATAGAAAAACAATACAACTAATGTTCTAATCCATTTTGGAAGTTCATTAATAAGCCATGCAAAAATAAACGCAATAATATATCCTACAGGACCTGTAATTACAGCAATCAAAAATGTATTTTTTACAGAAGTTTGGAATACTTCATCTTGCAAAAAGAGATTTATATAGTTTCTTGCACCAATAAATTCAGCCTTTTCCAAAATATTAAAATCTGTAAAACCATAATAAATTGAGTTGATAATAGGAAGAATATTAAATGTTATAAATAAAACAGCATAAGGGAGCAAAAAGAAATAACAATATTTCATTATTCTTGCTTTACGAGCTGCGTCAGATAATTCAATCTTCTTCTTATTGATATATTTATTCATCAATTCACTCATACCTATCTCCTATTCCTCAATAACCAAGTTAAATTCTTGGCGTTTACGGAGTAACTCTTCATTAATTTTACGAGTGTAATCAATTAATGTTTCACGAGGGTCATCCTTTTCATTAATTACTTTACGAGTAGCATTTACAACGTGACGAGGAGTAAAATAACTACCTGGAACTTCTGGTAAACCACGAGATTCTTTTAATGAAGTTTGTAAAACATCAAGTTGTCTTGAACTCCAAGAAAGTTGTTTTAATGCCTCTACGTTTGCTGTTGCATAACGAGCAGAAGAACCTAACAAAGCTTCCATTTCGCGACCAAAACGTAACTGAATATCTGTAGATACCCACCACTTCATAAATTCCCATGAATCACTCATACGTTGTTCATTTTTAAGAACTGCTTTTAATGTTTTTTCATCTACACTTTCAAATAGAGATGAATCTAAGGCTGTACCATCTTGTTTGCTATATGCATAATCTGTTTTACCCAAAATAGATTTAAGATCATCCATATCCATACCTTTTTTAATCATCATAGTACAAACACCATCAGAACCATTTGTTCTATCTATATATGTATTTCCATTGCTATCTACACGTTCTGTTCCAAGAATATATGTAAAATCCCAAAGTCCACGAATTTCTGGAGCAGAAACAGCAAATGTATTGTATGTTGTATAATCTGCTACACCAAGAGGCATTTCTCCTGAACGGAAACGAGACAAGAAGTCGTAAATTGTAGGTAATCCATAACTGTTATAAAGACTTGTATATGCTTTAAATGCTGCAATACCAGGTTCGCTATCAATTAAAGTTTTTGTACCTTTTTCATTATAGATAACACCACCGTTTTGATAAATCATTGTGTAGAATGCTCTCATATCTGGCAACTGAATATTTGGGAATGGAATACCTACATCAAGATTATTTCCTTGTAATGTTGGAAGAACAGCGATTAAATCGTCCCATGTTTTAGGAACTTCAACACCCAATTGTTCAAGAATATCTTTTCTGTAGAACAAAAGATTGAATGTTTGAGTTTCTGGAAGAGCATATAATCCGTTATCATACACATATGGTTCGTAAGCACTTGGATAAAAAGCTTTTAACACTTCATCACAATCTTCAAAACGTCTTAAGTTTACGTTTGCACTACGTAACGCATAATCAACAGGTTTTGTTCTATCTGCAGAGATTACAATATCAGGACCATTACCAGCAACAACAGCATTTAACAATGCATCCATTGCAATAAGTTTTACGTTTACTTTGATACCTGTTGTTGGAGTAAAGCTATCATCAACCATATTTTTAAGAATTGTACTTTGGTCACGACCTGTTACAATCCATACTTCAATTAAGTGATCATCATCTTCGTCATAAACGTTTCCTAATTGAGAAGAGTCCACAAAGAATGATGTTACGAATGAAACAATTTCATGCTTAGCTTTTTGGAAGAAATTAGCCTGATTTTTTTGAACTTTTTTATTAACAGGGATGAATTCAATATAGTCAACATCCATTTTTGTTTCTGTTAATGTAAGCAAAGAACTTCCTAAAGTAGAAATATTTGATTTAAAGTTTGCAAAACTCTTAGTAATTCTATCTGGAAGTTTATAGAATTGTTCAAGTTGAACAGCAAGAGTTTCTGCAATGGCAACTTTATCTGTTTTTTGTCCTGTAATTTTTACAAAATCATCAACAGCTTTATAGAGTCTGCGACTTTCTAATAACATTGCATCTACAACTTCTGGATAAACTTTGTGAATTTCATAATCACGATATGGGTCTGGTGTTGTACCTGTTAATACAAGAATTGTACGATACATTTTGTTTAATCTGTAAATACTATCTTGTAAATCATTTACAATTACACCAACTTCACCAAGAGTTGCTTCCATACGAATTTTATGCTTACCTTTTGTAAGGAATAAATCAACTGGTTCATTATTTGAATCTGAAAGAACTGTAGTTTTCCAATCTGAAGAATAAGGGAAGCCAACAGTTTTCATTTCTTGCATTGGAATTTTTCCGTCAATATAAATTGAACGACATGCTACATAACCACGTTGGAATAACTGACGAGCTTGAACAGCAATGTTGTACCATCCATCTTGTGGAATATCAACTTCCCATTCAATCCACTGACCAGAAGAACGCCAAGAGTCACCACCAATATAGTTTAAAACTGTATTTTTTACATTATAAGGTTCTGTAATAGGAGAAGAACGATCATAACGAGCAAAAAGAGAAGGATCTGAACGAGCAATTGCTGTTTCACCTTGAACTTTTATTGATTCTATATCTGCATTAAAATTTTCTGGTTTTGATTTTTGTTTTGCCAAATATTGTTCATAAGAATCATATTTTTCAAAAGGAACAAATTCAAAACTTGAAATTGCAATTGGTTCATTTGTCGATTCAAAAGTAATTTCATTTATACCTTTTTTAAGATAAAAACGATAAGGATCTACTTCGTAACCTAAATCACTTTTAAATCTTACAGTTTGAAAATCATAAAATTCCACTTGTGCAGGACGAATACTATTACCTTGGTTATCATATTTGATTTCACCACCGTCTTTCCACAAACGAGAGAAAGACAAAACATCTGCACCTGTAAAAGGAACTTCACCATTAATATACAAAATACGTTCCATTTCAACATTTCTAGAAGGAACAGCAATATATTCCATTGAAACATTGTAAAAACCTTCATTTTGTACATCTACATACCAAGTTACAGAAGAACGGTCTTCTGTAAGAACAACTTTTTTACCATGATAATCAGTATTAATGCTAGTACCATAAGATTTAGCTTCATCATAAGCAAAAATATCTACTGAAACAGTATCATTTGCAGGCTTTTTACTTGAATAAAAATCTAAATACTCTGCATAAGTGCGAGTTTCAGATTCCTTACTTGCCAATGAAGACAAATCAAAACCTTCATACTTTTCACTAAAACTTTTTTCAGGAAAAAGGCTTCTAATTACGAAAAACAGAACAATCACCAAAACAGCAATTATTACAGCTCGTAACGTTTTGTTTATCTTTAAATCTACCATAATAGTATTATTATATCATACATTTTTTTTTATGCTATAAAATTTTTTTACTTTATGATAGATTTTTTGATAAATTTTATTTATTTTTAAAGACCTTGTTTTTAGTCTTTTTTAAAGTAACTTTCAAACTCTTCATCAGAATGTAACTTTTGATTTTTTGTTTCTGAAGAATCTACATTAGCACTTTTTAAATTATTTACCTCATCATCTGATGCTGTTTCAAAATTTTCAACTGCAGAAGGCATAACAATTGCTGCAATTATATAAATTAATAATCCAGATCCTCTTAACAATCCAAGTATAACAAATATTAAACGCACAACTGTTGGATCAATATTAAAATATTCTGCAACGCCACCACAAACACCAGCTACCATTTTATTTTTATTTGATTTTCTTAATTTTTTTGCCATTTTATTTTACTCCTTTAGATTTATTTTTTTGTTATTGTTTCATTTCTATAACAACACTTCCCATACCACAATTTACAGAAAAATTATTCTCTTTTCTACTTTTTTGAACTTGTCCTACACCACTTCTTTTTTCTGAATTAAATCTAAAATCACCAAGCCCAACTTTAGCATCATAAGAATAATCATCTTGATTTCCTGTTAATGACAACTTTACAGCCCCCATTCCACAGTCAATATTTGTAGAACCAGTCATAGTGCCAGCTAACTGAAGATTACCCATTCCACAACTAATGTTAGCAGAACCTCCATATATATTATTCAAAACTAAATTACCAGCACCAACAGAAATGTTTGCGCTATTATATTTTAAATTTATATTTTTTGTTTCAAAAGAACCTGCACCAACACTAATTTTAAGATGACCAATTGCAAAACCTTCTGGAATTGTTACTAAAATTTTTGGAACAACCCTTACATTGCGTTGATGAGAAAAGAAATTTAAATTAATTCTTTTTTCATTATTTACAATCAAAGTTCCTTCAGAATTTATTGAACAATTAAATGCACCTGAGGAAATGCCACGAGTTTCAAAGGAAAGTTTTTTACCAGAAATTGCAATAACTTGAGCCGCACCAAAATTAAAAGAAACATTTTTTACTTTTTTCTTATCAAATTCAAAGTATAACCCATCTGTTGCTTGTACTGTTGATTCTGTATCTTTTTCTTCTGATTTTATATCTTCTTTTTTTACCAAAACATTTGCAAATTTTTCTACAATTACTTTTGATAATTCTTCTGGTGAACCAAGTTCTGCCATTACTTTTTCATCATCATTTGCTTCATCAAAATAATCTGAATAATATTGCATTGCTTCGTTAAGTTCATCTTGTGAAAGTGAACTTAATTTTAATTTTAATTCTGCTAAATATTCATCTCTTGTCATTTTATTTTTCTCCATCTTTTTCAATTCCTAAAAGAATTTTATCTACTCCACTTTTAAATGAAGCCCATTCTCTTCTATATTGATCTAATAAAATCATTCCATTGGAAGTAATCTTATAATAACGACGATTCCTTCCTTGAAATTCCATATCATAAGTTTCTAAGTAATTATCTTTTTGAAGTCTTCTCAAAACAGGATATAAAGTACTTTCAGAAACTTCCATAATTTCTCGGACATCTTGCGTAATTTTATAGCCGTAAGTTCCTTCCAAGCTTACAACAGAAAGAACAACAGCATCTAACAACGCAGAGCCCGCTGTAAAAACCATCGGAACCTCCTTGTATAATATTATTTATATTTATATATTATACAATATATAGTATTATGTCAATAGTAATATTATATTTTTATACAAAAAAAGGCACAGATTTTTGAAAATCTGTGCCTTTTTTTGTTTGTTTATTGATTGTAAGAATTACATACCGTAAGTAGAAATAAATACTCCGGCTGCAATAGCTGTACCAATTACACCAGAAACGTTTGGTCCCATAGCATGCATTAACAAGAAGTTAGAAGGATCTTCTTCCATACCAACTTTGTTTGCAACACGAGCTGCCATTGGAACAGCAGAAACGCCAGCTGAACCAATAAGTGGGTTGATTTTTTCTTTTAAGAAAAGGTTCATCAATTTTGCCATGAGCAATCCACCAGTTGTAGCAATTGTAAATGCAAGTAAACCAAGAATAATAATTCCAATAGAATTGAAATTCATAATTTTTTCTGGTGTCATTTGTGAACCAACACCTAAAGAAAGCAAAATTGAAACAATGTTCATCATTTCGTTTTCTACAGTTTTTGAAAGACGTTGCACACAACCAATTTCTTTAATAAAGTTACCAAATGCAAGCATACCAATTAATGGAGCAGCAGGAGGCAACAATAAAATTGTTACAACTAAAAGAAGTAATGGGAACAAAATCTTTTCTGTTTTTGATACAACACGAAGTTGTTTCATTTTAATACAGCGTTCTTTTTTAGAAGTAAGCAACTTCATAATTGGTGGCTGAATCATTGGAACTAAAGCCATGTAAGAATATGCTGCAACAGCAATTACAGCCATTAATTCTGGAGCTAATTTTCCAGATACATAAATTGATGTAGGACCGTCTGCACCACCAATAATAGCAATTGCACAAGCTTGTTTTAAGTTGTAGTCAATTCCAGGAATGTAGTTCATTAAAGCAACACCAAACAATGTAGCAAATACACCTAATTGAGCAGCTCCACCAAGTAATGCTGTTTTAGGGTTAGCAATTAATGGACCAAAGTCTGTCATTGCACCAATTCCCATAAAGATGAGCATTGGGAAGAATTCGTTTCCAACACCTGCACTGTAAATAATATGAAGCATTCCGTCTGGAGCACTTCCCATTCCAGCACCAGGAATATTTACAAGAATTGTACCAAAACCAATTGGAATTAAAAGTAATGGTTCAAAACCTTTTGCTGCACCAAGGTATACAATTAAGAAACCTATTGCAAGCATAATTAAGCGTTGCCAACCAGGAATTGGATTATTTTTTAAATCTTCAGCGGCTTGCAAAGCTTGTTTTTCTTTTTCTTCTTCAATTCTGTGTTTTACAGCTTCTTCTTCTGCAATTTCTGCTGGTGTAGGATTATGAATCATCTTATAAATACCAGTATTCTTTGCAACATTTGTAAAGAAACTTGAAACAGAAATTGGTTTAATTCCTTCAGAACCTTTAATTACAATACTACCAGCACTTTTTGCTGATGATGAAGAACTATTTTTTGTAGCTCCACATCCAGCTAAAGAAAGTACAGTTGCAATTAAACACATTACTGCACAAATTCTAAGTGCTTTAATTTTATCATTAGATTTTTTTAATAAATCATTCATAATAATTTCCTAATTCTAAAACTTTATATTATTGAATTTCAGCCAATGTCATATCTTGAGAGATTTGACTTCCTGGTTGAGCAACAAAATGAACTTTACCAGCTTTACCAGCTTTTACTTCAAGTTCCATTTTCATTGATTCAATCATAATGATTGTTGTATCTGCGTTTACAGATGCACCTTCTGAAACTACATATTTTAATAAAGTTCCAGCAACAGGAGCTTTTACTGGTGTTCCACCTACAGAGGCTGCAGGAGCAGCTTGAACTGGAGCTGCTGGTTGTGCAGGAGCAACAGGAGCGGCAACTGGAGCTGCTTGTGCAACAGAACCACCAATTGTAGCAATTACTTGGTCTGCAGCAATTTGAGAACCTGGTTGAACTGTAAAGTTGATTGTTCCATCAGCAGGAGCTTTTACTTCAAGTTCCATTTTCATAGATTCTACCATAATTACTGTATCACCTTTTTTAACATTTGCACCGTTAGCTACAACATGTTTAAGCAAAGTTCCAGCAACAGGAGCTTTTACATCTGTACCACCTGATACTACAGGAGCAGCAGCTGGGGCAGCACTTGCAGCAGGCGCAGCAACTGGAGCTGCTTGTTGAACTACAACAGTTCCGCCTAAAGAAGCAATTACTTGATCTGCTGTGATTTGTGTTCCTGGTTGAACTGTAAATGAAATTTTTCCATCTGCAGGAGCTTTTACTTCAAGTTCCATCTTCATAGATTCTACGATGATTACTGTATCACCTTTTTTAACATTTGCACCTTCAGAAACTGCATGGCGTAATAATGTTCCAGCAACTGGAGCTTTAATATCTGTTCCGCCAGTTACAACTGTTGTTGTAGCAGCTGGAGCAACAGCAACAGGAGCAACCCCTGCAGCACCGAATGTTACATTATAAGCTGTTCCGTTTACGTTTACGCTCATATTATCCCCAGCAGGACCTGTTGTAACATTATAAGCTGTTCCGTTTACATTGATTGTATATGAACCACCTTTGTTTTCTTTTGCAGCAGCAGCTGGAGTTTCTTTTTTAGCAAATGTACTTGCAGCATCAACTGGACCTTTTGCTCTTTCTGCAAAGAATTTTGGAGCTACGTTAGGGAACATTGCATAAGTTAATGCATCTTCGTCTGAACCGTCTCCACCGTTAGCTTTTGATTCTGCAACCATTTTGTCCCATTCTGGTTCAATAAGGTCAGCAGGACGGCAAGTAACAACTTGATCCATTTTGTTTTGTTCAAGAGCTTTTTTTACCAATTCTGGATTTGCATCTGTTGGCAAAGCACCGAATTTTCCTACTAAAAGGTTTCTAAAGTCTTGAGTCATCATGTTATAACGACCTTGAACTACGTTAAATACAGCTTGTGTACCAACAATTTGTGATGTTGGTGTTACTAATGGAACGTAACCTGCATCTTTGTGAACTTTTGGTAATTCTGCAAGAACTTCGTCCATTTTGTCTCCTGCACCAAGTTGTTTAAGTTGGCTTTCGAGGTTAGAAAGCATTCCACCTGGAACTTGTGAAAGGAGAATACGAGTATCTGCACCTAAGAATGAAGATTCAAGTGATGAATAGTGTTTACGAACTTCGCGGAAATATGCTGCAACTTCAAGTAATGCTGCTGTATCAAGGCCAGTATCCATGTCTGTACCTTTAAGCATTTCTACGATTGTTTCTGTTGGTGAGTGAGATGTACCCATAGACATAGAAGAAATTGCTGTATCAAGCCAGTCAGCACCAGCTTCTGCACCTTTTAACAATGTTGCAACAGAAAGACCTGTAGTTGAGTGTGTGTGAATTTCTACTGGCAAATCTACTTTTGCTTTGATTGCTTTTACTAAATCATAAGCATCAAATGGTTTTAAAAGACCAGACATATCTTTAATACAGATTGAATCTGCACCGAATTCTGCATAAGTTTTTGCAAGTTCTGCATATTTATCTACTGTGTGGAATGGTGTTACTGCATAAGA